>DAOTUH010000220.1:0-7622 GCA_034437255.1 Anaerolineae bacterium
CCCGGAGGTGACGAGGTGACTTATGACGACTTACGCATGGTACTGGAGGTTATCGATGCATCATGACACGCTCAAAGGATCACGAAAGGACGTATACGAGAAATTGCAGCAGATTTTGGACGCTGGCAAGCAGCCCAGCATCATGGCTATCTCTCATTGCACAGGCTGGAGCATTCCGACCGTCCAACGCTCGTTGGACGATCTCCGGGAGTGGGGCTTGATCGATTACTGGCAGGAGAAGCCCGGTCAACCTGCAACCTATGAAGTTCTAAGTGAGTGAGGCTTGACCATGTCAACCGACCGCAACACAAACGTTCAGGCTGAAGAAGCCACGCTGGGCTGTATCATGATCGATCCGGCATTGATCGATACCATTGATACCCGACCGCATGAATTCTCGGTGCACAAGCACCGCCTGATCTATGAGGCCATGCTGGATCTCAAGGATCAGGGCCGACCGATAGATCATATCTCTCTACCTGAATTGCTGGCCCACCGCAAGCAACTGCACAAGGTGGGAGGCTTGGCCTATATCTCCGGGCTGATGAATCAGCCGGGCAACGCCTACAACATTGACGAGTATGCCCGGATCCTACGCGACGCCTGGCTGCGTCGCACCACACTCTCGATAGCTGAAGACCTGAGCAGCGTCGCCTTTCACGCCAACGGGACCCTACCCAGCGAGATCGAGGAGATCCGCGCGCGGCTGGGCGATCTCCTACCACAGCCAGAGCCGGAGGATGACGAAGAGGATATCTTTGACGTTCCCCCGCTGCCTGAGCCGGTCCAGGATCTGATCAATTCCGATCTGGCAGCGCAGGCAGGCACCTGGATCGATGACTATGTGGCCTATGCTGCCAATGTCTCTCCGATGACGCCGGTCAGTTTCCATGAGAGCGCCGCCTTATGGCTGGTTAGCTCGAGCGTGGCCCGCCGCGTGGTCCTTAACATGGCATTTGATCACATCTATCCAAATCTGTGGTTTGCCTGGGTTGCGCCCAGCACGTTGTTTGGAAAGTCCACATCGATGAACCTGGCCCGCCGCATCGCCCTACAAGCGTTTCCGCATCTGCTCACTGCTGAGGACATGACGCCAGAGGGCTTGATAGGCGATATGTCAGGGCGAGAGCCGAACAACCTGGCCCAGATGACGCTCCAGGAACAGACCGCCTGGCAGGACAGACGCGACTTCGCCGGGCAACGTGCCTGGACGATGGATGAGTTCTCAGGCTTGCTGGCCAGCGCAGGCCGGGACTACAACGCCGGGCTGATCGAGACGCTTATGAGGTTCTACGACTGCACAGAAAAGTACTCCCGACTAACCGCAGGCCGGGGGATGCAGACCATCAAACATTCCTATCTGACCCTACTCTCTGCCAGCACTCCTACCGCGCTGACGCAGCACCTGATGAGTGAACGCCTCTGGAGCATGGGCTGGTGGCCACGCTTCGCATTGCTGGCTCCAGAGTCCAACCGCCCCGCCTGGCAGGAGCCGAAGGCCCAGCCGCCACCTGATCAGCTCGTCACTCGGATCCGAACGATCTACAAACGCCTACCTGAACCCACCTGGCCCGAGCCAACGCCCGACATCCCCGCCCGTCTGGTAGGGGATTCATTCCAGATCTGGAACCGCTACAACAAGGCTCTCAGATACGAACTTTTGGACAGCGACTGCCTGGATCAGCGATTCTGGGCCGCTTACGGTCGAATGCCCGTACACGCTCTCAAAGTCGCCACGATCCTGGCAATCCTGGACTGGCCAGAGGGCGAGGAGCTACCGCCGGTCTATCCCCGCCACGTCATGAGGGCGATGCAGATTGTAGAGGGCTGGCGTCGATCTGCGCACCGCGTCTTGGACCTGGCAAGTAACCAGGCCGAGAACAATCTGCAACAGCGAGTTGTTCAATTGATTACAAAGAACCCAGGAGGTATGACCCTTAGAGATGTTTACAAAAGGATGAAACGCACCAAGCCCAAGAAAATTGAGTCTATGCTGGATGACCTTGTCCTACGTGGGGAACTGCGACAGATCGACTATCAGAACCCGCGTGGTGGTCCGAAAACACAGAAATACGTTGTGGGGTAAGACGATGGAGTCGTGGAAATATATTAAGTTTTGGGGTACAAAAAGACATAACCCCGAAACCCCTAAACCAGTTATGGGGTTTCGTCCCCAGCGTCCCCAGTACCCCATAACCCCCCTAAAACGAGGTTCTCATGAGTAAATCTTGGGACTGGGTAGAACCCTGTAAGATCTCTAAGACAGCTGGCTGGTGCCTCAGTGGTGCTGGGTGCCCAATCATGTTGAGATATATCAATCACAGTGATTCGTTTAGACGTGGTTACGTCTCAGTGTGTCCATTTTTGCACACGAGGCATCCGAAGACCGACAGGTTCATCAATGGTTATCAATTAGATCTATTCAAAAATGAGGTGAAACCATGAGTTATACATCTGGTGTACATCCTGAAGATCTGGACATCATTTGGAGTCCAGTTAAGCGAGCATTCATGCTGAGCTTTACGTGTCCACGGTGTGAGCATAAGGTCACGCACGCCCTTTCAGCCAATGATCTTTTCTATGGATTTGAGGTTGAATGCAACCATCCCACGTGCAGAAAGCCCGACGAAAGACCAGGCTATACGTTTTATTCCTACCCCTGTGCGGATGGGAGCATGTTAGGGTTGAGTGATCGCCCGCTGCATGAGGACGGTGAATAGTGACACTCCTACAAACGATCAAGGCCAAACTGTTCACGCCTGATCCAGAGGCTGACGTTAAGAGCACGCTGGAGAAAGAGGCTCGTTACTATGCTGGCGTGATCATCCGCAAATTGAACCGCCTGGGCATCTGCTACCGCCTCAAAGAACGTGATAAAGGCAAGGGCATCCAGGAACTGCAATTTACCAAAGCCGTCACGACACCAGAGGCTATCTATCTGGAGATCGACACGCTCAGGCTACCGCGCCGGATCTCTCTATCCGACATAAACGACGGCGACGTGCTGAACGATCTGAGCGTCTCGTGTAGGCGACCGGTCAAGTTCCGCATGGGCACGGATTCAGGAGCCTGGCTGATCGTAGAGCGTGAAATAGGCTTTGCCGGGATCAAGAAAAAGTTAGCCTTCAGAGACGTGATGAAGCAATGGCCACATAACACGTCCAAGCCGCTGCTCATTCCGATGGGCATTGGGGAGAACCGAAAACTGTACTATCGCTCGTTGGCCAACATGCCCCATGCGCTGGTAGGTGGGGCGACCGGAGCCGGGAAAACGACACTGCTGCACGTGCTGACCTGCTCCCTGCTGATGCACAACAAGCCCAGCCGCATGAAACTGGCCTTTATCGATCTCAAGGGAGGGGCCGAAGCCCAGTTCTACGCCGGTGTACCGCACCTCCTGGACGGTGGGATCATCTACGAACGGGAGAAGGTCATAGATATGCTTGAGTATCTCTACAACGCCGTAGAGACGCGCCTGGAGCAGTTCAGGAAAGGCAGCGTCCAGAACATCGCCGCCTGGAACTATCGCCACCGGTCCGATCCGCTGCCGCGCATCGTGCTGATCGTTGACGAGTTGGCCAACGTGATGTTAGACAAATCGCTCAAGAGCAAGGCCGAGGAAAAGCTGGCCGACATCGCCGCTCGAGGCCGCGCCCCTGGCGTCCATATCGTACTGGCAACCCAGAGGCCAGAGGTGAAGGTGGTAACGGGGTTGATCAAGGCCAACATGGACGGGCGGTTCGCCTTCCGCATGACGGACCACGCTTCGAGCCGCACGATCTTGGACACAACAGAGGCCGCCCGCTTCGATGATACAACACCGGTAGGCCGCTATATCTTCAAACGTGGCCTTGACCGCTACGAGATCCAGGCCCCGCTGATCACGTCCGGTCAGATCAAGAGCGTAGTCCGCAAGGTCAAGGCAGGGGAAACGCAGTCAGAGCCGGAGCGCATGACGCCCGAAGAGGTTTTCAAGTTCGCCATTGAGAACATGGGAGGATCACTCTCCAGGATCCCGCTATACAAGGCCCTGGGAGGCAAAGTTAGTCATCAATATATCCAGGATCTGGCAGCCTATGACGATGAAATCATAGAACTGGAGGGACAATCCTATATCGTCAAGCCGCCAGCCGGTAGAAATCCGAGGAAAATTGAGTTAGTCGAGGCAGTGTAGGCATACCCGTAGGCTATAAACCACATTCAACATTCATATTCAACAAGCCAGGAGGCTAAAATGCAAATCGGAGGCTGGATCTGTTTAGGAACATTTTTACTGGCGCCGTTTATCACATTCGCTATTGGCTACCAGCTGGGGAAGCGTGGCTTGCCCTACAAGCTGGTGAAAGTCGAGGATGATGACAACTACGCTGTGGAGGTGTGACTTGATTACCGTGACCATGCGTGACGCTTTGATATTCGCCGCCGTGGTTGCTCCCATCGTGCTGGGGCTGATCATCAGAGACATCTGGAGGGACGTGCATGAACTACGCAGCGATGACACCCCATGAGAAACTGAGAGCGTGCCCCTGGCACTGGTTTAAGGGGACTGACGAGGAAAAGGCCGTCAAGATCTTTAAGAAACGGCACGGCATCGAACCTGAGCACGTCTTTGAGGAGGGACCGAATCTCTACGTTGGCCCGGTGCCCAGCCGCATCCAGGAGTATGAATCTGGCCCCCTCCAGGAGCCGGAGCCAACGCCTAAGCCAGAACCTGAACCGTTGGCCTTCGAGCCAGAAGAGGACGGCATGATCATCGTAGAATTACCAGAAGTGGAGCAAATGAGCCTCTTCTAACCCCTCTTATGCGATGGGATCAGGCCAAAACAAAGGCCCTGGCGTGCCAGCCAGGGCCTTTGGCGTAGTACTACGTGGTTTTAGCTTTCTCGCAGTTCCTCCAAAAACTGCGTGCAGGCTTCCTCCGCAAACTCTTGCCGATCCTCGTCAGGAACGGAGTCGCAGTAATCACGTACAAAGTCGCCGATTTCCTCTCCATCGGCGACCTTTCGCCAACCTTGATCCTCGAGGAGGTGCGTTTGTTGGCTGGCCGGCTGTACATACCGGGCTTCGTCCTTGTCTTCAAGGCCGCGCGCCCAGACCTCCCAAGTTCTGCTATATTGTATTGACAAAAGAGCCTGTTTGACGTTCATTATTGTATCTTCCTCGGTCTCCTCGGTGTCAGACATCTGGTGACGCCAATAGTAATTCTCCACAAGGGCCACGAAAGCGGCCGTGTTGCTGGTGTAGCCCTCGCATATCTCATCCCACTTTGTTTTGGTGTCGTTACCCACATAAATCTTGACCTGCATGTGCATGGCTCCTCCTAATGCTGTGTATGTTTCTCTCAACTGCCTATATGGTACTAAAACAGTACCATATAATCAATAGTACTTTAGTACTATGTGGACGTGATATTAGTTTGAGAGAATCGCCGCCAGCACCGCGACGGTGACAGCAATGCCGCCCAGTGTCCGATCCAACGCGCCGCCTGTCTTGATGCTGCTCAGATTGAGCCGCCACGGTAGAGGCCAGAACGCTGGCACGCCGTGACCAGAAAGCGCGTCCGCTGCAATGTGAGAGAGCCAACCCCAGAGCGCCAGCGCCCCAGGGGGAACTGGAAGGCCCCAGGTCTGGGGCTGGATCTCTGACACTCCAAGCGACACGATCCAGGCTGTGAGCAGCCAGTGAGAGAAGCCCCTATGCCCAGCCACGCCCTTGACCGTCTTGTTGAGGCCAGGGAAATTGATCTGTATCCAATCCGGGATCAAGGCTGCTACGCCTGCAATACCCGCCGCCAGCGCCACGCTCTTGGGATCTGTGACGCCTGCACGCTGGGCAACCGCCACGCCGGTCAGCACGCCGATAGCCAGGTGAGTGCTACCCTGCATCTGGCACCTCACGACAAGGGACAATGAGAGAGACAAACGAGACAATTGCAGCAGCAATCACGAGCGCAAGCATGACGTAATCAACGTTGATGTTCTGATCTCCAAACATCCAGCCTATGAGTACAGGTATGCCCCACCAAACAAGCAGTTTGCTCCATGATTGTAAAAACTCCAGTAGTTTGCGTAAATACTCCACCAGTAGTTTGTTGCGTTTCATGGGTATGTCTCCAGTTTCTCACCGCCGCACTCAGGACACCCCTCGTCAACGAACTGGATCACTTGATAGGCTAAGATCCGGTGATGACAGGCCCGACACCGCAGGCCATCTGACTTTGTGACCCAGAGCAGCGCCCTGACAAACCAGACAGCCAGGCCCAGCCGTGCCTGAGTCATGTAAAAACGATACATCAGCCCACCTCGTAGGAGAAGATCACGCCGCCTAACCCCGCTGCAAAGAGCGTATTGCCCACGAGCAGCGCCAGCGTCGCTTGAGCCGTAAAATCGATATAGGCCACGACCACAGAGCCAACCGCCAGGATCAGCCACCAGCCCTGCGTCATTTCACGCCGCGCTAATAACCGCTCAAACATTAAACTGTATCCCCATTCTCTCTAGCTCACTGACAACCTCCTCAGATAAACCGTGAAACTCAAATTCCTTGCATCCGCAATGATCGCAACCCAGCGCACCTAACCGCGCCACGCTCTTGCCCTTGAGCTCACGACCACACTTTTTGCACGTCACTGATTCCGATCTGACAAAGATCCTCTTCAATGCCCTGGTTTGCTTGCTACGTCCTCTCATGTTCCCCCGTGGTGTGTTGAAATGTATGATTATTTTGCAAAAACAACCCGGATACATCGAAGATCTCCGGTGGCCACGGCGTGTAATTGCGCACTCGAAAGACAATCACCGCACGTCTACGCGATACTCTTTACTGGCTGGTCCTGGATAATACCGCTTCTTTCTGCGTTTGAAGAGGCTGGCCAACCAGGTAAAAAGCCCCTCAAACGACCGGGCAAACCCTTCGAACTTCTCCGTCCGCCGGTCAACCGCTGCGTTGGAATGGCCCCACTGGGCACGCTGTGAGAAGGCCCGTGGTATCCGCCGATTGCGGTCACTGTTCCACTTGGGCCGGGACCTGATCCGCTTCGTCTTGGGTTTGAAGCCCCACGTCCAACTCATGCCATGCACCTCCCTTGCATTCTTTGTAATCCGAGCCGATGAAGTACTCCCCAGGCCGGACAGGTTGCCCAGCGTGCTCACACCAGCCATCTGGCAGCACCAGGCCGGTGTCCTCTACAACCGCCGCCGTCGCCGTCGCCGTTGGCTGGATCTCTGGATCTCCCTCGGCGCCGCCGAAGATCTGAAAGCCCAGCACTCTGGGAGCAAACAGGATCATCGCCGCCACGCCCACCAACAGCATCCAGTTGTCTTTGATAGCGTGCCAGGTGCCGATTTTGGGAGGATCAGACGGCATCCTCGTCGGATCCGTGCCCGGTGGCGCGTACGTCACTTTCAAGCGTCCCATCAGAATGTCTCCGGGTGACTAACGGTGGATATGGCCCAGGCCAGTACCGCGCCCGCGCCGCCTATGGCGCCGATGATATAGAGCAGATTACCGGCATTCACCACGCCGATGAAATCCGTGGCGATATCCAGCCACTGGTTAATGGGTGCGTCTGGATTGCTCAGGTCGCCGCCCATGTCAATGCCCAAGAAACCGCTGCCCCCCAG
>DAOTUH010000221.1:0-4884 GCA_034437255.1 Anaerolineae bacterium
GCAACGCACCTGCGATGACCCAATCACGTTGGCTAAAAACCCATGCCAGCATGCACGAAATGGCTATTTTCAAACCTCTGAAGGTGCGTCGCACCTGGCTACGTTCTAATACCGTAATTTAAGAATGAATATAGTCCCTCAATTGTACGGTTGTTACGCTCAGTATAATTCGACAATGTTAACTTCCGCTGCACGGCGGTTACCATGGTCAGTAGACCTTAGGTCTACGAAAACCACATGCTACGGCTGCAAGGTCGCCCTTCGGCGACTGAAAGGTAATCCGCGTAGGCGGATTTCGCAACTGTAGCCGCGAATTCATTCGCCAAGATTTGAAGTTAACTCAAAGCGAGTTAAATAGCTCCGGGTGCATATCCACTATATGTAGTGGTATGAATTTCAAAATCGTACACGATTTACCAGAAAGTAAAGGTATAGGCAGTCTCCTGCATGCCAAATTTCATTTGGTGTGTTTCAAACACATGGGGATACGGTCTCCTGACCGCGCCAGCCTATTTCAATCAACTGAAATGAAACACACCCACTTCATTCCCGTCTCTGAGAATGGGTGAATGCCCAGACAATCCCACCGAGATACAGTATCAAGGTCACCCAAAAGTAACCGTGGACAAAAGCCACCGGCCACCGGACCAGAAGTCGCCCCACGTCGTTGGCACTGCCCCGTAGGCCACCCCAGTAGTTGTAAAGGGAGTTCACGAAAGGAGAAACCATGCCTAGAATCACGACGTTGAGCCAGAGCCAGTGACGCTTAAAACGAATCTGCGCGAACACAACCAGCGCCCCAACAAAGGTGAGCAGGTCAAGGACGTAGGGCCCGAAGAGGCTGGTAGCGCTCACCGGTCCATCCCAGACCACATAGCCCCAGCGCCCCTCGGTGGGCCAAAAGACGAACTTCGTGATGGGATAGCCCTCCAGCCAAGCCACCACGACATGCCCTGCCTCATGGCGCGCTGTACCTACCAGTTGATAGAGGGGATAGGCCAGCGTCCAAAGGAGGTCGCGCTTCTTCACAAGTCGCTCCCCCGCAGCACCGCCGGAAGGAAGAAGTGGTCACTCGCTAAGAAAACCGCCACCTCGGCCTCCGGCATCGCCACGAAAGAATAATTTCCCCCACGTATGACCAAATTCGGTGACACACATCATAAATTCGAGTTTGAAGCCCTCATCACAAATCTCAAACGTAGTTATCGTGATTCTTTTGCCACTTTGGTTCGTGGCGATGGGAACTTATATTTTTACGGGCTCTAAGCGATCTGTTCGTCTGATACTCATTTTATCACCAAATCCAGCGAACCGAACAGGCTCTCAAGGGAAGTCAACCACCCTAACACGGCCAAGTTTCCTAATTGAGAAAATTCGCTATACTTGCGATAGATTGTTTGGTTCCCCAGGATGTGCTCTACGCCGTTGCATGTAAACGAAGAAAGGGAGGGGGAGATGAATACATATCTCAAATTGCTGATGTTGAGCGTGAGTACCTGCCTGCTGGCAGCCTGCACAACACCGATAGCACTGCCCACGCCGACGGTCTCCCCGCAACCCGAGACCCACGCGATTGTGCTGGGCGATATCTCCGACGATCCCGGCGAGGTGATCGAGGGCACGCAGCCCCTGGCCGACTATCTCGCCGAGCAGCTGACGTCGTTTGGCATCACGGAGGGACGCGTCATCGTCGCCGACGATACCGAGACGATGATCGACCTGCTAAAAGCCGGTGAGGTCGATATCTACTGCGACAGCGTCTATCCGGCAACGCTGGTCAGCGACGCCTCGGGCGCGAAGCCCATCCTCCGCCGCTGGCGCTTCGGCGTGGAAGCCTATCACACGGTGATCTTCGCCAGCAAGGAGAGCGGCATCACTGCGCTGGACGAGCTACCCGGTCACGTCATTGCTATGGATACGCCCTTCTCCACGTCCGGCTTCCTGCTGCCCGCCGTCCATCTTACCGAGCACGACTTGCAGCTGGTGGGCAAGGCGTCCTACGACGACCCGGTCACCAGCGCCAACGTCGGCTTCGTCTTCACCTACGACGACGAGAACACACTGCAATGGGTGCTCAGCGGGCGGGTCGCCGCCGGGGCGACCGACGACTATCACTACGAGGTCGCCTTCCCTGAGGAGGCCCGCGACCGGCTGGTCTCGCTCGCGGAGACGGAATCGGTGCCCCGCCAGGTCGTCGTCGCCGGCGCGCACCTTGACGCCGAGCTGCTGGACGCCATCAAGACAGCGCTGCTCACCGCCCACGAGACCGAGGCCGGGCAGGCAGCGTTGGAACCCTTCCAGACCACGCGCTTCGACACCTTCCCTGACGGGATCAAGGCCGCCCAGGAAGAGATGCGGCAGATGATGGTCATCGTCCAGCAGCTCCCCATGCCCTAGCCCATGTCGTCGCTGACGCGCTTCTGGCACCGGACCTCCATTGCCGTCAAATTGACGGCCCTGATCGGCCTGTTGATGATGGCCGCCATCTTCAGTCTCACACACCTGACCATTCGGCGGGAGCGAGAGAGCTTTCACCAGGAACTGGAGGCACAGGCGCGCCTCCTGCTCGACACGCTGCCCCGCACCCTCCGGGATCCCCTCTACCGCTTGGAGATCGACGAGTTGCAGGACACGGCGAACGTCGTCGGTGAGAACGAGCAGATCACCCAGTTCGTCGTCTACGACGCCCAGGGCGCCATGCTGGTCAGCGCGCACCGGGAGACGCCCGCTTTCACCCAGGAGGTCGATCCACTGGGCGCGCGGCTCGTGCAGCAGGGGCCGCAGCGGGACTATCTGGCGTGGGAAGAGGAGCAGCTGGTCGCCGGGCGCCCCATTTACCTGGGCAACGAGGTACGCGGCGCGGTGGTCATCGGCTTTTCGACGGCCTCCCTGGAGCAGAAGATCGCCTCGCTGACGCGCCAGAGTCTGCTGCTGGCAGTGCTGACGTTGGCGGTCGGCGGCGGGCTGGCGATGCTACTGGCCTATCAGATCACCACGCCGGTCAGCACCCTGGCAGACGTGGCGACGGAGATGGCAGGCGGCGACCGCTCGGTCCGGGCGACACTGGAAACTGAGGACGAGATCGGCCGGCTGGGCGACGCCTTCAACCGAATGGCCGACGCTGTGGAGCAGCGAGAGACGGAGTTGCAGGAGCTGGCAGCCAGCCTGGAGCGGACAGTGGCGGAGCGTACAGCCGAACTCCGTCATCAGAACGCGGCCCTGATCCGGACCAATGAGAAGCTGACCGTGGCGCGCCGGGAAGCGGAGGCCGCCAACCGCGCCAAGAGCGCCGTGCTCTCCATGGTGAGCCACGAGCTGCGCACACCCCTTACGTCGATCCTGGGCTTCTCGCACATGATTGAGCGACGTCTGCACGAAGACGATCCTGGTCCGGAGGAAATCGCCACCATGTTGCAGCAGATGAAGATCATCATCTCCGAGGGCAAGCGGCTGCTGGCATTGATCAACAACATCCTCGACCTGGCCCGGATCGAGTCGGGGCGGGCGGAGTGGGAGATGAAGCCGGTGGCGATCTCCGAAATCGTTGAGCAATCGCTGGCGGCAACGGCTGCCCTCTTCCAGGAGAAGATGCTGGCGCGGGTGGTGGAGGTCCATGACGAGCTGCCCACACTTACCGGCGACCGCAACCGCCTGGTTGAGGTACTGGTGAACCTACTCTCCAACGCGGTGAAGTTCACCGACGCGGGGACGGTCACCTGCCGGGCGTGGCAACAAGGGGACGAGATCGTCGTCAGCGTTGCCGACACGGGCGTGGGCATCGACCCGGCGGACTTCGATAAGCTCTTCGAGGAGTTCGTGCGCGTCGGCCTGCGTCCGGGGGAACACCGCACCGGGACGGGCCTGGGGCTGCCCATCTGCCAGCGAATCGTGGAATATCACGGCGGGCGCATCTGGGTCGAGAGCGCAGTGGGTGAGGGAAGCACCTTCTACGTCGCGCTGCCCATCGACGGGCCGAAGAGGTAGCGCGTCAGCAGGCTGACCCCAGAGATAGGGATGGGGTGTCCAGACGTAAAGCCCGGACCTCCGAAGTTTCTTCGCGTTTTTAGCTTTTTCCACAGCCAACCACAAATCGACTGGCACCGCCACTTCCCACAAGCCACCTAGCCTCATTTGACATAGCTCGCCTAGCTAATATAATACCTATTATGATGCAAGGCTGTTGGACCTCACCTTGCCTAGTACAACATCCACGTTCGTTCAGTTCCACTGAAAAGTCACCAGGAGGTGATAATCTATTGCATGTGGCATGATTATTGCTTGGATCTTTGAACCTCAAGAGAACACGACACCTGAAAGATATATATTCCTTACGGACATAGGAGGAAAGTTATGGATTACACGCCGTTTTTCGCTTCTGACACCCGATCATCCGTCTTACGCCTGGGGCTGACCATGGGACTGACGCTCCTGCTCCTCGGCGCGGCTTTTTGGAGCCTGGGTGACGTACAACCTTCGCGTGCCGATCCCGACACGCTCTACGTCGACGGGGCGACAGGACAAGACGCTGCCGCGTGTGGTACCGCCGCTTCACCGTGCGAAAGCATCTCCTACACGTTGCACAGTCGCACTGGCAGTGGCGACACCATCCGCGTGGCCCAGGGTGTCTACACCGAGAACCTGACCGTCGATAAGCAGGTCACTTTAAAAGGCGGCTACGAAGCCACCCACTGGACCCGAGACGTGGAGCAGTACGAAACCATCATCGACGGCTCCAACAACCGGCCGGTGTGGGGGGAGTGGGATGGCAGCGGGGTAATGCAAGTAACAGTTATAAGCGATGGGGCCGGGTATAAGATGTGGTATGACGGCAGAGACTTGCTGGATGAAGCGCGGGTTGGCCTGGCTACCTCTGATGATGGTATC
>DAOTUH010000222.1:0-11960 GCA_034437255.1 Anaerolineae bacterium
TAACTAGCAGAAATCGGATTTTTCTACGACTTGATACTATATGTGGGTTTCTCATGACCAAAATTACTAGATGTGGGGTATGGCCACCTAAAAATCCGATTTCTTGGACCTTTTTTCACGTGAGTCAACATTGATGGCGCTGAAGTAATTAACAGAAGATAGATTTTTTCTGTGACTTGATACACTATGTAGATTCTTTGCAGCCAAAATCCTAGAGGTAGGGAACAACCTACTAAAAATTCAATTTTTTTGGTCCTTTTTCAGGTGAGTCAACATTGATCTAACTGCAATTTCTCTGTAAGGAGGTGCGTATCGAAAAACCAAACTTGGTGTTGGCAAAACCGATTGATCCACAAAACCAATCCTATGGAGGAGAACATTCTATGAACAAGAAACTATCTTTACTAATGGTGGCCGTGACGTTGCTGACGCTGCTGGCGTCCTGTGCAACCCCGACGCCGGAGAAGGTCACCGTCACCGTCGAGGTGCCTGTCGAGAAGACGGTTGAGGTCGAGAAGACCGTCGAGGTCGAAGTTGAGAAAGAGGTTCCCGTTGATAAAAACACCGTGATCTACAACTCCTACATGAGCGATCCCTTACCACGGGAAGCCGACGAAGAGGTCGTCGCAATGTTTGAGGAGCAGAACCCAAACATCGACGTCATGCACAGCATCGTCGCCCACGAGGACTTCAAGCAGGCCATCCGCGCCTACTTGACCGCGTCCACACCGCCGGACGTCATGACCTGGTTCGCCGGCAACCGCGCCCGCTTCTTCATCGACCGCGGTCTGATCATGGACATCAGCGACGTCTGGGAAGAAGAAGGCTGGAACGAAAGCTACTCCAAGGGCTTCCGCGCCCTGAGCTCCGTCGACGGCAACCAGTATTTCCTCCCCGCCAGCTGGTATTGGTGGGCCGTCTACTACCGTAAGGACATCTTCGAAGAGCTAAATCTCACCCCACCCAAGACCTGGGAAGAGTTTCTCGCCGTCTGCGATACGCTCCAGGAGAACGGTTACGCCCCCTTGACCATCGGTACCAAGTACCGCTGGACCGCCGCCGCCTGGTTTGACTACCTCAATATGCGCGTCAACGGGCCGGAGTTCCATATCGATCTGATGCTGGGCAAGGAAAGTTACGAGGATCCGCGCGTGCTTCAGGTCTTCACCGACTACTGGCAGCCGCTGATCGAGAACGGCTACTTCATCGACGACCCCGCCGCCTACAGCTGGCAGGAAGCGCTCCAGTTCATGATCGACGGTGAGGCCGCCATGTACCTGATGGGCGACTTTATCCGCGACAGCTACCCCGATGACGTCGAGGCCGAACAGCTGGATTTCTTCCAGTTCCCCATCATCGATCCTGACGTCCCTATTGGCGAGGACGCCCCCACCGACGGCTACTTCATCTCCGCCAACTCCCAGAATCCAGAAGCTGCTAAGGAATTCCTGGCCTTCTTAGGCTCCGCCGAGGTGCAGGAGTACTTCGCCGAAAAAGTGGGCCGTCTGGCGACCAACAATGAGGTCGATATGTCCCTCTACAGTGAGAACCAGCAGAAGGGCATTGAGATGATTCAGACCGCCGACTACGTTGCCCAGTTCTACGACCGCGATACCACGCCGGAGATGGCCGACGAGGGCATGAACGGCTTTATGCGCTTCTGGGATAATCCTGAGGAAATTGAGGACATTCTCGCACAGCTCGAGATGGCCCGCCAGGAGATTTTCGTCGAAGAGGAGTGATCCTCTCGCACAATAACGGGGCGCAGTTCACCGCTGCGCCCCACCTCAGCATCACCGTGGGCGTTGCTATTTGAAAAAAACCTCCACCATAGAGTGCGCTTTTAAGGAACGGACATGAGATCTAAAAATAAATATGTACCTTATCTGTTCTTGATCGGCCCGCTGATCCTGTACCTGGTCTGGGTGATCGGCCCCATGCTTTACACCTTCTATCTCAGCCTCACAAGGTGGGATGGACTCACCGAACCCATCTTCATAGGACTTCGCAATTATGAACGCTTATTCCGTGATCCCGTCTTCTACACGTCTCTGAAAAACAACCTCAAATGGATCGTCAGCTTCATCAGCGTACCCGTCGTCCTGGGATTGGCCCTTGCCATGGCCTTGAACACCAGCGTACCCGGCGCCAAGATCTTCAAAGCCAGCTTCTACTCGCCCCTGGTGCTTTCGCTGGTCGTCTGCGGTCTGATCTGGTCATGGATGTACCAGCCCGCTAACGGGCTGATCAACTCGGTCTTGCGGCGGCTTACGGGCAACCCGGATCTTAAGATCGGTTGGCTGAGTGACAGCGATCTCGTCATGTGGTCCATCATCATCGTCGCCGTCTGGCGGCAGGTAGGGTACGTCATGGTACTTTACCTCGCTGGCCTGCAGGGCATCGACCCGCAGCTCATCGACGCCTCTAAGGTCGACGGCGCCAGCGGCTTCCAGACCTTCCGCCACGTGATCCTGCCGTTGCTCGCCCCGGTGACCGTTATCGTCGTCGTCATCAGCATCATCGACTCCCTGCGCGCCTTCGACCTGGTCTCTGTGATGACGCGCGGCGGCCCCTACAATTCATCCAGCGTCCTTGCTAACTTCATGTATATTGAGGCCTTCAACAACTATAAAATGGGCTATTCAGCCGCAATTTCCGTCATCCTCTTCCTCATCAGCGCCGTCTTCATTTTCTTCTACCTATCGAACATCATGAAAGAAGAGATGGAATACTAGGGAGGTATCATGACCGCACGCAAGTTTTTCAATTCGCCCTGGCGCTCGTTAGGCTTTTTCCTGCTGGTCCTCGTGACGTTGATCTGGCTTTTGCCCGTCTTCACCGCCCTGCTTACCTCCGTGCGCACCAACGACGATATCCTCACCAATGGCTTTATCGCCATTCCCAAGGAGTGGACGTTGGCCAACTTCCGCACGGCCTGGGAGCGCGGAGGACTTCACCGCTACTTGCCCAACAGCTTCATCATTACCATTCCCGCCCTGATCGGGACCCTGTTTCTCTCTTCACTCTCTGCTTACGCCCTCGCCAGATTTCAATTTACCGGCAACCGCCTCTTCTTCTTCATGTACGTCGGCGGGACCATGCTCCCGTTCCAGGTGCTGATGCTGCCCGTCTTCCGGCTGACCGATGCCCTGGGCCTCTACGACACTCAGTTGGGCATCATCATCTTCCACACCGCGTTCCAGTTGGGCTTCTGTACCTTCCTGCTCCGCAACTACATGCGCACCGTCCCCGGCGAGATTCTGGAAGCCGCCCGCATCGACGGCTGTAAGGAGTTCCGCATCTGGTGGCAGATCATGGTTCCCCTGACGTTGCCGGCCATCGCTGCCCTGGCGACGCTGGAGTTCACGTGGATCTTCAACGACTACCTCTGGGCCATCGTCCTCCTGCGCACCGACTCGCTCAAGCCTGTCACGGCGGGCCTGGCGACGCTGCAAGGCCAGTGGATCATGGACTGGACTGTCATCGTCTCCGGCGCCCTCATCGCCACCCTGCCCACCGTCATCGTCTTCATCTTCCTGCAACGCTACTTTATCAAAGGCCTCACCTTGGGCGCGACCAAATAACGCGCTTCGCACGTAGCAGCTGCAAACTGGCCCGCAAGGCGTTAAAGTCTTGCGGGCCTTTGAGTTGGGAAACTGTGGTATATAATGCCCCTATGCAGACGCATGCTCAGTATCCCAATAGGGCCAACTATGAACAACAGACCTAGAGATGAACATGCTCTCGTCGTCGAGCTCGCACATCTGCGGCGCGAGGTGCAAGACCTGGAAACGGCTAAAGCCCTTTGTCGCAGAGCCGAAGCTGAACTGCAGCGCGCGCTCCGCCAGAACGAGCTCCTGCTAACATCGGCCGGCGAGGGCATTTACGGCGTCGATGCGCAGGGGCTCACCACCTTCGTCAACCCGGCGGCCTCCGCCATGCTGGGCTGGGAACCGGAGGAGCTGATCGGTGAACCGCACCACGCCCTCATCCACCACACGCGCGCCGACGGCTCCCCGTACCCCGCCGAAGCGTGCCCCATCTACGCGGCCTACCGCGATGGGGCCGTCCACCGGGGAGACGAGGAGCTCTTCTGGCGCAAGGACGGGACCAGTTTTCCCGTCGCCTACACCAGCACGCCCATCGAAGAGAACGGCCATCTTCTAGGTGCTGTCGCGACCTTCCGTGATATCACCCGGCAGAAAGAAGCCCAGACCGCACTGCAAAAAGCCAACGCCGAACTTAAAGCCAGCAATGAAGCGCTGGACACCTATGCTCACACCGTCGCGCACGAGCTGAAGAACTTCCTCTCGCGCGTCGTCGGCTACGCGGAGCTCCTGGAACACGACCTCAACCAGCTCAATGAGGACCAAATCAAACAGGCCGCGCATTTGATCGCTGAGAACGGCTATCAGATGGCCAGCACCACCGACGCCATGCTCCTGCTCGCGCAAGTGCGCAAACAGGAGGAGATCAAGGTCGCCCCGCTCGACATGGCAACCCTCGTCGGGAACGCCCGGCAGCAGTTGGCACCTCTCATCGAAAAGCACCAAGCGCAGATTAAGATACCCGAAACGTGGCCTCCCGCGCTGGGCTACGCACCCTGGGTTGAGAAAGTGTGGGTGAACTACCTGAGCAACGCCATAAAATACGGCGGGACGCCACCCCGCATCACGCTGGGCGGGCGCGTCAAAAATCACCACGCGCGATTCTGGGTTCGGGACAACGGGCCGGGAATGACGCAGGAAGAACAGACGGCCCTCTTCACGCCTTTCAAGCGCATCTACCGGGGCCACGCTAAAGGCCACGGTCTGGGCCTCTCCATTGTGCGGCGCATCGTCACCCGGCTCAACGGCGCCGTTGGCGTGGAAAGCTCACCAGGGGGCGGTAGCACCTTCTGGTTCACCCTGCCGTTACCCTCCTCCTAACCACGTTTTTTGGCGGATCATACCGATTGACTTCACTGAAATAACCATCAACCTCATGCAAAGGCGCCAAGAACGCTAAGTGTATCTGTCCTCGCTTCGAGCGGACCGTCAGATCCGCGACTTCAGCGGACTGGCTTTACTATTCAGTAAAGTAAGGGCAAATTTAAAAATCTTGGCGACTGTCCGACCTTTGGTCGGCGGCGTCTTTGCGTGAGGCACAACCTTTTTTCAGGTGAGTCAAACCGTTGCCTTCACCATATCCAGGTTAGTAAATCGGTCTCTGGCTATCCGTCCTTGGTCATTCGTCACAGACGACCAAGTTCTCAAGCCATTGAAAACTTGCCAAACTCGCTCCCTCTGCTATAATGCTCTTCGTTGGAGAGGTGGCAGAGTCCGGCCGATTGCGCGCGCCTGGAGAGCGCGTGTACCGAGAGGTACCGTGGGTTCGAATCCCACCCTCTCCGCCAAGGTTTTTCACTGGACCCCGAAGAAATCCTTCTTCGGGGATTTTTGTTGTCACGCCGAGTTCTGTTCAACCATCACGCGCTTCATGAAGCGCTCAGTCAACGCTGCCACTTTTTCCCACTCCTGATCGAGAAGCACGCAGTGGGTAGAGTGCGGCATCCAGTGCAGTTCTTTTGTTGTGGAACCGACGCGCTCCAGGATAAATACGGGCACACCGCTGTCCACGGTCTGATCCAGGCGCCCCTGCACGATGAACAGGGGCTGTTTGATGCTGGAGAGCCGCGAGCGCACGACTCGCTGCAGGCGGAGGAGCTGGCGAGCGGCCGGGATTGGGTCAACGGGATAGCCCTGCCAGCGCTCGTCGGCGACGCTGCCATCACCGCGACCTTTCGGCACCGTGGGCACAAAGAGCGCCAGCAGCTCAACCAACCAGGGCTGCAGACGCGAGGGCACGCGCAGCGCGGGCGCATAGGTCATCACGCCGGCCGCCTCTGGATGATCGGCTGCAAGATAGAGCGCCAGCAACCCGCCCATGGACTCGCCTGCGATAAAGACCTTTGCACACGTGTCCGCGAGCCGTTGGTACGCGTCCTCGACCGCAGGGGTCCAGTCGTGCCAGCGACAGCGGTTCATCTCCGCCGGCGTGGTTCCATGACCGGGCAAGAGCGGACCGTGGACTGTGTATCCTAATGCGTGCAAATGGCGGGCCAGCAGCCGGACTTCGACCGTCGTCGCCGTATAGCCGTGGATCAGCAGCACGCCGACCTCGCCTGCTTCCCAGAAAAACGTCGAGCCGTTCAGGTGAGGATTCAAAAGCGAAGATTCATGAGTCATCTTCATCTCCTGTCACATGCTCAAGTACCAACTGAGAATGTCCAGACCAAAGATCATGGTGACAATGCCACCCAACACCAGAAACGGACCGTAAGGGATCGCGGAGCGCAGGGAACCCCGTTGTGTCACGAGGAAAATCAGCGCGCCCGCACCTCCCAGGAAGAAAGTTAGGAGTAACGCCTCGATCACCAGCGGGAAGCCGACGGCGAGACCCACGTACGCGGCCAGTTTCACGTCACCGGCACCAAGAGCGCCCTCTCCAAAGACCGCAACGCCGAGGGACGCCAGCCCCCAGAAGACCAAGAAACCCATGAGCCCGCCCAAAGGCACCTGCCACCAGAGCCATCCATCCAAGCCAAGGACGAGGGGACCGAAAACGATTCCGACAACTAACATCGCCAGAATCGAAGGCCTCATGATAGCGTTGGGAATCAGACGGCTTTCCAAATCGGTGACCAACACCATATCCAGGGGGATCATGGCAAGCATCGCCAACAGCGAGCGCACGGTAAGCCCGTAGCGCATGACTACCACGCCCCACGCAGCCGCCAACAAAACCTCGGCGACCAGGCGCGGCCAGCGCACCGGCTTGCCGCATTCCTCACAACGCCAGTGTCCGCTGACCAGCGCCAACGTCGCGCTCCACTGCCATGGTCGATGGGAAGCCTGGCAATATGGGCAGAACGGTCGGTCAAGCCTCCGCTCCGCCAGGATGGCCTCGGCTCCGTGTGCCACAAGCGCACCGATACCTAAGCCGATCACCGCAAATAGGATTGACATGAGATACTCCCTACATGAATGAGATGGAACTTAGAGCACTTTGACAGGATTTACACGATCCACAGGATTCTCGCTTCTTGTCGATCCTGTAAATCCTCTCGAACTGGAGATCAACGCAGCCGGAGACGATATTTCTTCACCATGTGGTTCGGGTGATAGGACTTCTTTGCCCGACGTAGTCCCGACACGCCAAGATCCTGCTCACGGTTGACGTAGACGGCGTCCTGGCAGCAGTTGCGCACGAAGTCCCGGTTGATCAGCTGGTAAAGGCCACGAATATCGGGGTCGGCCTTCTCGATATGCACCACGAGCATCTCCTCGTTCATCATCTCGCCGACGGAAAACGCCTCGATCTCGCCCTCGACGCGGATGACGCCGCCTTTGGCTCGCAACAAGGGGAAATTCTCCAGGGACGAGAGCACAGCGTCGCGCTCCTCTAACAAGTTCATGTCATCCTCACAGCGGTATTTCTCACACCACTCGCAGGCCACCTCGACACACGCCGCGATGTTTTCCTCTGTCAGTGGCTCGTAGGTATACTCGTACATCCGCTGGAAATAGTTGATGTGGTTGCGCTTGTTGCTGTAATCACGCCCGCTGAGCTCCGCCAGATCCTCGCGGAGATAGACGTAGTCGAACTGATCGCGCGTTGGCTCGCTGGTGATCTCCTCGGCTTCCGTGAGTTCTTGCATCAACCGCTCGTCGGCCCGCTCAATGCGCGGCTCGGCGACGCCCTTCTCCTCTTGCAGCCAACGCAGAAACACCTGCGCGGCCTCTAAACGAGGCGCCGTCCCAACCAGGGGCAGGCCGTAGAACTCGTCATCGTTATCTCGTGCCAACAATAACAACACGTCGTCCTTCATAGTCCACTGCACGTGATAGGCATCGCGCCAGATAAAAAGATTTGTGAACGTCAGTTCGGACGTCTCCGGCTGATAGGCCCACAGACGCTCCTGTAAAAAGTCACGGTCGTCGATCTCAATAGGCTTGAAATCGGGAAAAGTAGGATAATCGGTCATGGTCATCTCCTTGTTAGAATCACAGTATGGGTATATCGCGTTCCCCATTATACATGAGAGAAAAGAATATAGGTAAATGGGAATCCTTTCAACTTTGGACCCATAAGAGAAGAAAACCGGCTTGAACCCCACCTATTTCCGCGTATATTCAAGATGGGACCACGGCACGCTCAAAAAAGGAGTGTCTATGACAATCGAGATTCGCACCGTCCGCGCCGGAGAGTTCGATGATTTCATGCGCTTCATGGAACGCGCCTACGGTCACTCGCGCGCGTTCTTCACCCGGTTTTATCCGCACCTCTACCGGCCGACGCCGGAGGCCTGCGCCAACTGCTACGTCATTGAGGAGGCCAGTCAGATCGTCTCGCACGTTGGACTCTTCCCCATCCTCGTCTCGGCGGCGGGCGTCGCGCTGACGTTGGGTGGCATCGGCGGCGTGGCGACATCGCCCCAAGCGCGCGGTCAGGGCCACATGACGCGCCTGCTGCGGCACGCCATCGACGAGATGCACGCGCGAGGCTATCCCGCTTCGTGGCTCGGCGGCGACCGGCAGCGCTATAACGCCTTCGGCTGGGAGATGGCGGGCCTCTCTGTCCAAATGACGTTCTCCCGGCGCTCCCTAGGCTGGCACGACGTGACACCCGTCTCCATCGAGGCGGTCTTTCCAGAAGAGGCGCTTCCAGTCGTCGCTGCGCACCACCATCACCGGGCCTGCCACACGCAGCGCCCTGATCTGCGCGCGAAACTGAGTCGCCAGGATCTCCGGTTCTGGATCGCCGCCGATGGCTACGTCATCGCCCGCGGACAAGGCCGCGACCACGTCAAAATCATCGAGCTGGTCTCTGCTTCCGGCAACGAGGCCCGCCTGCTCCGTGCCGTCCTCGATTGGAACTTTGCCGACGACGTAACGTGGGAACTCAGCGCCTGGGAGCACGCGCGACTTGCCCGCGTCATACCCTACGCGGCGGACTGGCGGATGGACGAGCACGGCATGTATCGCATCAACGACCTGACCGCGCTGCTCGACGCTGCGCTGCCCCATCTGACCAGGCACGCGACCGGACTGCGTCCCACCGCTGCGACGCTGAGCCTGCGTGAGAGTGAGACCGTCACGCACACCACCCTGATCGTGGAAAACAACGCCGTCCACGTCCGCGCAGGACAGCACGCCGAACCCACCATCGAACTTTCGGTCATCGATGCCGCGCGCCTCGTCTTCGGCGGACCGGCGCCGGCCGGATTTGACCGCGTGCCCGCTGGGATCCGCGCCCTCTTCCCGATTCCCATCTACGTGCCGCCCCTCGACCGGGTCTGACGTCCCACTTCACAGCGCGCAAATCGCGGGTATACTAGATCAGCAAGCACGTCAACGGATGAAACAAATCCAACCGATGCTTTCGTCGCCTATTTGACTGCCCGACCATTTGACTACACACAAAGGAGCGTAACCATGCCCCATCCACAATGGGATAGCAAACCTGAGATGACCATCGACACGGACGCAACGTACCGCGCCCTGCTGGAGACCGAGAAAGGCCACATCGAACTGGAGCTCTACCCACAGCACGCGCCCGTCACCGTCAACAACTTCGTCTTTCTGGCGCGCCAGGGCTTCTACGATGACGTCGTCTTCCATCGCGTCATCCGGGATTTCATGATCCAGGGCGGCGACCCGACGGGCACCGGGCGCGGCGGCCCCGGCTACACCTTCCAAGATGAGCTCGAGGAAAATCCCATGGTCCACGAGACCGGCGTGATCTCCATGGCCAACGCCGGCCCCAACACCAACGGCAGCCAGTTCTTCATCACCCACAAGCCGCAGCCCCACCTCAACGGCAAGCACACCGTCTTCGGCAGAGTCATCCACGGCATGGACGTCGTCTACGACATTGAGCAGGGCGACACCATAGAGAACGTCACCATCAGCAAAGTGGACGCGTCCGGCGCCGATCTCTCCAACACCCAGCCACCCCGGTGACGTGTGAGTTCTGACTTATGAGATATCTAAGCCGCCGCCAGCTGTTAAAACTCATTCTCGCGGGCGCCACGACGGCCGCGCTCTCGCCGCGCCTACACGCGCGGGCCCGCTACCCAACCTCCGATCCGCTGCCTCCCCGCCCCGGCGACGGCAGCAGCGCCTGGACGTGGATGGGGCGCGCCATCTACACCGTCACCTTCTACGAGGAAGCCGACCGCACCTCCGAAAGACTCGACGCCCGCCGGCGCGACGAGGGCTTCCGCCTCCTCGACGAAGTACGCGCGCCCTACAGCGCCCACAACGACCTCTGGTACGAGACGCCCCTGGGCTACGTCCACTCCGCCTGGGTGCTGCCCGTGCGCGTCTACGCGCCGCAACCCTTCATCGCCGACGTGGGCGAGTGGGGCTTCTGGGGCCAGGTCTCGCAGATCACCACCCCCGGCCGCATCGCGCCGGACGTCAACGCGGCGCGAAAATACCGCCTCTACGGCGGCACCGTCTACCACGTCGTCGATGTGGCGCAGGACGACGCCGGCACCGGCTGGTACAAAATCGTCGACGACTATCCGCCGGGAACGATCAGTTACCAGTGGGTGCTGGCCCGCGACGTGCGCCGCCTCTCCCGCCAGGAAGTCGCGCCCATCCACCCCTTCGTCGGAGACAAACGCATCGAGGTGGATACCTCAGCCCAGCGCCTGGACTGCTACGAGGGCGACGTGCTCGCCTTCACCACCCCCGTCGCCTCCGGCATGGCGGGCGAGACCGCAACGGTGCAGGGTGAGAAATGCGTCCTGCTCAAACAAGCCTCCCGCCACATGGCCAACACGCCCTACGAGGGCATGGACGAGGAGGAGCTCCCCGATCCCAACGACATCTTCGACCTGCCCGGCGTCCCGTGGAACATCTTCTTCGACCTCAACGGCACCGCCATCCACGGCACCTACTGGCACAACGACTTCGGCGTCCGCCGCAGCCACGGCTGCCTCAACGTCTCCATCGAGGCCGCCCGCTGGATCTACCGCTGGGTGCACCCCATCGGCGGCTACGAGGATTCCTTTATCCAGAGCAACTGCCGCGTCGGCACACCCATCCACGTCTTCTAACACCGTTCGTAACAACGGCACTCCGACTTCGCCTCCGAGCCTGACTACAAACTTCTCTTTTTGGCAGATCAAATCGTCACAGACCGCGAACGTCCCGCGCGTCCCATCGCCCTCGCCAAAGACATTGGGCCTGACAGGAACGCGCACCGCATCCCGGCCAGGCCCTGCACAAGTCCAAAAAGACTCCTCCGAAGATAGACGGGATGAACAAGATTAACTGAATTGCCATCTCATAAAATCCGGTAAATCCGTTCAATCCGTTGATGGGATTTTAGTGCGACAGGATCAGAAGTCGCCGTAGGATATACACGGCCACAGGTTTGTCTCAAGCCTTTCTCAACAAGTGAATATCGAGTCCCGTCAAATGGCGACCCAACGCCAGGAGCGCCAGCGTGATGCCAACGACCGGCACGTACGTGAGCAGCAACAGAGGCACGTAGCGCGAATCGTCGATGCGATTGTGCTTCGGGTAGAGCAGGAAATAGACCACGTCGATGGGCTGCTCCTGCGCCAACGTCTGATCCTTCACAAAAGACGGCGTCTCGATCGGCGCCTTACGCGCGCGGGGCAACGCCCCACCCCACTCCTTGACCGAGACCGGCTTCGTTGTTGTCACCACCGTACCCCGGCGCGTCTCGAAAACGTATTCCAAGTAATACTGGAATTCCAGCGTCTCTTCGATGCTCGCCTCGGTGCGCTCCACCCATTTCTCCGTGACGTAAGCCGGTGTGTGCCGGCCCAGCACCCAGATGGCAAGATCGCGGCCCAGATAATAGGCCAGAAACCCGGCGCCCGCCAGACCTAGCAACAGGAGAACAGCCCCTACGATCCGTTTGATGATCTGCCCCAAACA
>DAOTUH010000223.1:0-10200 GCA_034437255.1 Anaerolineae bacterium
GTGCTCCAGGAGTTGTGCGGCGTGATGATGACGTTCTCCATCTCCCAGAGCGGTGATTCAGGTGGTAGCGGCTCTTTGACAAAAACATCCAGCGCCGCGCCGGCAATGTCGCCCGTCTGGAGTGCGTTGATGAGCGCCGGTTCGTCCACTACGGCGCCCCGCGCGATGTTGATGAGCCACGCATCGGCCCGCATCTGCTGGAACTGTGCGGCGCCCATCATGCCCCGTGTCTCCACCGTCAACGGGACGGCCAGGATAACGATATCGCCCTGCACGAGCAGCGTGTCCAGCGCATCGGCGGGGAAGACCTCGGCGACGTGGGGCGCGTCACGTTCTGGATGGCGGCGTGTGGCGATAACGCGCATCCCCAGCGCGGTGCAGAGCCGCGCGATCTCTGTGCCGATACTGCCGGAGCCTACGAGACCGACGGTCAGGTCAGCCGCCTCACGCAATTTGAGCGTGTTCCACGTTCGTGATCGCTGCTGCGCCATGAACTCGGGCATGCGCTTGGCGATCATCAAGATGTAAGCGAGCACCGTTTCCGCGATGGGGATGTCGAAGACGCCGCTGGCATTTGTCAGTGTGACGTCCATGGTGCGCAGATCTTCATCCAGCGCGTGTTCTACGCCAGCGCTGACCGAATGGATCCACTCCAGGCTGGGTAACGAGAGCAATTGCTCGCGCGTCGACTCGGGCATATTCCACGGCAACATCAGCACCTCGGCGCCCTCGGGAACGTCGGAAAGCGAGCCGTCCTCCTGGATGATGACAAAGTCGCAGCTCTCCAGCAACTCGCAGGTCGCATCTTTGAGCGTTGGCAGGATAAAGGCCGGGACGATAATTTTCATGCGGCTCCTTTCGTCTCTGGTTCAGATGGTTCCATGGTCGTTTTGAACAGGGGCAGCAAATCGCTAATGCAAGGAAGAATCACGTGGGCACCGGCACGCTTTAGCTCGGGCTCCTCTCCGAATCCGCAGAGGACGCCGACAGCCCATGCGCCGGCACGACGCGCCGAGCGCACGTCCGCTGGCGTGTCGCCGACCATGGCGCACCGTTCTGGCGTGAGTCCCAGCTGGCTGGCAGCGTACAGAATTGGTGCGGGATGGGGTTTCAAACGCCGTGTGGATTCCCGGGTGACCAGAGCGTCGAAGCGTTCTCGTAGATGGTGTTGTTCCAGAAACGTAGAGGCCGCTTCGCGCGACCGTGTCGTCACGACAGCTAACGTCGCCCGCGCCTCCAGATAGCGTAATAGCTCATCGACACCGTCGATAATAGGGAACAGGGGGGACTTACGGCTGCCGAGCAACTGACTCAGAAAGAAAAGCGGTGGATCTAGCCCCACGACATCCAGAGCCGTGATGAGATTGTTTAGCGGCGTCTCGCTGAACATCACCGCGCGGCGGGCCAGCCGCTCAGCTCTCTGGGCGCCAATAAAGCTCAGACGCTGGGCCAACCTCTCGACCGTCTGGTCGTCCGTGTCCATCAACGTGCCGTCGAGGTCGAAAAACCAGCCTTCTATCTCATGTACAGGCAACGGTGGTTTCATACGTGTGCTGCACCTGACTTCTCACAAAATTGGATGCCTTTCAAACTGCTGAATCTGCTGAAGCAAACATGACTGTGTTGTCCCGTGATAATCTTCCTTACGAAATTTTAACGTTGCGTTGTCTCGTATTCTATGTTACTATGGTCTAAATTTCAAGGAGGTAATTGTGAACGCTCCACCAAAGGACACCTCACTTTTCGATGCGGAAAAAGCAAGCTGGTTGAAGGAAGGTGGCGCTCAGGAACTGGACGCGGAACAGCGCGCGTTGCTCTTGGCGCTTGCCCAACTGGAAGCCGCTCTGGGCCACGATCTGTCGGAGGACGAGACGGAGGCATTAGATGCCCTCGGCGAGCAGCTCCCCGGATTCGATGCCCAAGACATTGCCCAGGCTATGCAGAAAGTAGTCGATGCGCCTACGGATCCCAACCGTGAGACGTCGTGGTCGGAGTTGAAGCAAGATTCATAGACGTTGGCTAAGTCATAGTTCGTTTCAGGCATTTTTTACTTTCTCACGTCCCCACAGATCAACGACAATCGTAATCGCTGCGACCAATATCGGCAAGGTTGTCAGTAACGGCGAGTCTGATTTGAAGATGTAGGTAGGGCCCACAGGCGGATGTAGGATCTCCCCCAGCTTCATGCCAGCGTCCTCAGGCGTTTTCTCTTTGGATACGTCGGCCGGCAGTACGAAAAGCTCGTAGAAGCATTCACCGTAACGACTACCACGTGTTTCCAGCGCGTTGCCATCGGGCAGCGTGATCCGATACCTCGGCAAATGCAGGAGCAGACGATCCACCACGTTCCAGTGCTCCTCAAAGAGACTGATGAGTTTCCCTTCCAGGTCGCAAAGCTCAAACCGGTCGCCCCGCCACCAGCTGCGGTCCTGCCACGTGAGCCAGGCCAACCGCCGTTCCTCGGCATTCTCAAAGGAGATGCGCTCCGGTCGCTTGGTCGCGTGGATGCTGGGCCACGTTGCTTGCAGCGCCAGCTTCTCGTCAGCATCGGTCAGGCGATAGCGATACGTGTACACTTCAGAAAAAGCGTCACGGTGCAGGTGGTAGATCATGTGCGAGATCTCTCTTCATTTTGATCCTCTGCTAATGATTCAAGCAGGGCTTCTGCCTGGGGGCGATTGACGCCGCGCGATTGCCCCTTCTGCACGTCTTCGGTCACAATGCCCATCTCTGTTAGCAGATCGATGATGCGCGCCGAGCGCGTGTAGCCGATGCGCAGACGGCGTTGCAACAGCGAGATGGACGCGCGATCCTCGTTCAGTAGGACTTCGACGGCGTTGGGCACCAGCTCGTCCTCGAACCGATCCGTCGGCTCATCGAACTCGGGGAAGAGCGCCGGCTGGACCAGGGCTTCTTCCAGTCCCGGTGGCGGTTCCGGAATTGCCGCTTCGGGGATCGTGGAACCGGGCTCCGTGGTGCGATACCAGTAGTTGATCAGCCGGTCGATCTCCAGGTTGGAGACAAAGGTCCCTTGGAGGCGAAGGGGTTGGCCCACGTCCGGCGGCAGGAAGAGCATGTCGCCTTGCCCCAGCAACCGCTCGGCGCCCGGCGTATCCAGGATCACGCGAGAATCGATGGAGGACGCCACCGCAAAGGCGATGCGGGAGGGGAAGTTGGCCTTGATCAGGCCGGTCACCACGTCGGTGCTGGGCCGCTGCGTGGCGACGACGAGGTGAATGCCCGTGGCCCGCGCCATCTGCGCCAGCCGGCAGACCACGCGCTCCGTCTCGTCGGCGGACTGCATCATCAGATCGGCCAGCTCGTCGACGACCACGACGATGTATGGGACCGTATCCTTGTCCCGCATGTCAGAGACGCGATGATTGTAATCCTCGATGTCGCGCGCGCCGACGCTGGCAAAGCGCCGGAAGCGGCTATCCATCTCCCGCATCACCCAGCGCAGCGCCGGCACCACCTTTTCGACGTCCACGATGACGGGCGAGAGCAGGTGTGGGATGTGATTGTACTGCGTCAGCTCGACACGCTTGGGATCGATGAGCAGCAGTCGCAGCGTGTCCGGCGAGTTCTGCAGCAGCAGCGCCGTGATGAGCGCGTTGATGCAGACGGACTTGCCGGAACCCGTGGCGCCCGCGATAAGCAGGTGGGGCATGGCGCGCAAATCGGCCGCGACGGCGTTGCCGGAGACGTCCTGCCCCAGTCCCAGGCGCAGCGTGCCGTCGAGTTGCGCGAAGGCCTGTGACTCCATCACGTCGCGCAGGCCGACCACCGATGCTTCCTCGTTGGGCACTTCGATGCCCACCAGACTCTTGCCCGGGATGGGCGCCTCGATGCGGATGGTCTTGGCAGAGAGCGCCAGCGCCAGGTCGTCGGCCAGCGAGGCGATCTTGCTCACCTTGACCTTGGTCCGCTTCCCGCTGCGCGAGGTGAGAAAGAGCGGCTCCACGCCAAACTGCGTCACGACTGGGCCGGTGTTGGTCTCCAGCACCTTGGTCGGTGCGCCTAGGCTGGCCAAGGTCTCCTCGATGGTGCGTACCTGCTGGCGGATCAGGTCGAAGCTGTAGTTCTGCTCCGTGCTCACCTCCAGGATCTCACTGATTTGAGGCAGCGTCCAGTGCGAGCCTGGGGGCAGCGGCGGAATGACGATGTCGATCTCTTCTTTCTCGGACGGCCCATTAATTTCGACCGCTTTGTCTTCCTTCTTGCTGCTTGACCGCGCCCTAGACCTCGATGCGCGTTTCGGCTTCTTCTCAGCCGGTTCTGGCGGTGGCGCCGGCGAGATGCTCGGCGTCGCTGCTCGTTCTGCTTGCGGCTTCTCGCGGAGACGAAGGGCATCGGCGATTATCTGCACGGCGTCTGCCGGCGAAATCCCGGCGATGAACGTGATGACGATCAGCCAGCCCATTAGCAAGGTGATGACAGCGCCGGCCGGCCCCAGAGCCTTCAGCGCCAGGCTGAGGAGCAGAGCGCCCAGGTAACCTCCGCCGGTTCCCTCTTTACCCAGGGCTATGAGATCCTCGTCGGCCCACAAAATCTGCCCGGCGACAAAGTGAAACGTGATCAGCAGGACCAAGAATCCCAGAAACACGCCGACGACCTGTTCCGGCTGCGGCCAGGGAATCCGGTCGCCGAAGCGGCGCAGCACCAGCCACAGCCCGAATCCGCCAATGAAGAGCGGCGTGGCGTACATGCCCCAGCCGAAAAGCCGCGCCAGGGCCGTCAGCCACACTCGCGTCAGCGTGCCCTGCTCTGCCGAAAGGAAACTCAGAAACGTGAGCAGCGCGATAAAGATCAGCGCCGATCCCAGCAGGTCCAGCTGACGATCCCGGCTGAGTTGAATCAGCGGCTGACGCTTCTTCTTGCTGCTAGATTTCTTCTTCGTCATGACGTCTTCGATCCCTTCACATCACGCACCACGGAATACGGAATACGAGATCACGTACCCCGCAGCCTATTCCTCGCACATTATACCCTCTACGCTAGACAAACAACCGCGTCACACCATAAATCAGCAGAATGCCCACCATGGGAACGGCGGTGCCGCTAGCCATGTACCCCCAGGCCGTGTCCGGCTTTTCTCTCACCCACAAGATCAGGCTTAATATCATATTGGCGAGAAATTGAAGGGTGCCGAGTCCAAAAAGCGCGATGAGATATAAATTGTCCAGCCAACTCTGCCATAAGATTTGATTGAGCACCAGCAAGCCCAGTGCCAGTCCCACAAAAATGACGCCGTTGATAACAAGACCTTTCACGATTTTTTCGGTGTGGTCCATCATAAGTTCTCCTTTTCTCCTTGGACTGGATGATCTCGCTGAAGCAACAACCGGTACCATCCGTGCTTCAGTTCGCCAACCTTGGGCAAATACTCATCAACAAAATAAAAACCGTGATCGGCCATGAACGCCTTGAGCGATGCGGGATCGTAGGCACGAATGTTGAGCACTTCGACGCGCTGTTCCGGTTCCAGCGTAACGCGCTCCCCGAAATAATCTAACGTAACCTGGCGCTGTGTTTCGATGCAAAAGGTGTACCGCAGCGCGTCCAGCGCCGGTTCCGACCGCTCCTCGCTGCCGATCTTGACGGCGTCCTGGGACACGTTAAGTTTTTCCAGCAGATTGGTGAAAAAGCGCCGGTAATTCTGCGGCAGACGGGCGAAACGACCTTTCAACGCACCCAGCTCCTGTTCGGCCTGGGCCTTGGGCACCACGTCAAGGTAGAGATAGTCGCCCGGCGCGATCAGCCGTTGCAGCGCCTGGGCGATCGGTTGTTGTTCAAAGTTGCCGAAGGTCCCGCCGATCATGGTGTAAACCCGCTTGTCATAGGGCGCCAACAGCGGCTTGATGGCGCTCCGAAAGGCAGCAGTGGTGAAGTCGCCCTGAATGAAGAAGCGCGGATAGTCAGCGTTGCGGAGTGTCTCCCGGGCCAATTCAAGCATCGTCCGCGAGGTGTCCACGCCCACGTACACGACGTCGTGATCATGGGCACTGAGCTGTTCCAGCAGCGGCTTCTCGGGATCGGCGTTGCCGCATCCCAGGCTGACCAGGGCCGTGGCATCGTGGCAAGTCCAGAGAGGCTGTTGCAGAAAGAACCGGTACTCGTCCTTCCACTCAATCTGTTCTAGATCGGCGCTGCGATAGTGGTAGAAGGCATGGGCGCCCTCCGTCGTGTAGAGCATCTGCTGGTCGATGACGTGCTCTTCACGCAGCCGGGCCACCTCGTCTATCTTACATCGCCTTGTCGAACAGAGGTCGATGATCTCGCCGACCACATTTTCTTTGATCTCGGTCACTTGTCCACCATCACCCAGGCGATGTGCCCCTCACGCTCAATCCTCGCTGGATAGCCAAGGGCATTAACATGCGCTTGAATCTCCTCTGGTTTGAGGAAGCGGCTTTGCATCAAGGCCAGCTTCTCGCCCAGGGCGACCAGTTTCACGGCGAAGCGATTGACGTCCGGCTCCTCGATGACCAATCGTCCGCCTGGCTTGAGCACGCGCAACAACTCGCGCAGGCCCTCCCGCTGATTGTTGAAGTGGTGTAGCGCGTCCACGACCATGACCCGCTCGAAACGCGCGTCCGCGAAGGGCAACCGCTCAACCTGCGAGCGCACGGGGCAGCGCGTGCACTTCCCGTAGGCCTGCCGGAGCATGGCGTGGGAGAGGTCGCTGATGACCAGGTTGCCGACCTGCGAGCGGAACTGCGCGGAGACGCGCCCGGTGCCGCCGCCCGCGTCTAACATCAGCCCGTCGATGGGGAGGCGGAGCAGTTCGCGCAACGTGTCCTGGTTGGGCGAGCGGATCACCCAATCGTAAAATGGGGCGACCCAATCAAAGATGAAATTACGCGCCATCATAAACCTCCCGTGATTTTATACCTATCTTCGCTCTCCGGTAAAGGGCTGACCATAGACGTCAGTGCGCTGAAAAGGTGGCTCGGCCTCAATAACGGTCAACCGCTCGTAGCGACTGGGCCGGCGGAACGTGTCACCCCAGGCCTCGCGCGCCCGGTACGCCCGCAGTCGTTCCAGATCGAACGGCGCGAGGGTGATGCCCTCGGCCGGCCCGGCCTCCACGATGAGATTGTCCACCGAACGCTCGTTTTCGTCAAAGGCCACCGCGTCCACGGCGATGGAGTGCCCGTTCTCCTGGGGCGCGGCGTAGTTCGTCATCGCCAGCCCGACCATGTTCTCGTAGGCGCGGGTACGGAACTGCGCCAGCCGGTGCTGCTCCAGCGTGCAGGCGTTGGGCGTCAGGATGATCTCCGCGCCCTTGAGCATTAGGACGCGCGCGCTCTCTGGGAACTCGCGGTCGTAGCAGATCATCGCCCCGATTGTAACCTCGCCCCGCGCCGTGTCCAGCGTGCAGACGTGGAAGCCGTCGCCGGGCGTGGTGTCGGCCTCCGGCGTGTCGAAGACACAGGTGTGGACTTTGGCGTAGGTCAGGCCGATCTCTCCGTGGCGGTCGATGAGGGAGATGACGTTGCGCGGCGCGCCAGGCCACTTTTCGAGATAGGTGAGGCCAATCGCCAGGTCCAACTCGGCCGCCAGCGCCTGGAAGTGGCGAACGAATTCGCTATCACGGGGTATGCCCTGCGCCTGCCACGCCTCACGCGCGCCCGGCTCGTCGGCGTCGTAACCTGCGTAGCCGATGTTCCACATCTCCGGGAAGAGCGCGATATCCGTGCCCATCGCCGCCGCTCGCCGGCAGAACCACTCGCCCTTCTCCAGATTCGCAGCTTGATCATCGCCGTGCGACGTCATCTGCAACAGCGCGATCGCCAGCTCGCTCATCTCTTTCTCCTCATCACCAACTGAAATGGGTGCGTTTCAAATCAATAAAAACCAACATGAAGCCGAATGGAAAAAAAAGAAATGAGTTGAAAGTCACGAGACTCTTGGTAAAGTATGTTCAATCAAACACAACACCAGGAGGCTAAACATGACTCTCAACTCAGATACCATTATACATGAAATCCGCCAAGAGTTCACGGAACTGATTGACTATGTCACGAATGACGCGGCCCAACAGGCCACCGCGTATGAAATCGAACGCAAGCTCTTTTTCTGGTTGCTACGCTTAGGAGCCCAATTGTTGTGCTTATTCTTTGTAACCCGAGCCCAAAACTTCTCCCACGCGCCACATACCCTGGAGGATGGTACGTCGCTGCCCTATCATAGTGATACGAAACGCAATTACATATCCGTGTTTGGGCGGATACCGATCTGGGGCCCTTACTTCTACAAAAAGGAGCTGGGCAGCCACTGGCCCTTGGCTGCCGCGTTGAGTTTGGCGGAAGATAGTTATTCGGATTTCCTCCGTGAGTTGAGCGAGTATGTGGGCGTCCAGCTCCCATATAACGTGACCTGTGATTTGGAAGCGCGCTTCTTGAACGTTTCCCTTTCGACGCGCACCTTGCAAGAGATGCTAGCCGCAGACAGCACCGCGGTGGAGGCGTACTATGCGCAAAAACCACCCCCGCCGGCCGCGACAGAGGCCGAGATTCTGGTGATCCAAGCGGATGGCAAGGGGGTCCCGATTATCCGCGAAACACCCGCCGAGGCCGCGGTGCGGTTAAAGAAAGGCCAGAAGCGGGGTCGCAAAAAGGAAGCCGTCGTGACGACGGTCTACACGATTGCGGAAGCGCCCCGCACCCCAGACGCGGTGATCCAGAGTCTCTTTGATCACGAGACCCCCCAGTTAGATCCGCCGCCCAAGCCCCAACACAAACATCTGTGGGCCACCCTGGAGGGCAAAGATACCGCCCTGGCCCGCTTGGCCCAGCAAGTCGAGGCACGTGAGGGCGCGCATATTCAGCACCGCGTGGCGCTCTGTGATGGCTGTGAAGCCCTCCAGAAACGCCTCGAGAGGCACTTTCCCGAGTTTGAGTTGCTCTTAGACTTCATCCACCCCAATGAATACTTATGGGACACCGCTAATGCGCTCTACGGAGAAAATCATCCCGACCGCACAGCCTGGGTCCGCGAGAAAACCCTCCAGATGCTACGCAGTCAAACCGGCTCTTTGATTGAGGAATTCCACCAACTGGCAGCGCAGGACTCCTGTACGCAGCGGCAACGCAAGCAATTGCTCAAGACCGCCGGCTACTTTGAGCGTAATCTGCCCTATATGGACTATGCGACCTACCTCGCGCGCGGGTGGCCCATTGCTTCGGGGGTCATTGAGGGGGCCTGTCGCCACTTTGTTAAAGATCGTATGGAACTCTCGGGGATGCGCTGGACCCTGGCGGGAGCCGAAAACCTACTGCGACTCCGGGCGGTGGCCGAGAATGGAGATTGGGATGCCTATCATGATTTTCGCAGACGCCGACGCCATACCCGTTTATACTCCACACCCTACCCTGGTCAGCTCCCAGAACAGACCATGATCGCGGACAGCGATTCTGATCCTACTATTGCGGCACTTGCTACTCCTTGGGCTATGTCATCTTCCAACCGCATAGCAGTTGCTGCTTAGTAACATTTATTGGAATAAAACGCACCCAGATGAAAAAGGTTAAAGAAGTCTCAAGATCGTCTGGGGCACAACCGTCGTCACAGGTCTAGCTTCAGTATAGCGACAAACCACGAAGATTTCAAGGGAAATGAGGCCGGTGTATTCTGTCACGTAAAATCCTACCGAACGGGTATGGTATTGTCAGATGATAAGCTTACCGAACCAAGGAGACCTACCATGCCCTCAAAAACACTGCTGAGTTTAGCCAGTTGCTATGAGTATTTACGACAAATGCAAGTCCTGTACCGCCAAGCCACCCGGCGGCAGGAAAAGAGTCGGTTGTTGGACGCCATGGAAGCTGCTACCGGGTATCATCGCAAATATCTTATTCAGAAAATGGGTGAGACCCTTAAACGGCGGTCCCGCCGTCGATGTAGCGCTGCGCCTCATCTGGAAAGCGCATGCTTACATCTGTCCCGAGCGGCTCTCTAATGCCACCTTGCTCCGCACCGCGCGCACCCTGGCGCGGGCTGGGCAGTTGGCCTTACCGCCCAGCCTGGAGGCCGACCTGCGGGAGATCAGCGTCTCCACGGTCCGGCAGCATCTCCCGGACCCACCCCGCTACAAACAAGCCCAACGGCAGCAGCGACAGCGCCAGAATCTCCTGCAGCGCCACATACCGGCCAAACGTATCCGCTGGGATATTGATGAACCGGGCCACTTTGAGG
>DAOTUH010000224.1:0-9130 GCA_034437255.1 Anaerolineae bacterium
CTGGCTGTTAGTCTATGGCGGCGGATACGAGGACTTCCCCCTCTATTGGCTGGGCCCGAACACTGAAGCCGTAGTGGAGGTGCTCTTTCCCTGCGCCCCAGGGGATTTACCGCAGGGCAGTTGGGGCCAGTCAGGGATCTGGTACACGAACGCGCAATGTGGCGTCAGTGGCGATATTCTGTTGATGCCGGTCGGGGACGCAGGTCCATTGCTCCCCGAACGCCGCTCGGACGCATCGGTTTCGGGGCAGCTGTATCCGGGCGGGATCACTGCGCTCTCCGCTGATCGCGTGGCCTTTGCGCAGACCTACGCGGACCCCGACTATCCAGGCGGGCTGTATGCTCTGGGCCCTAACGGCGTGCCAGAGCCGATCCGCACCCTGGCCGATGCCGAATGTGTCACCGACGCAGAGGGGCAGTGCCTCTCGATCCAGTGGGGCACCGTCGCCTGGGCGCCAGACGGGACGGCCTTCGCGCTAGGTGGACGCTACAGTGATGCCGTCATCGGGATAGTCAACAGTGGAACGGTGTGGGATATGCGCGAGCATCTCGCCGGAGCACATGCCTTTCAGTGGAGCGAGCCGTTCAATCCGTAGCCAGATGACCGGAAACGAAACCTGGGCCCAGGCCTCAGCATATCACCCGGTGCTTGGCTCTCAACCCCAACTGTGATAGACTGGGAGTGAACATCCGTTCTATCCAGAGGGAGCCCAGCCTGTGCCAACTGTCACGCACCTGCACGTTCATTCGTACTACACGCTGTTGGGCGCGACGCCCGCGCCAGAGGAGTTGGCGCAGCGCGCTGCCGCCGAGGGCCTCTCCCACCTGGCGCTGACGGATACCGACGCGCTCTACGGCGCCGTCGCTTTCGCCCGCGCCTGCGCAGCGGTCGGCGTCCAGCCCATCACGGGCATGACGGTCACGGTGGCCTGGCCTGCGGATCTACCGCGCCCGGACGCTGCCACCCCGGGATCCCTGGTACTCCTGGCCCAGACCCCCACCGGCTACCGTTCCCTCTGTCGACTCTCAGCACTGCTGCAAGGTGCGCCGAACGCCCCCACCGCGCTGACCCTGGGCGATCTGCGCGCCCACCACGCCGGGCTGCTCTGCCTCACCGGCGGACGGCGCGGTTGGGCTGCCCACGCGCTGCGTCAGGCCGACCGCTATGCGGCGCACCGCTTCATCAGCAAGGTCGCCGGACTCTACGGCCCCCAGAACACCTACCTGAGCCTCGAACTGCAGACGCCAGAGGAGCAGCCCGTAGCCAAAGCGCTGAGCGCGCTGGGTTCCCGCATGGGCCTGGCCACCGTCGCCGTGCAGCCCATCTACACCCTTACGCCGGACGACCAGGCGCGGCTGCGCCTGCTGACCGCCATCGACCGCACCTGCCATTTACACAAGGTCCCCGACGCCGCGCTACCTGACGGCGGCGCTGAGCACGTGGCGCTCCACTGGCTCTCGCCACCGGAGCTGGCAGCCCGCTTCGCTGATTATCCTGAGGCGCTGGCGCGCACCCAGGAGATCGCCGCACGCTGCGCACCGGCGCTGCCCACTGGCACGCTACGCTGGCCCAGGTTGGAGCTGCCCGCAGACGAGACGCCGGAGACGACGCTGCAGGCCCAGACAGAGGCCGGATTGCGCCAGCGCTATCCCACGCCGCTGAGCGAGCCCGTCCAGCAGCGCCTGGCCCGCGAACTCGCCCTCATCACCGCCCAGGGCTACGCGCCGCTTTTCCTGGTGGTGGCCGACATTGTGCGCTTTGCCCACGCCGCTGACATCCCCGTCAGCACGCGGGGCAGTGTAGCCAACTCCCTGGTCGCCTACGGCCTGGGCATCACCACCGTCGATCCGCTAGCCCACGACCTGCTCTTCGAGCGCTTTCTCAATCCCGGCCGCGCCGATCCGCCGGACATCGACCTGGATTTCTGCAGCCGCCGCCGTGACGCGGTGCTAGCCTACGTCCGCCGCACCTACGGCGAGAACCACGTGGCCCTGGTCGGCGCCATGAACACGCTGCGCCTGCGCTCGGCGGCCCGCGATACCGCCAAGGCCTACGCGCTGACCGAACCGCAGCAGGAGCGGCTGTTAACGGCGCTGCCGCGCCACGCATACCACCGCCGGACCCAAACGCAGCGTAGCCAGGCGGACGTGGTGGCCGCGCTGGACGATCCGCTGCTGTGCGCGGTCGCCACGGCTGCCTATGAGATCGTCGGCTTTCCCCATCACCTGAGCCTGCACGCGGGCGGGCTGGTCATCACGCCGGGGCCGCTCACCGACCTGGTGCCCGTCCAATGGACGCCCAAAGGCTACCTCTGCACCCAGTACGACCACGCTGACGTGGCGGCGGTGGGCCTGCCCAAGTTGGATCTGTTGGGCATTCGCGCCCTGACGGTGCTGGCCGACGCGGCGGCTGCAGTGCGCCAGCACCACACGCCTGACTTCCGGCTGGCCGCCATCCCGCCGGACGATCCGGAGACCGGCGCGCTGCTGGCCCGGGGCGACACCGTCGGCGTCTTCCAGTGCGATTCCCAAGGCGCCCGGCGCACCCTGCGGCAACTCCAGGCCCGCACCGTCGCCGATTTGGCCGTCGCCAACGCTTTCTTCAAGCCCGGCCCAGCTACCGGCGGGCAGGCCGCGGTTTTCGTCAAGCGCTACCGGGGCGCGGCCCCGGCACGGTATCTGCACCCGGCGCTGGAACCCATCCTCGCCCGCACCCAGGGCGTCCTGATCTTCCAGGAGCAGGTGCTGCGGGTGGCCACCGAGATCGCGGGACTCAGTTGGGCCCAGGCCGATCACCTGCGGCGCGGCATGAGCAAGATGCAACCGGCGGAGATGACCCAGTTGCAGGCGCAGTTCCTGGCAGGCTGTCAGCGCCCCACCCCGGACGGCCCCGGCTTCACGGCCGAGCAAGCGGCGCAACTCTGGGAACAAGTGGCGGCCTTCAGCGGCTACGGCTTCAACCAGGGCCACGCCACGGCCTACGCCGCCGCCTCCTACCGCTCCGCCTATCTCAAGGCCCACTACCCGGCGGCCTTCTGCTGGGCGCGGTTGCGCAACCGGGGCGGCTATCACCACCCCGCCGTCTATCTGGCGGAAGCGCTGCGCCTGGGCCTGACCGTACACCCACCGCACGTCAATCACAGCCTGAGGCGGGTCCGGTTAGCAGGGGACGCCGCACAAGCCGGGCTCTGGCTAGGCCTGGGACTGGTGCGCGACCTGCGCCGCCGGGCGGTAGCCATGCTGGTGGAAGCGCGGCAACAAGCGGGCCCCTTTCAGAGTCTGCGGGACCTGTTGCTCCGCGTGCCGTTGCAGGACAAAGAGATCCGGCATCTGATTCAGTGCGGCGCGCTGGACGGGCTGGGCGCCTCCCGTCTGGCGCTACTGACCGAGGCGGAGACCATCCGACGCGCTGGGTCGGCTCACCAGTTGGCCCTGGACCTGAAACCAGCCGCCACCGCGTCGCCCCCAGCGCCGGTAACGCAGCGGTGGGCCTGGGAACGCCATCTGCTGGGTTATCCGCTGGCCGCGCTGCGCGCCTGGCTGCCCGCGTTGGCAGCGCGGTGCGCTGAGTGCGTGCCGCTGGCCACCGTCCCCGCACAGCGGGGGCGGGTAAAAGTGCTGGGCGTGCGACTGCCGGGCTGGCAACGCGGCGGCTTCGCCTTCTGGGATGGAGACACGCAGTGGGTCTGGGCGGAGCCGGTCGGCGAGCAGCCGCGTCTCGCACCGTGGCTGCCGGTGGTGATCACCGGCCAGTGGCAGCGCCGGGGCGCAGCGGTGGGGCATTTGGCGATCCTGGCGTGGCACGCGCTCTACACCCCGGAGCTGCAAAATGAGCGGTAAGAGGCTTCTGCGTTGGAGGTCCCAACGTACCCCACCTGAGTCGGTGCCTCTACCACTCAAAAGAGCGCGTATGACCATGAAGTATGGCGTGCTCATCCACGGTCCCCTGGGCGTACGGGACCGACATCCCCACCGTCGGTCAGTCCGCCACCCAAATCGTCGCCGCGATTAGGGCGCATTTACCTAAGCCGGATCTCCCCCCCAGGTAGAATTCCCTACTTCGGGCGCAGGTACCGGGTTGAGCAAGCGCCTATCCAACCGTGTCAAGCAGCGTTAAATGGAAAATCCCCGACGTGATAACACATCGGGGATTTAGATACGTGCGCCGTAGCGCGGGGACTTGCCTCACTGCATATCTCAACTACACCTCTAACGCCAGCGCCAGTTGTTGCTCCGGCGCTTTGACGTGATTTCTGCGGCGTCTGTACATCGTGACCACTTCAGCGCGGCTTGCGTATCCACGTTCGTGCAGCCACGCGACAAAGGGATTCCTGAGCGGCGGCGACGTGCGGGTTGGCGACCCGACGGCGCTATCCGTGGTCCCGTCGTCCTTTCCGAAGATGGCAGCGACGGCCTCCAGGTCCTCCTCGTCTTCAATGGCTCGCATGAGCTCCGTCACAAAGCCTGCGTCGGTATCATCGACCAGCGCCCCGGCGACGTCGTCACCGTAGAGCATCTGGCCGGCGGCCATCTTCTTCCCGATCAAGCGGATCGCCCGGTCTTCCATCGTGTCCTTGTAGACCACATAGTAGACCTTCACCGGTTTGGTCTGCCCAGGGCGCCAAATGCGCCGACAGGCCTGCCAGACCGTGTAGAGGCTGTATTCGATCTCGTAGAAGATGGCGGTGTGGTACATGACCAGATCCAGGCCCGTTTCTACGCGGCGGGGGTTGGTAATCAGAATATCCGGATGGTGTTTCTCCAGCCACGCCTCGCGGCGCTTCGGAGCCAGACTGTCCGGTAGATTCTGAGCGTTCAACCCGGCGGCGGTGAGGAGCTGCAGCAGCCGGTCGCGGATATCCCGCGTGCCGGTCTGCCGGAGATAGATGATCATCCGGCGGCCCTCTGCGAGCTCATTCTGGGCCTTGTTGAGCAACCACGCCTCTTTGGGCAGCAATTCGCCCTCGGCAGGCACCGGCGGCGCAACCAGGGTTTTGGGCTTTTTTGTTACCTCGTCTATGGTCAGACCTTCCACGACCTCCCGGCGAAACGCCGAGTTGGGCCGGGCCAGGGTCCACTGCAACCAGGACGATAAGTAGCGTTGCCGCCACTCGACCACCTGGTCCCAAGTGAAATTGCAGACGCACTCATAATCCTGGGCCTGCGCTGGGTTCATATCCAGGCGCACCACCTCATCCCGATACGGCGGCAGCGCAATGCCGAGATCGGCCACGCTGCGAAAAATCGCCGTTTTCAGGATGTGGCGCAACACCGTGGGCGAGATGCCGGGGATCTCCTTGGTGTTCACCCGGCGCTTCTTACGCGCACTGTGTTTGCCCGTGGTGATACTGGTGCTGTACGTCTTCTGGATCCGCCCGAAGGTCTCGATCCAGCGACGCTCGTCGCTGTACTCCCACGCTTCCCGGATATCTGGTTGCGAGCGGTACAGGAGATAGAAGATACTGCTGGCAACGCCGCCGTAGAACGTGCCGGTGAGATTGAGCGTCGGCCCAATCGTGTCCGACAGGCGCCCGTAGGCGGTTCCCCGGTCGCTGGCCCCGGCCTTGTACTGGTGACACTCGTCCACGATCAACAACTTGAAGATGTCCGGCGCGTGCCGCGAGATGTAGTCGGCCAGCGGCCACCGCCGGGTGACCTTGGGCCGATAGGTGAACAACGGTGCATAGCAGAGCGGATCGTCTCCGTATTGCTCTGCGGCTTCCTCATTATCGTTGTCCGCGTCAGCCGCCTCACCGACCATGAAGGTCTCTACCCGGGGATAGTCAACTTCGCAATCGCAATGCAGCGTGCTGCGGCTCTTGCCCAGGTTTTCCAGGGGCTTACCGCAGTCAGGACAGACAGGATAGGAGCGGGAGGCCTTGAGCGCCTTATCACGCAGGTTGGCGACCTGCCGGCGCAGCTCCGCTAACTCATCCGGCGTATGTCCGTTGTGGCGAGCGGCCTTCAACTGGGTTTGGCCCTGGCGGTACGTCCGCAGGGCCGCCCGAAAGCCGGCGCGATGCAGTGTTTGGGCTTCACGATCGTCGTAGACCGGCAAGGTGTGCCGGCGATTCACCGTGCGATACCACCCTGGCCCCTGAGAGACCGTCGACCAGGCCGCGATGACCACCAGCTTCTCGCCGGAGCGATGGCGGCGGATGGCGGCGCGCAGGTCAGACAGATGTTCGACGACCACCGGTTTGGCGTCGGGGACCACGGCCTTGAACTCCCGTTCCCACTTGTTAACCAGGTGAGGCGGGCACATGACAAAAGCCGGGTACATATTCCCGACGTCCGCTACAGCGGATGCAACAGTTGTTTTGCCATACCCCATTTCGCCAACGATATGGGCAACATTGTACCGTTCCAGCGCCCGCAAGGCCGCCGTCACGGTCTCCTGCTGGTTATCGTACAAGCCCTGTCCGCCGCCGGGGCGGGGACGCGGCGACAACTTGGCGATGTGCGTTTGCTCTTCATCCGTCGTCTCATAACCGTAGGGATCGATCTTGTCTTCCAGCAGAGCCGCCAGGCGTTGGGCGTGGTCCTCGAGGAAGGGCAAGGCCCCGGCGTCCTCGTAGGTCTCCACGCCGGAGCGGGTCACGCGGATGAGGTGCGCTTCCCACCTGGTGGTGTGAATTTCTTTCTCGGTGCTCTCCGTGGTCTCGTGATGCACCTCGGTGCGCTTCACGCTGCGCCCTTTGATCACCTCGCCGGGCAGTTCCAGCGTACCCATCAAGCCTGCTGCCAACATCTGGGCCAGGTGACCTTTCTTGGGGCTGAGCAGAACCTCGATAGGCCCCTTGTCTCGCATTTCCTGCTCAGGCAAGACCGGGAGATCCGGCATATCCACCATGCCCTTGATCTCGGCGTCTTGCCAGCGAAAACGGAAGAAGGTCGCCTGGTACGAGGAGATGGGTTTCACGGTGTAGCGCCGCAGATCGGCGCGCCCGACCTCCGGCAGGTCCAGGGGATCGTTGCGCTCCCGGTGATATGCGTGGGGTGCGTAGTTGCGTAGCGCGTTGATCTGTTCATACATTTGGTAGTGGCTGTGTATGTGCTGCTCGCGGCGGGTGCCAAAGATAACGAGTTGCTTGAAGCGTTCGTAGGTGTCGTCCGGGAAGCGGGTGAGCGCGAGGTTTTCGTAGTTGGTGTAGAGGGCCCGGCAAAGATTGTAGTCCCAGACAGCCGAGACCGGAATGATGTAGATCAGGGTCCCGCCCGGTACCAGGGCCTGAGTCGCGCGGTTGAGGAAGTAGGTCTCCATGCGCGAACCGCGACTTGCTTCACTCCAATCATAGGGCGGGTTGAGGTACAGGACGTTCGCCAGCCCGTGACTGGGCTTCCAGTTGATGACCTCGAAGGTCGCCTCAATGACCTCATCCAGGCGCTCCGCTGCTTCGGCAGCACGGCCAGGATGCAACTCGACGCCCCACGTCTGGAGATCATCGTTGTCCAAATCGGGAGTCTGCTGCTGCAGTTGCTGCGCCAGGTGCGCGACGGCTTTGCCATCGCCGACGCAGGGGTCGAAGATGCGGTACAGCCGGTGTTTCCCGGGTCGGATTTCGAGGTGTCGAACAATCAAATCCACGACGCTCAACGGCGTCGGGTAAAACTCTGCTTGCGCTTGTGCTGCTAAGCGTGCCATGGTGTGCTCTCCTTTTCCCGTGAAAAGGCGAGAACTCCCACGCGCCCCATGTTCCGGGCGAGGGGTCATTCTCGCCCGTTGGGCTTGTGGTTCTTGATTCCAGTGGCTATCCGGCGAAGACAAGCATCAGAAGAATCAGGATGATAAACCCGATCCCCACGATGCCTATTACGCCGATACTATTGACCAGCATGCCAATTAGTAGCAGTGCGAAATCCATCGTTCATCTCCTTGCGTGAATTGCGCAAAGAGACACGTCGCGGCGTTCTTTCTCCCCAGCAGGGAGCGACGTGTCTCCCTGCGGGTGAACCATGCTTATCTCATTGCGGCATGGACAGTGCGCCGTCCAACACCGCTTGCTCCAAAACCTCAGCCCAGCCGGTCCGTCCCAGGACGTAGGCGTACGCGACGTTATCCGTGTGGTGCAGGCTGCGAATCAAGCCCGCTGCCTTCCCACGCTGAAACAACGGCGTCGCCCACGCCTCCCGAATCGGCCAGATGGTATGGCGTTCCAGCGCTTGATAGAAAGCGCCAACCTCTGACTGATGCGCGGGCATGTCTTCTCCGTTCTTGAAGTCGAAGCCGATAACGTAGGGATCGTCAGGGTGAGGTTCAGCATAAAAGTGCCAGCGGTACAGTGACGGATGCTGCGTAAGTGTTTCCTTGTGACAGCGGTACCCGCCGAGGGCCTCGTCAATATAGACCTGGCCTGGCTTGTACCGTTGCACCTTGAGCTCGAGTCGCCCAGAGCGTCCGAAGACGCTGGCGAAGACGGCCTTGACGGTGCTCTCCCCGCCGAGGGCGTCGAAGGCGTAGATCATGGTACGGCGGTTGGTTCCGCCCCAGACGGCGTAGGAGCATTGGCCCTGAATACCCTTGTGGTTCTGGATCTTGTAGAGTTGCTCTGTGAACATCGTTTCATCTCCTGGCTCTAAATCGGGCAAGGAGACACGCTGACGTTGTTTCTCCCCTGTTCAGGGAGCAGCGCGTCTCCCTGCGGGGTGCATGTGAGTACCTCACTAAATCAGCTGATAGTACAACAGCCATGAGGGATAGCCGTGCGGGCATACCCCATCTTCCTCAACGTAGCAACCGTCCGTGGCCTCGTTGCGGCTCTGCCCCAGCGCCACGTCGCTGACGGTGCGCTGTGTGGTGGGCTTAGGCCAGAGGCCTGCTCCTGCCCGGCGTAATTCGTCGCCTACCTCGCGTTGACGGAGGGAGAACTGGGCCTGGTGATACCTGATCGTCTTCAACGGCTCTTCAACCAGCTCATCCATGGCGACGACGCGCTTAGCGATGACTCTCGATTGCTCGATCACCAAGGCTAAACGGTCAGCGTTCAGGATGGCGGCTAATCGTCGAGGATGCGCTTTGAAGCGGTAAATGTGCATGTCCATCGTTTCAGCTCCTTGCGTATAGGTGCAAAGAGACACGCTGCTACAATTCTCTCCCCGGAGGGAGCAGCGTGTCTCCCTGCGGGGTGAAT
>DAOTUH010000225.1:0-21395 GCA_034437255.1 Anaerolineae bacterium
GAGGGCACGAAGGGCGCACCGAGCAGCGGAACTCGCACCTGCCCACCGTGCGTGTGGCCCGAAAGCGCCAGGTCAATACGCCCCGGCGGCAGCATCTCGGTGAAATCAGGGTTGTGCACCAGCAGCAGGCGCGACTCGTCTGGCGGCACGTCCGCGAGTAGCGAGGTCATAACTTGCTTCGCATCCTGCCACCGGCGCCGGAACGTCGCGAAGTCCCCCGTGTCCCGCAGCGAGGAAAACCCGGTGTAGCTACGATCCTCAATCCCCAGGAGCCAGAGCGGTGCACCTTGGATGTTCAACCGGAGTCGATCATCACGCAACACGGAAATGCCCGCCTGCGCAAGCGCATCGGCGACGCGATCAGCATCTGTCCAGACGTCGTGATTGCCCAACACGGCGTAGCCGCCATGAGGCGCCCGGAGATCCGTCAGAACGTCGGCGGCCCGGGCACTGTGCGCAGCATCGCCAGTGACGAAGTCGCCCGTCAGCACCACCAGATCCGGGGACACCGCGTTCAGGAGCCGGACGGCCTCGCGTATCAGCGTTGCGTCTGTTGCGGAGCCGACGTGGAGATCGCTGAGTTGCCCGATGGTCAAGCCATCGTGCGCCGGGGAAAGATTGGGGATCGACACCGTCGTTCGTACGACCCGCAGCCAACGTGGTTCGGCAAAGCGTGCATACAACGGTGTCATCACGGCCAAAAGCAGACCGCCAGCCAGCGTGCGGCATCCCACCTTCAGGAACTGCCTACGAGAAAGCACAGTGTCCTTCACCCCCACCGAAGTCTACTCCGGCGTAGGGGTAGGAGACGGCGTCGGCGTGGGGCGCCACTTTGCCGTCATGGTGCCGGTGCAGGGATTGTAGTTCCATCCCAGGGTGACGCGATAATCAACCGGGCTGCCTTCGGTCGGCTGCCGCATGATGTCCTCTGACTGAGGCTCGTAAAGCCGCTGTAACTTCCACAACCGGGAGCCCTTGTTCGTCGTCGTGAAATCGGTGATGGTTGTGCGCGATGTCCCTTCGACGTCCGTGACCTCCGTCACCTCAAAACCTTCCAGGCGCAGACGGTACGCGGCGATCTGACCCCAGGCACTGTTCCCCGACCCATTCCACACCTCGACGCGATGGGCGCGTTGCTGCGCGCGGCTGGTCACCGGCGGCTGCGCGGCTTCCAACATAAAGTCGTAGAGCGCGTCGTATTTCGGGATCAACACAGACCCACCCGTCGGTGATTTGCCGGACTCGAGCAGCGTACTGCCTCGGATAAATCGGCTCTTCAGATTGCGCATGTCGAAGCGAGCGGCGACAGAGCCCAGATAAACGATGTCTTTCAGGCCCAGGTCTGTCTCGACGTCTTCCTTGTACACCCCCCACAGCTCTGGAATGCGCGGGATCATGTTTTGATTCAATGCTTGGTCAAAGATAGCGCGCAGCACCTGCTGTTGGCGGCGGTGCCGATCAAAATCGCTGTTGCCACTCAAAGGACCTCGCGACCGGACGTACCAGAGCGCATATTTCCCGTTCAGATGATGGATACCCGGCTCCATGTCGATATCGGTCTGACCCGACGCGGATTCGGGATCGGGATAGGTGTCGTGAAAGGGACACTCCACCACGACATCGACGCCGCCGACCGCGTCGACTATACTTCGATAGCTGCTGAAATCCACCAGAGTATAGTAATGGATGGGTACACCAAAATTGTACTCCACCGTCGCTTTCGCCAGCATCGGTCCCCCACCTGGATAGTTATTCTTATAGCCGCGCAAGTACGCCGTATTGATCTTATCCAGGCCCCAGGTGGGAATCCAGGCGTAGTAATCGCGTGGGATGGAGATAAGACTGACACCTGGCGTGTCTGGGAAAATGGAAGCTATCATCATCACATCGGTGAGCGAGACCTTCACGCCGGGCCGCCGGTCACTGCCCAGGAGCAGAATATTGATAGTACCCCTGGGCTGTTCGATCAGGGGCATGGGCGTCGGCTGAGGCAACGTCGAGGTCACCACCGTCGTCCCTGACAAAATGGGCGTGACGTGGGGCAACCGGGGCGCGGTGGGCGTTTCGGTGCTGGTCGCGGTCGGCGAGGGCGTCGGTGTGAGCGTGGGTGTGGGGGAAGGAGATGGCGTTGACGTCATCGTCGCCGTGTTCGTCCACGTCGGCGGCGGTGTGGGTGTTTGGGTAGACGGCGCAGGCGAAGACGTCACCGGCGGTGGGAACGTCGTGAGGGGCGTGAGGCTATCTTCCGTCCGGGCGGCGTTCGCGCCGCATCCAGTTAGAAACACCAGCCCCAGAACAATAAGAATCTCAAAAAGTCCAAAGCTACGTTTCATAATAAGCTCGATAATGACTCTCCAGGACAGATCAGGAAATACGAAACGAATTGGCATCTATTTAACCTTCTGAGGTGCAACGCACTTTCGCTGAACACGACAAGCCAAAACATGCGAAACCATACTTGGAGAACTTCGTAACGCGATTTACTGATCCGGACACGTTAAACTAAACAAACTCACGTAGCGCATGGAGACCGTTCAAAAGTTTAGAGAATTATGACCAGATCAGTAATTGGATTCGTAAGTGCGTTGCACCTGTGTGCTCACAAACCTAAACGGTTACACTAATTGTTACCCTCAAGCAGTGTTCAGCATCATATCACGCACTGGGATAAAATCAACGTGAATTCGGTCAGCCTGTCACATTATCTTTGACTCGTCAAATAGGCAAGCCTGCGAGCTGTGCTATAATAAAAATCATCATTCCAGACCACATTCAGCTGAGAGACATCCGGAGGTATGTGATGAAATCCAATCGTGGAAACAAGTGGACGCAGATCTTGCTTGTTGTCCTTAGTCTGATTTTGATCGCCAGCATGATCTTGGGATTCGTCGCGACGGTCTACCGCTAGCCGCGCAGCTTTGCCGCATCCCCCTCAATTCACGCACTATCAGGCACACGATCTTCACACGAAGTCATAAGCCAGATTGATAACCAACTAAGGAGCGAGCTATGCCAAACATGATGCACTGCCTCGGCTTTCCAGAACGGGAATTTCACGTCTCACGCGAAAAACGAGATGAGTACGAGTTCGACCAGGTTCTTTTTTCGCTCACTGGCAACGTGCTCTTCGCCGATTTCCAAGCTGCGCGGGTGTTTGCGAAGAGGATAAATGCCAAACGCGACCTGATTAACCATCCAGAACAAGCAGTGCGCGCTGGTGAAATCAACGCCATGGGCTTGATCGACGAGATTCTCCATTACGTCGTCCAACGCTACCGCGAAGAACGTGACCCCGAAATCATGCGCAAAGCCGCGGATTTTTTGGAAGACAATCTCGGTGAGGACGCCGTCGAGGCCGCCCTGCGAAGGTTCGTCGACGAATTCCCGCCCATCGCCGTCTACCGGGGCGAGATGACACCCGAGGAATACCTGGCAGGTGAGACCAACGGGCTCCCGCATCGCAGCCTAGCCCTCGAAGAGATGCTTCTTCTTTGGCTTGCCAACACCAACCCCGCTTTTGATCCTTTCCGCGAGCTTTTCGATGATGAGGATCTGGAGCTCCAGACCTCCTATCCGCACATGATTGATGGATTGGAAGACTTCTTCGAGGAACAACCCGGCTTTGGTCCCGAGAACAAATCCCTCTTCAAATTGCTGCGTGAGCCAGCCGAACAATCCCCCGATTCTCTGAACAGCCAGCTGGAGCACATCCGCACACGCTGGTCGTCGTTTCTGGGCAAATACGTGTTGCGCCTGCTGAGAAGCATGGACTTCCTGGCGGAAGAAGAGAAAATATTCTTCGGCCTGGGGCCTGGCCCGGCGCGCGTCCTTGAATTCGAAGGTGTGGACGAAGCGCCAGAACGGTTCAGCCCCGACAGCGATTGGATGCCCAACCTGGTACTCATCGCCAAGAACGTCTACGTCTGGCTCGATCAGCTCTCCAAGGAGTACCAGCGTGACATCCACCGCCTGGATCAGATACCGAACGAGGAGCTGGAAAAGCTAGCCCGCTGGGGCATCACGGGACTCTGGCTCATCGGCTTGTGGGAACGCAGCGAGGCTTCAAAGCGCATCAAACAGATGATGGGCAACCCGGAGGCCGTCGCGTCCGCCTACTCACTGTACGACTATGCCATCGCCCAAGACTTGGGCGGTGTGGAAGCCTTTAACCATCTCAAGGGACGGGCCTGGCGGTACGGCGTCCGCATGGCCAGCGACATGGTGCCCAATCACATGGGCATCGACTCCAAGTGGGTGATTGAGCACCCCGACTGGTTTATCAGCCTGGATTACAGCCCCTTCCCCTCGTATACCTTCAACGGGCCGGATCTCTGTGACGACGACCGCGTGGGTATCTACATTGAGGATCACTATTACAATCGCAGTGACGCAGCCGTGGCCTTCAAACGCCGCGATCACTGGACCGGTGACGAGAAATTCATCTATCACGGGAACGACGGTACCAGTATGCCGTGGAACGATACCGCGCAACTCAATTTCTTGAAAGAGGAGCTGCGCGAAGCCGTGATCCAGACGATCCTGCACGTGGCTCGCCACACACCCGTTATCCGCTTCGACGCTGCCATGACGCTGGCCAAAAAACACTACCAGCGGCTCTGGTTCCCGGAGCCGGGCAGCGGCGGCGACATCCCCTCCCGCGCCGAATTCGGTATGACCAAAGAGCAATTCAACGAGGCCATGCCCAAGGAATTCTGGCGCGAGGTCGTCGACCGCGTCGCCGAGGAGGTGCCGGACACGCTGCTCCTGGCTGAGGCTTTCTGGCTGATGGAAGGCTACTTCGTGCGCACGCTGGGCATGCACCGCGTCTACAACAGCGCCTTTATGAACATGATGCGTGACGAGAAAAACGACGAGTACCGTCAGCTGATCAAGAACACGCTGGAGTTCGACCCGGAGATCTTGAAGCGCTACGTCAATTTTATGAACAACCCCGATGAGCGCACCGCCGTGGATCAATTTGGCAAAGGTGACAAGTATTTCGGCATCTGCACCATGTTGGCGACACTGCCCGGCCTGCCCATGTTCGGCCACGGACAGGTGGAGGGATACGCCGAGAAGTACGGCATGGAGTTCCGCCGTGCTTACTGGGACGAATCGCCCGATCCGCACTTGGTCGAGCGCCACCAACGTGAGATATTCCCACTGCTGCACAAGCGTTATCTCTTCGCCGAAGCCAAGCACTTCCGCCTCTATGATTTCTTCACCGCCGATGGTTCGGTAGATGAAAACGTCTTTGCCTATTCTAACCGCGCTGGCGGCGAGCGAGCCCTGGTTCTTTATCACAACCGCTACGCCACCTCCAGCGGCTGGGTGCGCACCTCGGCGGCGTACGCCGTGAAAGACGGCAATGGCGAAAAGCACATCGAACAGACGACCCTGGCCGAAGCGCTAGGGATTTCAACGGACCCAGACCGCTATCTCATCTTCCGGGACGCTGTGGGCGGCCTGGAGTACATTCGCAATTGTCGCGAGCTGGCCGAACAGGGGCTTTACGCCAAGATGCATGCCTACCAGGCACATGTCTTCGTGGATCTTCATGAAGTGCAGGAGAATGCGTACGGGCACTACGGTCAGCTTCACGCGCGGCTGGCGGGTCGGGGCGTCCCCAGCATCGAGGAAGCGCTCAAGGAACAGATCCTGGAGCCCGTCCACATCCCGCTGCGCATGCTGGTCAGCGCGCCCGCCTTTGAGTGGCTGATGAAGGCACGCCATACGGAAACACAGAGAGACGACGAGCGCGTCACCGAGCAGGTTGAGCAGAAGATGATGGATTTGCTGCGCGCCGTTCGTCAGGCCGCCGGCAGCGACACTCCAGAGGCACGGTTGACGAAGATCGCCGAGGAGACCGGGGCCGCGCTGGAAGTCCTTCTCGATCTGCCTACCGCCCTTGAAGACATCGACGAGGAGATACGAGACTACGTCCTGGACGACCTTGAGGAGGACGACCCATTCCGGTGGGGCACGCTCTTCGGTTGGCTCTTCACGTATCAACTGGGGGCCGTGGCCGACGAAGAAGCATGGACCGAGACCAGCTATGCCTGGATTGAGGACTGGCTGCTGAGCAAGGTCATCGCCACCGCGTTAGACGACATGAACATCGGGGATGAGGCTGCCCGGCGTGCCGTCGCGACGATCAAGCTGCTGATCCGCCACCACGATCTGCTATCGCCGGACGCCGAGGTCAGCGTTCACGAGACGCTCCGCTCCCTGCTAAACGAGCCGGCAACGCAATCCTATCTGGGCGTCAACCGCTACGAAGGCGTCCTCTGGTTCAACAAGGAGTCCTTCGAGAAGCTGCTCTGGTGGCTCATGGTCGCCACGACCGTCACCGCTGCTACCGACGCAGAGGTCGAGATCAATGAGATTGTCGCGAAACAGTACGACCTGATCGCAACGCTGCAGGAAGCGAAAGCCGCCTCCAAATACCGCGTTGAAACGCTGCTGGAAGCGACGAAGGTCTAAAGTTGACTCACCTGAAAAAAGGTCCAAGAAATCGGAGTTTTGGGTGGCCATGCCCTACCTCTAGGGATTTTGGTCATGAGAAACCGACATATAGTATCAAGTCGTAGAAAACTCCGATTTCTGCTAGTTATTTCAGGTGAGTCAAAGTTAACAAAGAAGAGCAAGGATAACATGGAAACTCATGAACGCATTGAGATCAATCCACATGTCATGTTCGGTAAGCCGGTGATTCGTGGGACACGTATGACCGTGGAGCAGATCCTGCAAAAACTCGGCGCGGGCATGAACGTGGAAGAGATCACCCAAGACCACCCGCATTTGAGCGCAGAAGACGTGCACGCTGCCGTCGCCTTTGCTGCCGACTACATAGCCCATGATGAGGTTGCGTCCACTCCTGGATACAGGTAAAACTCGCATCCGCCCGCTTCGTTGAGGATTCGGCTTCCGGGGTGCTTCGAGCACCCCGGAAGTTTCTATTTCATAGTAGCGAAATCCCCCCGGCCAGACACGCCTCAATCATCTCCTCGGGCCACAGGCTCGCCTGGATCTCCCCGACGTGCGCCTTGCGCAGATAGAGCATGCAGAGGCGCGATTGTCCAATCCCACCACCGATGGTCAGCGGCAGTTCACCGTCCAATAGCCGGCGATGGAAGTAGAGGTCGGCCCGATCTTCGTCGCCCGTGATCTCCAGCTGGCGCAGCAACGCAGCCTTATCCACGCGAATGCCCATGGACGAGAGTTCCAGCGCCGTATCCAGCAGTGGATAATCGACGAGGATGTCGCCGTTCAATCCCTGGTAGCCGTTGCGCGTCGGCGTCGACCAGTCGTCGTAGTCGGGCGCGCGCCCATCGTGCGGCACGCCGTCACGCAGCGTCGCCCCGATGCCGAGGAGAAAGACGGCGCCGTGCTCGCGGCAGACCGCCCGCTCACGCTCCTTAGGTGTCAGATCGGGATAGCGCGCTTGCAGATCCTCGCCGTGTAAGAATGTAACGCTCTCCGGCAACACCGGCTCGATGACGTGGTAACGGTGGCTGATGTACTTCTCGGTCCGGCGAATCACGTCGTAGATCCGCCGGACGACGTCTTTCAGATAGTCCACGGTGCGATCCTCTCGTCGCAGCACGCGCTCCCAGTCCCACTGATCGACGTAGAGGGAGTGTAGGTTGTCCATCACCTCGTCGGGACGCACGGCGTTCATATCCGTGTAGATGCCGCGACCGGGCGGTAGGCCCAGGTCGGCCAACCGCAGCCGCTTCCACTTCGCCAGCGATTGCACGATCTCAGCCCGCGAGCCGTTCATGGCTTTGACCGGGAACGCGATAGGCCGCTCGACGCCGTTGAGATCGTCGTTGATGCCCGTGCCACTCAGGACAAAGAGCGGCGCCGTCACCCGCATCAGGTCCAGCTCAAAGGCCAGGTTCTCCTGAAAAAAGGTCTTGATCTGCCGGATGGCGATCTCCGTCTCACGGGCGTCTAACAGCGGGCGATATGCTTCTGGAACCATCAGTTGGGACTGCATGTTCACACCTCCATATAAAAAGGGCCACGAGGCAAAACGTAGCCCGTGGCCGTAAAGAAAAAGCCACAGGCGCGTTCGGGCACCCGTGGCTTGGTTGAACTCAGGTCAGATGACCATTATCGACGCCTCACCCACAGGTGCACGCAAGCATTATTATTCGCATTCTTGCTGCTGATATGAGCCCCCAACCTTACCTGCGACATGTCTTGCGCCTCCCGTGAGTAAATTGCCGCTATTATACGCACGTCCGCCTTTCTGTCAAATCACGGCGCTAAACGGGCAAACGAAGCGGTTCCAGGGTGGCTCAGACGCAATAGTTGGCTTCCAGTCGTGTTTATCATGCGCATTAACCTCAGCGCGCACATCAACCCCAGCTTCGTTTGTCCTGCTTTCGTCTACGCAGGTTCTACGGTACGGAGAGCGTTTTCACCAGCGGACTCACTTCGAAATCCCTAAACCAGCCACTGACAAGTATCGGAGAGCCTGCAGATTTGCGATCAGCAAGCCAAACGGAACTTTATCCTCTATATTCCTTGCTCAGGCCAGAGGTGCGGCGCGTGCACATGCAGCCGCGCCAGCAACGGGCGGAGATCCGCTTGAGGTAGGACGATATCGGCAGCCTCAGCCACGGCGTCGCTGTGCGGCTGCACTGCGACACTGACCGCCGCGCGTTCAAAGAGCGGGACGTCGCTGCGCATGTCGCCCACCGCCAACGTGACCTCTGGTCCCAGGCCCAACTCCTCCTGCATGGCATCGAGTAGTACGCCCTTATTCTTGATAGAGACCGCAGCCACGACCTCGCCGGTCACCACAGCGCCCGCACCGTCGTCGCTAAAGACGATTTCGTTGGCGATAGCGTGGGCGATGCCCAGATCGCGGGCCACCAACTCGGCGTGAAAAAGCAAGCCGGCGCTGATGATCACGATCTCGACGCCGCGCGATTTCAACGCTGCGACGGTCTCACGAGCACCGGGCGTGTAAGGAATCTCCCGCATCAACTGCTCCAGGACTGCGCGAGGCGTCCCACGCCAGAGCGCAGCGTCACCTCGCAGCCATGCTTCGTACGTCAGCTCACCGGCGATACCCTTCGCCGTCAGGTCCCTGGCCTTTTCCGCCACGCCCAGGCACTCGTGCAAATACGTGTAAGGATCGCGGCGCGGCTTCAGCGTCCCGTCCAGGTCAAATACAGCCAGTTTCAACATAAGTAGTAGGGTCTTATCATTCTCGCTCCGAGGGGCAGATCCCCGTTAACGGCCAAAAGCCACTTCACATACATGAATTTGGAAATCCAATTCAAGCAAGAGTAGACGTGTGGCGAGAGAATGATAAAGCCCTGTCAACATAAGAGTGTCGTATTGACATTATACTTCCAAGTCATTACCCGTTTCCCGCAACAAATCGTCTACGAACTTGCTCATGGGACGCACGTAATCTTTCATGCCTGGATGATCTTTTGCCGATTGATATTGAGGACTATCGTCGGGGAGATAGAAGACAGCGCGATGACTTCCCATCTCCGTTAGCTTTGCATCGGAAAGGTCTTTGTCATAGACCAGGGTGTGCCACAGAGCTTTGATCTTATGACGATTCAACAAGCCGATATCGGTGGTATACGCCTGTTTCCAGCGCTCGCGCAAAGTGCGTTTACACGAGATGCCCAGATACCAACCATCTTTTGCTCTCACCCATCGGTCAACCTCAAGCCCGGTCGTAAAGTGTTCAGGTTCCGCATGATGGGCGATGCCAAAGTGATCGAGAATCACCGTAGTTACGCTTTCGACGGCACCCCCGGCCCTCCCTTTCCGCTTCTGTCCGACTCGTCGTTCAAATTCCTGACAAAAGGCAGTGAGAATCAGGTTCTGTTCCCGAAAACTGAACCCATTAGACAAAGCATTTCGCAATATTTCAAACGCTTGTATGATTTGGACTCTCTCAGCAGTCATAGAACCGTATGCGCCAAGATCATCCCAAACCTGGATAATATCCGCCAGCGCATTCTTACCTCGGGTTCGTAAAAGACTCTTCACGATAGATTCCGAGAAGACCTTGTCATCGGCCGGGATGTTCTCCAACGCATGATTGATAGGAACCATGACTTTTTCACAGGTAAGCGACAAAACCCGAAAATCCTGAATCGTCAACAGATTATCAGCAAGGTATTCACACAACTGCTGCTTTCGCGTACGCACCTTTGTTCCCTCACGAGAACTGGTGACGATGGCTTCCCTCACAGCATCCATAAGGTCTGCTACCACTTCATCCTCAGATCTACCCTTGAACTTATCGAGGAAAAGTCGAATGATGGTAGCGACCTGAATCATGAGGGCATTATCCCGGCCGGGCGCACCATAAGCATCGGTATTAATGAGAGCTCGCGCAAACCAATACACATTATCCCAAGGACTTTTGAGCGAATCAACAAATTCTATTGGCGATCCATCCGTATTGTTTGCTTGTGGGATGGCGGCTTCGACTTTACTCATTCCGGCCTCCAGAAATCTAGCAGGTACTCAAATGTGGTCCCCATCGTGATGTAGTTGCTCGGCCACCCAAAAATACCGACCCGGTTTACAATGTTGGTTCTATCCCAGATAATAGTATTCTTAAATTCGTAGCCACGTTTCCTGAGCTCTTCAATCACAGACACATGAATCGTCACGCGCTTGCCTTTCCACCACATGTCAGGCACGTTGATCACACAGTGCCCTCGGGGACTAAGCAAAGGTAATAAGTTTTCATAGATATCTCCCAATGCTTGGGTAAATTCCTCTAAAGACATCGTTCCCAAGTCACGGGGATTTTGAGAATACTGTTCGACCTTCCCAAATTGGTCGTTTTTACGATTTCGACGGGATTTGTTTTTCCGCTTTCGATTCAGTAGATTTGCATAAGGTGGAGACGTCCAGATAAGCTGCACGGTTTCTGGCTCCAAATACTGAGGGATACTAAGAGCATCATCACAAACAGCAACTTGTTGTGCTTCATTAAAAAAGCTCTCTTGGGATAGGCGTGTCGCACAATACTCAATATATTCTTGTTTTAGATCAAACCCAATGGCGTTTCTATTCGTGTCCTTTGCCGCAACCAGCGTAGTCCCAACCCCAACAAAGGGATCCAGCACCAATTCACCCTCATGCGTAAAGAGTTCTATGACGTGCGTCGCCAAAGAAATCGGAAACGTAGCCGGATGAATCTTCTTGTCTCTTATGTCGCGTCCTTCATAATAGAATTGCCAAACCCCGATCTGTCTCTTGAGCCACTGTTTAGCTGTCAAGCAATTCAGATGGTTGGGTTTACAGTCACACGTCTTGACGTGGTGGATAGGGATTTTCGAACGATAAAGATCGTCTCCCTCCAAGATGATGCGAATAGATTCTAATGATTGTACACTCACTCGTCTCTCCCTTCCGTACTATACTATTGTCACAAGCAAATCCAAATTACGGAGTATTTCTTTGTTGGCTCTTATAGGTTTTTTTTAGGTGAAGTATCCTGGACAGATTTAAATTGCTCACGGATTTGCACGGATAAACACGAACAAAAACGATATAATCTGTGAAAATCTGTGTTAATCTGTGGATTTTCCCGTAACTCGTATAGAAGCAGATTTAGGGCTTCACCTAATTCCCGACAAGAGCCTTCTTTGTTAGAAGTCACGCTCAGTTTAGCCTAACCCAATACAAAGACCAAACTGTCTCTATGGCGGGCAAACGAAGGAGTTCCGGGGTAGCTCAAGACGCAATAGCTGGCCTCCAGTCATGCGTGCCACGCGCATCAACCCACCTTACTCCACACAAGAGCATAAGCACGTTACCTTCAATCATCCACGCTTTTCAGATAACGGTCAAACCAGCGGCGAATCCAATTCAGGCGCGCGATGCGGCGATCCGTGCGACCGGCGCGCGAGAGGCCGTGCGGCTCGCCGGGAAAGATGACAAACTCGGTCTCGACGCCCTGCGTCTTCAACGCGACGAAGAACTGCTGTGCCTGCTCCAGCGGACAGCGTAGATCCTGCGCGCTGTGGATGATCAACGTCGGCGTGGCGACGTTACCGGCGTATTTGAGCGGCGAACACGCCCAGAGCTGTTCGATGCTCCCGTAGGGCGGCTGATCGCCAAAGGTCTGCTGGAACACCCAGTTCATGTCGCTGGTACCCCACATGCTGATGAAGTTGTTGACGCTGCGCTGCGTGACCGCCGCCTCGAACCTGTCCGTGTGCCCAACGATCCACGAGGTCATGTAGCCACCGTAACTGCCGCCGGTGACGCCCATGCGCTCGGTGTCGATGTACGGCTTCGCCGCCACGAGATCGGTCCAGGCCAGGAGGTCGGCGTAATCCGCACCCCCCCACTCGCCCCAGATTGCCTTAGCGTGCTCTTCACCGTAGCCGCTGCCGCCGCGCGGATTGCAGAAATAGACCACATAATCCTGCGCCGCCAGGTAGTAAAACTCGTGCATAAAGAGGTGTCCGTACTGCGCCCAGGGGCCACCGTGAATCTCCAGGATCGAAGAGTAACGCATCTCAGGATCGAAGTCCGGCGGTTTGAGAATCCAGCCCTGCAGCTCCATATCCACCGCCCCCGCGAACCAAACCTCTTCGATCTCGCCCAGGTCGATCTCGTCGAGCCAGGCGTTGAGGTACGTGAGCCGGCGCGCGTCGCCGGCGTCCAGATCCTTCGCCCAGACCTGCGGCGGCTCCTGCATCGTGCCACGCACGTAAGCGACGCGCACCCGCGCCGCGTCGAAGTTGTGCGCGCCCACGACGCCCCCGGGACCGAGCACGGTGCGACGCTCGCCGCTGGTGACGTCGACGGCTTTGAGCATCGTGTCGCCGTGATACGAGGCCTGGACGTAGAGCGTCTCCCCATCCGGCGACCAGGTCGGCTGCATCAGCTGGCTACCTCCGACGTCGTTGAGCGTGATCGCCGCCACGTTGAACTCGGCGTCGGCGGTCAGATCGCACGCCTCCTCTTCCGTACCGTTCACCGGCACGATCCAGAGACCGTTGTTCTTCCACCAATCGCCGCGTCCCTCGCGCCCAATGTACGCTAGCCAGGCGCCGTCCGGCGAGAACGTGGGCAGCTGCTTGGGACCGAGCGGCGTCGGAATGCGCCGCACCTCCCCACCCTCGGCGGGGATGACGAAGAGATCCACGTTGTCGGGGTCCAGATCGGGGTCTTCGCTGTGGTTGGAGCAGAAGGCGATCCGCTCGCCGTCGGGCGACCAGGTGGGATTGACCTCGTCGAAGACGTCGCCCTCGGTCAACGCCTCTGCCTCGCCACTCTCCGCATCGACGGTCCAGAGATGCCAGCGTGCTTTAGGCAGATAGCCGCGCCCATCCCGCGAGTAGAAGACGCGCTCAAAGTGCCGGTAGACCACGCCCAACTCCTCGTCCTCGCGCTCCTTGGCAGCCGGTTCGTCCTCGCGGAACTGGATCACCAGCCGGTCGCCCTGCGGTGACCACTCGAAAGCGCCGTACTCGCCCTCCAGATCGGTGAGCTGTCGGGCCTCGCCGCCGTCCACAGGGATGAGATAGAGCTGTGGTTGCTTTTCATCCCCGCGATTGGACAGGAACACGATCCGCCGTCCGTCCGGCGACCAACGCGGCTTCCCATCGACGTGCTCGCCTACGGTGAAGCGACGCGGCTCACCGCCCTCGGCCGCAACCACCCACAGATTCGCATACTTCTTCTCAGTCTCTTTGTCCACCCACTGCACGGCATAGACAACCTGCTCGCCGTCAGGTGCCAACTCCGCGTAGGTGACCTGCTCCAGTTTGTACAAATCCTCCGCCTTGATACGACGCTTCTCTTCGGTCATACAACCTCCTGGTTCAATAACACAAATGGTCAATGACAAACTCGTTGCTTCAGTTGAGTATTTGTCATTTGTCATTTTCAATTTTGAATTGGCTACCGCCTAATCTTCCGCCGGAGACCCGATAGAGCACGTAGTCCCAGGCGTTACCCATGTAGTTGCCCATCTTGATTATATGCAGCAGCACGTCGATGGCGTCGGCTTTCTCCTCATCGTATGTCTCCACGAGCCGTGCTCTGGCTTCAGGATCGGGATCGCCCCGCTGATCGGCCCAGTGCTGCGCATAGAGCAGCGCTGTCCGCTGCTCCGGCGGAGCGTCCACGAAGTCGCCCGCCAGCAGTTGCGCCACTTCCTCTTCGTCCACACCTTCCTCCAGCGCCAACCTGGCGTGGTGCTGTGCGCAGTAGCGGCAGCCGTTGACCTGTGTGACCGCCAACATCAAACGCTCGCGCAAGGCCCGGTCGATGAGACCCACGGCATTGCGAATCTCGCCGCCGTGTTCGCGCATGTAACGAATATCGGCCAGGAGCTCGTCGAAGCCTTGATACGTTCGCTTCGTAAATCCTTCGCCCTCCTCGGACCTGGCACGAGCACGCTGCATCACGTCCACCAGCCGACCAAAAGCGTGAAACACCGGTTTCGGCAACCAGCCTGAGACCACGGTCAGCGCCCGGAAGCCAATCCCAGGCACGGAAATCACCCGGTCCCGCTGAAGGTCTTTGAACGAACGCGCGACCACGGCCCCCGGCGGCAACCAGATACGATCCGCCAACCAGCCTTTCGGTGCTCCGGCGTGCATGTCTGTGCGCGTAAAGCCGGGGCAGAGCACCTGGACTCGTACGCCCGCATCGATGAGTTCACTATGCAACGCTTCGCTGAGGGAAACGAGCAGTGATTTCGTACCGCTGTACATAACGTGTCCAGGCAGCGGATAGAACGCCATGAGCGACGAGACATTCACCACGGCCCCGCGACCGCGCGCGATCATCGCAGGCAATGCCGCGCGCATGAAACGGATGGGGGCCAGCACGTGCACAGCTAACATCGCATGCTGACGTTCAAAATCGACCTCAGTGAAATGTCCGGGCGTCTCAAAACCGGCGTTGTTGATCAGAAAGTCGAGTCGATCCGCGGCTTCGATACGTCGCTCCACCCGAGCTACGCCTTCCGGCGTGGATAGGTCGGCGACCAACACCTCGGCCTCGACACCGTACGTCCGCTCCAACTCCGTAGCCAACACACGCAGGCGCTGCTCGCGCCGCGCCACCACGATCACGTCGTAGCCCCGGCGGGCCAGGTGCATCGCATAGCACATGCCAATGCCGCTGGACGCGCCTGTCACCAGGGCCAGGTCGGCGCGATCCGTCTCCGGCTCAACGTCGGGCAACGACGCGAGGTGGCGGCGGCGCAGCCAGACGGTGAGTCCAGCCACCGCACCGGCTGCAAGTCCCAATCCAAGCCAGAAACGCGAACGGTTATAATGATCTCTGTTCATGAATTCTCCTTAGTAAGTCGACATATTGTCACGCTTCAGAAGCAATACGTTGTGTCGTCAGGGCCTCGCCCAGTTCGGCCGCCAGCATCCCGCCAAGCACCAGCCCGCCGCCGAGCCCCTCGCGCAGGGTGAGCACCTCGCCCGCAAACAGCGCCGCGAAGATCGCAGCGAAAACCGGCTCCAGCGAGAAAACGAGCGCCGTATGCGTGGACGTTGTATGGCGTTGGGCCCACGTCTGCACGCCGAAGACCAAGGCCGTGGCTCCGAGGCCCATGTACAACACGGCAGGCCAAACCCTGAGAAGCAGTGAAAGCCCGCCGCGCTCAAACACCAACGCCGCACCCGACGTCAGCAGCGCCACGGTGAGCAACTGGGCCAACGTGAAAGACAACACGTCGTGGCGTAACGTGAAATGGCCCGTGCTGAGGATATGCAGGGCGAAGGCAAAGGCGCAGGCCAACACCCAAAGATCGCCCGTCGCCGGTCGCAGGCGCCGGTCGAGCGTGAGCAGGCCCAGGCCCACAGCCGCCATCACCACGCCCACAAGCGCCGGCCGCGACGGTCGTGCACCGAAGAGCAAGGCAACTATCACGGGAACCAAAACTACGCTCAGGCCGGTGATAAAGGCCGCCTTGCCCGCCTCCGTCGTCTGCAGGCCAATAGTCTGGGTAATGAAGCCGGCGGTGAGAAAGAGACCCGTGAGACCGCCGTCGCGCCAGGCCTGTCTATCGGCGGACGGGCGGCGCGCCAGATAGACGGCCAGCAGCACCAGCGCCGCCACCCAGAAGCGCGCGGTGACGAAGACCAGCGGTCCCACGCTGACTAACGACTGTTTGACGATGACGAAGGTCGAACCCCAAATCAAGGTCACGCCAACCAGCGCCAGGTCAGCCTGCCAACGACGAATCTGTATCGATGATTGCCCTTTCATTCGGAGAGCGTCCACGTCTTCACCGTATATGCTGACGTTCCATCTTGCAGCGGTACGGGGGCGATATCTGGCCAAGGGTAGAAGCCAACGTTCAACGTATAGGCGCGGGCTTCCAGGCTTTCCGGAAGTGGCATCTGGAAGTACATCAACAGTTGATCCCCCGGCCGCCAGAGAGATGCGGGTACGCGAACACCGTCGAGCTGGGTCGCCAGCTGCTCATCGCCCCACAGATGGTTAAAGAGATGGTAGCGATCCTGCGGCGTCGCACCATTATAGTACCAGCGGTAGATGATGTCCAGGGTCTCGCCCGGATCAAGCGCCTCAGCTACCTGCGCGTCCAGGAAGTAGACACCATGCTGCCAACGAGGCTTCTGTTCCAGGACGGGCCCGGACGGCGGCTGCGAACGGCAATAAAAGCGCCAGGGATCGTTGCCGGGAATGGTCATCTCTGGGTGAAGAACGAGATGCTCGTGCACGGGCCAGAGATCGGACTCCGCTGTGCCGGGCCCCGCCATGTAGCAGACCTCGCCCGCCGGGATGATGAAGCCCCGCTCGGCGGAGAGGGCGCGTACCCGCTCAGGATCGTCGCTAAAAGCACTCACCCAAGCGAAATGGGAGTGCGTGCCTTCAAAATCCACCAGCAGGATCAGATCGCGCTCAGGTTGCGTCTCCAGAGACGTATCGATGACCTCGACGAGCCGGTCCATGCGCCAGGCAGCGAGAGACCTTCGCCCACGTTCCAAATCCCAGATCCGCACGCCCCAGATATAGATCCACCAAGCGGTAAGCAGAAGCACAAAGCCCAAGCAGAGGCCTTTGAAGAGACGCAGCCCATAAGGAAGATCGACGCGCTGGAGCCAACTGCCCACCAGCACGAAGGGCGCGGGAAAGAGAAAGAGCAGATAGAAGTGCTGCGTGTGAACAGAAGAGTGCAGGAAAATCCCGGGAGCCAGCACTGTCCACAGAAGCGGAAAAAGGCACCTCGGCGTGATATTTCCCTGGCGTATGGCGCGATAAAGCAAGCTAAACACAGCAACTATCAGAATCCAAAAGAAGAGCCGGGTAAGAAGCGGTAGATCCACGGCATGGTCAGCCCACAAGGACGATCCGAACGTCGAGAAGACCTCGCGCCCCGTCAGCAATTCGCGGGTCATACGAAGCGCGAGTTGATTCCATCCGCCGGACTCTCCGCCACCCGAGCGAAGGAGCAGGCTCACATCATCGAAACTCGTTTTCGCCAGATAGACCAGATACGGCGTCCCAATCAGCAGAGCCACACCGGTTCCCCAGAAGAATCCACACCACCATTGGCGCCGCCAGGCCAAGACAAAACAAAGGAGAAGAAGAAGACCGGCCCACGGTAGACCGACCACGTGCACCGTACCCATCAGCACAGCGGCGACCATCGCCAGCGTCAACGTACCCTGCGAAGACCGCTTAGCGGTCAGTATCACCAGCAGCGCTGCAAAGGCAGCCGTCGCAAAGGTCGGGAGCAGGGTTTGATACCAAATCCAACGATTATACTCGATGATCCAGGGATTAGTCGCGTAAAGCAGACCCGTGATCAAGGCCGCCCGTCTGCCATAGACTCGTCCCACAGCCTGATAAAGATAGGCTAACGCCAGGATGTCCAAGACCGAGAATAGCCATTTGATTGCGCTGACCTTGTGCACCAATGACAGCGCCAGGGCCGCCAGATAGACAGGTGTCGCCGTCTGCATTACGCCAATGGAGGATTTCATGCCGATAAGGGGGAAGCCTCGCAGCGAGACCAGATCGGCCGCTCCGCTGAGAATTGTCGATTGATCATACCCGATCAATGTCTCCGGGAAGCCCCCCAGCCGGAGCGCAGCCGCGATCAACAGGACGAGGGCGCCCGCCCAGACATGGGATCTGTGTAGCTTCGTTATCATACCGCCTCGCCGGTCTCTAGAGCATCAAGGCGGACGTAGGCCACTAAGGCGCCGCCTTTCACTACGTTGACGTCGCGATAGCCCAGAGACTCGTAAAATCGGCGCTGCTTCTCCTCGTCATCGGTCAGCAGCACCTTCTGGCGGACGTGGTCGAAGCGCTGCAGACAGTGTTCCACCATCCGCCGTCCCACCCCCTGCCCCTGCCAGGCGGGACGAACGAGGACATCCTGCAGGTAGAAGATGGACACATCATCCGAAAGGCCCCGCGCCAGCCCCACCAGCGTCTCCTCATGCCAGACCGAGACGACGATCGTCGAGTTGCGCACGGCCTTGGCGAGGCGTTGGGGATCGCGAGTGTAAGCTGACCAACCCACGGCATTATAGAGAGCCACAAGGTCTCCAGCCAAGATGTCTTTATCCAGACGCAGTTCCATGATTTCATCTCCATACTATAGAGGTAAACCAGCTAATTCTATATCACTCTGGCTGTGTGAAAAGCGAAAGATTGACATTTGAAACTATCTTTCTATACTTCATCTGAAACGTGATCGTCCAATCGGACTTCATATTATTGTCAACAAAATCAGGAAAGGAAGACCCATGGCAAAACGATTATCCGTGCTGGATGCGGACCGCTGCGTTGGATGCCAGTCGTGCATGTTCGCCTGTGCGCGCCGACTGGGACGCGGCGGATTCGAGGGCTCGTGCATCCACGTACATTCCGACGGCGGTATTAGCAAGGGTTTTGTCGTCATCGTCTGCCGCGCCTGCGCCGACCCGCCGTGTGCGCGCGTCTGTCCCACCGACGCGCTGACGCCGCGCGACGGAGGCGGGGTACGGCTCAATCCCAAGCTCTGCATTGGCTGCGGCAACTGCGCCGAAGCCTGTCCCTTCGGCGCCGTGCAGTGGGACGAGAGCCAGAACAAGCCCCAGATCTGCGTGTATTGCGGCTATTGTGCCAACTACTGTCCCTACGACGTGATTGCTCTGGAAGAGATCGAGGAGGTGCGCGATGTTACCCAATGATCCGCTGAAGCGGGTGCTCACCATCGACCTGGCGCGACGCAGTTACGCCGTCGAGGAGCGGCCCGAGCTTTTCGAAGAGAGCCTGGGCGGTACGGGGGTCGCCATCCGCCTGCTGCAGGAGGTATGTCCAGAGGGCGTCGATCCGCTGAGCGCGGATAACCCCATTATCTTCAGCGTCGGCCCCCTCGTCGGGCACTATCCGTTGGCGTCCAAGACCGTGGCGATGTTCAAGTCACCCCACACCGGCGAGCTGGGCGAGAGTCACGCCGGTGGACGGAGCGCCGTCTCCCTGCGCATGGCGGGCTACGGCGCCATCGTCATCCGCAACGCCAGCACTATGCCCGTCTACGTCGTGATCGATGGGGACGAGGTGCAGTTCCGCGACGCGTCGGCGCTCTGGGGAACGCGCAGCAGCTACACTACCGGCTCTGTGTTACGCGAGCGCGAGTCGGGCAGCGGCATGCGCACCATCATGCGCATCGGACGCGCGGGCGAGGAGCAGATCAGCTACGCCTGCGTCAACACGGAGACCTATCGACATTTTGGGCGACTCGGACTGGGTGCCGTTTTCGGCAGCAAGCAGCTCAAGGCCCTCGTCATCCAGGGCAAGCGAGTGCTGCCCGTCGCCGACCGGCGCGCCTACCGCAAGGTCTACGACGCCATCTTCAAAAGCGCGACAGAATCGGCGTTGATGAAGAAGTATCACGAGCTGGGCACAGCCATGAACGTGAATCCTCTGAATGCGTTGGGTGGCCTGCCTACACGAAATCTCCAGGCGAGCCAGTTTGAAGGCGCGGACGCCATCTCCGGCGAGCGGCTGGCTCGCGACTATCTCGGCCGGCGCGTGGCCTGCGCGCACTGCCCCGTGGCGTGCGTTCACCTCGCCGCGCTGCGCACCGAATATCCCGATGAGCCTTACTTCTACAAGACGACCATGTTGGGGTATGATCACGAGCCGATCTACGCCACCGGCAGCATGTTGGGCATCGACGACGTCCCCGGCATGTTGCGGCTTATGGACGAGATTGAGATCCAGGGGCTGGACGTGATGAGCGCCGGCGTGGTGCTGGCCTGGGCCACCGAAGCCCTGGAACAGGGGTTGATCTCCACGGAGGAGACGGACGGGCTGGAGCTTCGCTGGGGTGATGCAGAGACCTACATCGAAACCACGCGCCGCATCGTGCAGCAGCCCACCGACTTCTACCGGGCACTGGGCCGGGGTGCGGCGTATGCCGCGTCGGTTTACGGCGGCGAAGCCTTCGCCCTGGCCTTCGGCGGCAACGAGATGCCCGGCTACCACACCGGGCCGGGCTGCCACCTAGGGTATCTCACCGGCGCTCGCCACAGCCACCTCGACAGCGCCGGCTACAGCGTCGATCAGACGTTCGTAGCGCAAGAAAAGGCGTTCGAACCCCAGGCACTGGCGGAGAAACTGCTGGAGGAGGAACGCTGGCGCCAGGTGCTCACCAGCCTGGTGATCTGCCTCTTCGCGCGCCGCGTCTATGAGCCAGAGGTTATCGTGGAGGCGCTCGCTGCCATCGGGCACGAGACGACGGAAGAAGCAATGGTAGACTTGGGCGTCAAGATCCTACAGGAGAAATACGCCTTCAAGCGGCGTGAGGGCTTCAGCCTGGAGAATTTGCAGCTGCCAGAGCGCATCTTCGAGACCTCGTCGCCGGCGGGTCCCTTCGACGAAACGCTGATTCGCGAAGCAATTCGATTCTACGATAAACATGTCTGAGGTTTGACATCCACCTGACCTCTGATATGATGCAAAGATAGTGGGCGGTTAGCTCAGTCGGCCAGAGCGCCTCTCTTACACGGAGGAGGCCATAGGTTCGAGTCCTATACCGCCCATTCTTGGCTCCACTGAAATACCCCCCAACCTCACGCAAAGGCGCCAAGAGCGCTAAGGAAATTCGTAACCGTTTGATTTGTGAGCACACAGGTGCAACGCGCTTTCTGTCTAAAAGACGTGAGGTTGCAGAGACTTCTCAGGGCCCTTTTGCAAATCGCGGTGCGTTCTTCATCGCAAGTGCATCGCACTCCTCACAAGATTAAACAGATACGGAAATTCAAATGATGACTCACCTGAAATAACTAGCAGAAATCGGATTTTTCTACGACTTGATACTATATGTGGGTTTCTCATGACCAAAATTACTAGATGTGGGGTATGGCCACCTAAAAATCCGATTTCTTGGACCTTTT
>DAOTUH010000226.1:0-8647 GCA_034437255.1 Anaerolineae bacterium
CCGTTAAGCACACCATTGACCCAGGCCCAGTCCTTATCGTTGTTCGAGGCGTTGACGACGACGAAATAATGATCCTCCGCCAGCCGGTAGACCAGCAGATCGTCGAAAGGAATGCCGTCCACGTCAAAAAGCGCGCTGTACTGCGACGCGCCCACCTCCAACGTCGTGATGTCGTTGACCATGATCAGATTGAGAAACGACGCCGCCTCCGGGCCGCGCACGTCCCAGCAGCCCATGTGGCTGACGTCGAAGAGACCTGCCGCCTCGCGGACGGCGCGGTGTTCGGCCAGATTGCCGCTGTACCAGACGGGCATATCCCAGCCGCCGAAGGGCACCATGCGCGCGCCCATCTCGACGTGCGTGTCGTGCAGGCGCGTCTCGCGCAACAGCGCGTCCTCATCCTCCTCCCACTCAAATTTAGGTAGTGGCTCGCCGGCCGGCTCGTGGTGCGACCATGCACCGATGAAGTAGGGCTTGTCATAGGGGCCGGTGTCGGGTTCCAGCGCGACGTCCGGTGCCGGCGCCTCGCCCAGATCGCGGACCGCGTCCAGGAAGGGCAGCTTGCCAAAGACGTCGTCGGTGGCGACGTAAGCGTCCACCAGCTGGCGAAGCCACGTCAGCGCGCGTGGCGCGTTTTCCGTGGGCACGTCGAGGTGATAGGTCCCCGCATCCTTGCGTGTCAGCAACCCGGCGCTCATCACCGTGCCATCGGCCTCCAGCAGGGTGATGGGACGGGCTTCGCCATCGGCCATGTCGGCCGTGTGTGAAGGTGTCAGCCAATCGACGAATGACTTGACGTCATCGCCCACCAGTTCCAGCCGCTCGTAAGCGCCATCGCCGTTGGGCTCCTCGTTGAGGAAGTAGAAGTGCGGATAGCCGCTCCGCCGTTCGACGTCACAGGGACACGCCTGATCGGCGAGTTCGGCGACCTCCTGCTTCACCTCCTCCAGCACGTCGAAATCAACGCGGGCCAGGTAGCCCTTGCGCCGCCGCCACGTGGTTGCAAAAGGCTGCGTCGCCTTGAGCAGCTTGGCAATGGCCTGCGCGATGCGGGTCATCTCCGGCTCCCTCAAGCCCCGCTGCGTGATCCACGGGGTGCCAAAGCGCACACCGGAGGGATAGGCCGCCGTCGTGTCACCAGGGATGGTGTTGCGATTGGCCACAATGCCTGCCAGATCAAGCAGGTTCGCCGCCGGATCGCCCATCAGCGGCGTGCCGTAGGGGCCCTCGACGGTCTTGCAGTCGATGAGCACCATGTGGCTATCGGTACCGCCGTAGGCCACGCGAATCTCTTCCTCTTCCAGCGCCTCGGCGAGAGCACGGGCGTTTTTTACCGTCTGATACTGTAACTCGCGGAATTCCGCCGTCTGCGCCTGCTTCATCGCCACGGCAATGCCCGCGATGCTATCCATATGCGGGCCGCCCTGCAAACCAGGGAAGACGGCGCGGTCGAGTTTGCGGCGAAGCCCGCTTTTATGTGTAATGATCACGGCGCCGCGCGGCCCGTCCAGCGATTTATGCGTCGTGAACGTGACCACGTCGGCGATACCCACCGGATTCTCCATGGCGCCCACAGCGACCATACCAGCGGTGTGCGCGATATCGGCCAGCAGGTAGGCACCGACCTCATCAGCAATCTCGCGGAAGGCCTGCCAGTCCACGCGCAGGGGATACGACGTGTACCCGGCGATGATCATCTTGGGCTTGTGCTCCAACGCCAATTCGCGGATGGCGTCAAAATCCAGCTGTTCCGTCTCGTCGACGCCGTAGTGCACCACGTCGAAGGTCTTGCCGGAATAAGCGACCTTGCTGCCGTGCGTCAGGTGCCCGCCGACGTGCAGCGCCATGCTCATCAGCGTGTCGCCAGGATCCAGCAGCGCATTCTGCACGGCGGTGTTGGCCGGCGCACCGGAGAGCGCCTGCACGTTGACGTAGAGAGCGTCCGCCGGGATACCGTTACCGTAGACCTCGGCGATGCGCCGACGCGCCAGCGCCTCCAGCACATCGGCGTATTCCACGCCCTTGTAGTAGCGCGGATCGCTGTACCGCCGGAAGCGACCCAGTTCCACTTCATAGTTCAAGATCTCGTCCTCGGTCAGTTTGCGGGTGCGCGCAGGGGGATAGCCCTCGGCGTAAATGTGCCCGAAGACCGAGGCATGCGCCTGGTGCACCGCGCCCGACTGGATCGACTCTGAAGGCACCATGACCAGCTTACGAACCTGACGCTCGGCCTCATGCGCAATAAGCTCCGCCAGCGCCGGATCAAGTTCTTCAAGAGGTTCACGGAAGAGAAAATCGTTCATAGCACGCTCCTTTTTGGTTGATGGTTCAAGTTCAATCATCTGGTAGACAGAACGTTGGGGCGTCCGCCAGGGATGGGCTCATTTGATCAGACACTCACCTGTCTGACATTTAGACTATATGTGATTTCTTTAAGGATGCAAACCGTGGCGCCGCCGATAGCCGTCAGGGCTTTATCATTCTCGCTACACTCCTATATCTTGCTTGAAGTGGATTGCCAAATCCACGTTTGCGAAGTGCTTTTTGCCCTCCAACGGGGATCTGGCGATCCCCTCGAAGCAAGAATGATAAGACCCTAGCTAGCCATGAAACTAACGTGGCGGCCCGCAGATTTATAGTACAATGGGAAAGGATACCACATATCACCATACCAAAAAGGAGGCGCAACGATGGGCACCATCGGACCGGTAGAACTGATCGTGGCAGCATTTGACGACGAGAACGAGGCCGAGGGCGTCGTCAAAGATTTACGGCGAATGGACAGGGAGGGCGTCATCCAGCTGCTCAACGCGGCCGTGCTGGTCAAGAAAGCCAACGGCAAGCTGAAAATGCGGGAGACCCAGGACGTCGGTGGAGGCAGGGGCGCGATCTTCGGCGCGGTAACCGGCGCACTCATCGGCTTGATCGGCGGCCCACCGGGCGCCGTGGTGGGCGCAGTTGCGGGCGCGGCAACCGGCGGCGTAGCCGCCAGCCAGATCGACATGGGCTTCTCCGACAAGATGCTGAAGAAGCTCCAGGAGAGCCTGACGCCGGGCAGTTCCGCCGTGTTGGCCCTGGTGCAGCACGAGTGGGTGGACCGCGTCATCGCTGAGTTGGAAGAACTGGACGCCGCGCTCTTCCGGCAGAGCTTGAAGGAAGAAGTGACCGCGCAACTCGCGGCGCAAAAAGGTCGGGAAAAGATCCCGGTGAAGAAAAAGCAGGAAGACGACGAGATCTGACACTCCCTGATCCACAACGAACGGCCGGGACGCGCCGAACGTCCCGGCCGTTTTGCATGCCGTCTTCGTCGGATTCAATCCACGCCCATCCCCCCGCTAGCTGGGGCCGGTGTCCTCACCGTGTCCCCCCGCGTCCATTTCCTGATCTTCATCAAACCTTCACAAAGCCTTCAACAACGCTTCATGGAACGCGATTATCCTACGGATGAAGTTGGCAAGGAGCCAACGACCTAAGTAAACCAAACATATACATAACCTTGGAGGCATAAGATGAAGAAGTGGATGATCGCAGTGAGTGGGATGGTCGCAGCATTGTTGATGGTTACAGCGTTCACAGACAAAGCCCTGGCGCGGAGCGGACCGCAGGGCGACCGAGGTACGCGCAATGCCCAGGGCGATGCAGGCTATCGCTACGGCTTCGTCGATGAAGATGGTGACAGCATCAACGACCGTGCCGGTGAGTGCGACGGCGTATGCGACGGCACACAGCGTGAGCGCGGTGGGCGGTGGAGCCGATAATCGAGTCACCGTTTTAAGAGCACAAAAGGCCCTGGAAGGTTGGTATTTTCCAGGGCCTTGCGCCATTAGAGACACAGTGCGTCCGGACACACGCTCAACAAGCCCTAAGCAACTACCCGCAGTCGTATAAATCCTGTCTTGCCATCAACCACGCCGCCAGCGCAAAGAGCACGCCCAGAAAGAGATGCACGTTGTTCACGAGGAGATTGTCGACGAGCGAGTGGACCAGCAGATGCGTAATCGCGCCCAGCAATCCCAGCGCCAGCCCGCGCCGCCAGCCGCGCAGCGTGCGTGTCAACTGCCAGAGCCGGACCAGCACCACGCCGAAAAAGCCAAGATACGCCAGCAGACCCAGCACGCCGGTCTCCGCCAGCAGGTTGAGGTAATAGTTGTGCGCGTGTCCCAGCGCAATGGGCCAGTTGATGAGCGCATACTCGGCGTACGCCGGCTCATAGCAGCCAAAACCCACGCCCAGCCAGAAATTGTCGCGCCACATCGCCAGCGCCGCCTGCCAGTGCGCCATGCGCTCCAACACGGCGAAGTTCGCGTCGTTGATGGGCACACCGCGCACGTCCTCGAAGCGCGTGTACGCCAGGAAGCCCGTCAGCCGATCCGCCACCGGTGCGGGCAGGCGCCCGGTGACGTACAGACCGGCACCGCCGACCACCAGCAGGACGACCAGCGCCACGCCCCAGAGGCCGCGCCGGGGCAGCAGCGCCGTCATCGCCAGCAGCGCGGCGCCGAAGCCCATCCACGCGCCCCGCGACCATGAGGCGCCCAACGCCGCCGTCACGAGCGCCGCCGCCCCGGCGACGGGCCAGATCCAGCCGGGGAGACGCACGTCGTCGGTCCAGCGATCCAAGAACGCGACTGCGATCACACCGACCAGCAGCGCCGCGTTCATGCCCATGAAGCCGCCGTAGGGATTGGGCTGCTCGAAGGTGCCGTAGGCCCGATAGAGCTTGTCATCAATGGCGAAGTGATCCGGCCCCTCCCCGCGCAACGCGAACTGCCACAGGCCCATGCCGGCCTGGAACAGCGCGATACAGACAATCAGGGCGAGCACGAACCGCGTTTTTGACCGGACATCTGTCTCGGAAGCCAGTACCGGCCCCAACCGATCATAAGTGATGAGGAAGATAAAGAGGATCTGCAGCCACTTCACCCACTCCAGGAACCCGATCCAGAGATCGATCGGCTGCCAGAGCGAGAGCAGCGCGACGCCCATAAAGCCGAGCAATGGCAGCGAGAACGGCGGCAGGAGAAGACGCAGGTTGCGGTAAAGGAGCCCTCGTGCGCCCCACCCCGCCACAGCCAGGACGAAGAGGTACTGACCCAGGAGCGGCGGAATCTCCGGTACCTCGGCGCGCAGCCAGGCCCACATCGGCCCGAAGAAGAGCGCCGCACCGACGCCGACCAGCGGCTCCAGGAAACTGCCCAGGGCCACCGCCGCCACTACCGTGAGCAATCCACCCTGCAGCAGCGGCAATCGGGCGAGCAGCAGGCCCCAGATCACGCCAATGAACGCCAGCAGTCCGGGACCGAAAGGACGTTTCACGAAGCGAAGATACCGGGTGTGCAGTGCCTACCTCCCAAAAATCAACGGATTAATCTGTGAAAATCTGCGTTAATCTGTGGATTTTTCCGTAGCTCGTATAGAAGCAAATTTAGGGCTTCACCTAATTCCCGACAAGAGCCAAACGGATTTTTTTGTTGGTTCGCGAACGCCTGCCGACAGAGAAGCGAGGCACCTCGACATGAAATATCTTACCATATCAGGAAAGCATGCTCAGCAGAGTATGAATAATACGTTCAATCCGCTTCATCTGTTGACTAATATTGTAGCTCACTTAAATTACGGTATTAGAACGTAGCCAGGTGCGACGCACCTTTGAAGGTTTGAAAATAGCCATTTCGTGCATGCTGGCATGGGTTTTTAGCTAACATGATTGGGTCATCGCAGGTGCGTTGCACCTTATACCGTAATTTCAGGTAGCTCAGTACGCCACCCACTCCACCAACGTCAGATCCGCGTCGTAGACGAACTTGGCCTGGAAGAGACTGTCCGGCCCTTGCAACACGCGCGGCGCGAAGATCGCGTCGGCCTGGGGGATGGGCCGCTCGTGCAGGTAGACGTCGATGGGCAGCCACGCCAGGTCGCCCTCTCGCCGGTCGGCGCGAAGATCGCCGTGAAACTGCCCGGTGACGAAGATAAACATCCACCACTGCCAGTCTGGCAGCGGCGAGACCTCGGTGCAGAAGGCGCGCAGACGCAGATCCTCCACAACGAGGCCGGTCTCCTCGCGCATCTCGCGGCGGGCCGTATCCTGCGGCGCCTCGTCGAGCTCGATCTTGCCGCCGGGCGCCACCCAAAGCCCCAGATTCGGCTCTTTGTTGCGGCGCATGACCAGCACCTCGGCGCCCCGGCGAGCGTAGACCAAGACGGTGGGAATCCGCGCCATCAGCCGATGCCCAAGGTCTCGTGGAAGTACTGCGCCGTGCGCTGCAGGCCTGTCTCCAGCGTCACCTGCGGCTCCCAGCCCAGCACGTTCTTCGCGCGGCTTATGTCGGGACAGCGGACCTTGGGATCGTCCTTGGTGCGCACGTCCTTGGGCTCGACGAAGGCGATCTCGGAATCGCTGCCCGTTACCTCCAGCACCGTGTGCGCGAACTCCAGGATGGTCATCTCGCGAGGATTACCCATGTTCACCGGATTGACCTCGTCGGACGCCATGAGCCGCACGAAGCCCTCCACCAAGTCGTCCACGTAGCAGAAGGAGCGCGTGTGCTTGCCCTCATCGTAGACCGTGAGCGGATCGCCGCGCAGGGCCTGGCAGACAAAGTTGGGCACCACGCGCCCGTCGTCGTGCCGCATGCGCGGGCCGTAGGTGTTGAAGATGCGCACGATGCGTGTATCGACGCCGTGATAGCGGTGGTACGCCATGACCAGCGCCTCGGCGAAGCGCTTGCTCTCGTCGTAGACGCCCCTCGGCCCCACGGGGTTGACGTTGCCCCAGTAGTCCTCGGCCTGCGGGTGCACCAGCGGATCGCCATAGACCTCCGACGTGGACGCCAGCAGGAACTTGGCGTCCTTGGCGAGCGCCAGGCCCAGCGTGTTATGCGTGCCCAGCGCGCCCACCTTGAGCGTCTGGATGGGGAAGTTGAGATAATCGACGGGGCTGGGCAGCGAGGCCAGATGCAGCACCATGTCCAGGTCGCCGTCCACGTAGATGTAATTCGTGACATCGTGCTTGATGAAGTGAAAGCGCTCGTGGCCGGCCAGATGGTCGATGTTGCGGACCGATCCGGTGCTCAGGTTATCCATGGCGATGACCTCGTGGCCATCGGCGAGATAGCGGTCACAGAGATGGGAGCCGATGAAGCCGGCGCCGCCTGTAATTAAAATGCGCATGCGTTGTCCTCCTTACAGTAATCTACCGGAGGCATTATACTGCGGGTGGACGAATATGCGAACGTGGGAGGCATCAATGGGAAATTAAAAATGACAAATGAAAAATCTCAAAATCCACGCTTTCTAACCTCACTGGACAAAAGCCGCGACTCTCGTATCATACCTTGGAATATCAATACAAACGAGAACACATCACCGGATTCAACTGATTTTTCCCAATCCGTTCCATCCGTTCAATCCGTTGACGACCTGACCATCCGACAATTGGACTATTAGACTATCCGACGACCTGACTACCAAGGAGCGATACATGACCGAGCAATTGGAGCTGTTCTTTCATCCGCGCGGCGTCGCTGTCATCGGCGCCAGCAGCAACCCGGACAAGTTGAGCCACGGCGTGGTCCGCAATCTCAAGGAGCACGGTTACCCCGGCGAGATCTACCCCGTGAATCCCAAAGGCGGCGAGATCCTGGGTCTCACGGTCTACCCCGACATCAGCGAGGTGCCCGATCCGCTGGACTTAGCCGTCATCATGATCCGGGCGCAGTGGGTGCCCGACGCGCTGCGCGCCTGCGGCGAGCGCGGCCTGGAGACTGTCATCGTCGTCACCGGCGGCTTCAAGGAGGTGGGCGAGGCGGGCGCCGAGCTGGAGCAGTCGCTGGGCAAGATCGCCGCCGACTACGGCATGCGTCTCATCGGCCCCAACTGCGTCGGCGTGATGGACACGCACGTTCCCATCGACACCACCTTTATCACCCAGATGCCGGAACCGGGTGCCATCGGCTTCGCGTCGCACTCCGGCGCCATCGTCGGCGGCACCATCGACTGGGCCATCCAGCAGGGCGTGGGCTACAGCCGCATCATCAGCCTGGGCAACCAGGTGGACGTCAACATCGCCGAGGGCGCGCAGATGCTTGCCAACGATCCGCACACCAGGGTCATCAACCTCTACGCCGAGGGCATCCCCAACGGGCGCGATTTCGTGGAAACCGCAGCCGCCATCGGGCGCGAGAAGCCCATCGTCATCACCAAAGCCGGGCGCACAGCGGCGGGGACGCGCGCCGTCGCCTCGCACACCGGGGCGCTGGCGGGCGCCGGGCAGGCCTACGCCGCCGCCTGTCACCGCGCGGGCGTGCTCATGGCAAACTCGCTCCAGGAGCAGAACGACATCGCCGTGGCGCTGGCGCACCAGCCGCTGCCGCAGGGCGACCGCGTCGCCATCGTCACCAACGCTGGCGGCCCGGCGGCCCTCTCCGCCGACGCGCTGGACGATCACGGGCTGCGCCTCGCCGATCTGACAGAAGAAACCATGGACGCGCTCAAAGCGGTGACGCCTCACGGCACCCAGCTGGGCAATCCGGTGGACATGCTGGGCGGCCCGCGCGCCGAGATGTACGAGCAGACGCTCCGCATCTTGCAAAATGATCCAGGCGTGGACATGATCCTGGCGATCTTCGTGCCGCAGGCTATCACCCCG
>DAOTUH010000227.1:0-4240 GCA_034437255.1 Anaerolineae bacterium
GCATGAGCTACATCACGCTTAGCTTGCTTCAGCCAATCGGCGTGTCTCTCCGGCACTTTATCCCTCCTGCTAAGCCTCTAAACTACTTTCTGCTTCCAACTAACCGGCCCTTTCTTGCTAATACTATCCGTTGGGATGATCTGTTCCCGCAATTCCTCAATGTTGCTGGCGATGACCGGAACATACACGGTTGGCTCTTATAGATTTTTAGGTGAAGTATCCCGGACAGCTTGAAATTGCTCACGGATTTGCACGGATAAACACGGACAAAACGTTGACTCACCTGGAAAAAAGGTTGTGCCTCACGCGAAGACGCCGCCGACCCAAGGTCGGACAGTCGCCAAGATTTTTAAATTTGCCCTTACTTTTCTGAATAGTAAAGCCAGCTTAGGTCAATAAAATTTATCATCTTATGAATTTCCTTTGCGTGAGGTTGATGGTTATTTCAGTGCAGTCATCATTTACGCTTGACAAAACACTAGCTACCAATCACTTTAAGCCTCAAAATCATCGTCTTCTTCGTCATTCCGAGCGGAGGGCCGTCTTTTGGCACAGAAGCCTGCCTTGAGCATGGCCGAAGAGTCGAGGAATCTCTATCCTGCGGCATAGAATCGGCATCGAACGGGGGAATTTCCTCGACTAGCAAATTGATTTGGTTCCACGTTCGAGCCTCATGAAAGTGATAGATGGCTAGGCTTTGACTAGATATTCGTTGACGAGTTAGGGACCTGGTACCAGATCATTCGCCGCGCAGAAGCCGGTGAAGCCAGCCAAACTCTCTTTCCAACAGGGACACCTGGCCCGGATTGGGATCAGCTGCAGATTCTACGACCGGCGCCTGCCCACTGACCTCCGTTTCCAATTCCGCCAGCGCCTCTTGCGCGGCCGCCGCCACGTGGTGCACCTTGTCCTCCGCTAGCTTATCCAACGCGCTGCGGACCTCGGGGGAGCCATCGTATAGCGCGAGCAACGTCGGAGCCAGCGCCGCCCGCACGTAAGCGTTGACGTCCTCGACTAAGGAAAGAATCTGGGGCAACACGTTGTCTTCCTTCACGTAGGCCAAGGCTTCCACGGCTGCGGGCCGTGCCAGGGGGCTGGTGTCCTCTCGAGCCATCTTGAGCAAATAGGGAACTGCCGTCTTATCACCCAGCCGGGCCGCCGTGAGCGCGCCCTCTCGTCGCAACCTGGGATCTGGCGACTCCAGAAACTCGCGCGCCGCCGGGATAGCCTCGGTGTAGCCAAGCTCACGGAGGCTCCGCAACGCGGCCAGGCGCAAGCCCGCGCTCCGCGCGCGCAGCACCTCCACCAGCGCCGGCCCGGCTTCTGGATCACCGATGCGGCCCAATGCTTTGGCCGCAATGGACCGCGCTCCCACGTAACCACGCAACACCCGCGTTAACACAGGCAGCGCTTCCCGGGCCTCCATTTTCCCCAGCGCGACCACCAGCGTCTTAACGACGGGCAAGTCCCGCTTGCTCGGTTCCTGAAGATACGTGTTCAACATCTCTATCAGCGCAGGCACGGCCTCCTGGTATCCCAGACGCTGCAGTGCAGTGATGGTCGTGCGGCGTAGGCGGGGATCGTCGGTGTCCAGCAGCGGCACCAGCACGTTCCCAAGATCTGGGATGCCCAATTTCCCAATAGCGTTGATGGCAGCACGGCGCACGTAGTAGTTGGAATCGTCGAGCGCGTGGAGCAGCGCGACCTGGGCTTCTTTGGCATGCAACTGGCCCAACGCGATGGCAGCAGCACGGCGCACGAAGGAACAGGAATCGTGCAGTGCATCCATCAGCGGGAAAATAGCCCGCTCATCGCCGAGATATCCCAACGATTCGGCGGCCGCCGTGCGCACGTAGGTATTGACGTCCTCTTCAAGCGCCTCGATTAGAGCCGGCACGACGTGAGAGGCTGCATCCTTGGCCTTACCCAGCTCACTGGCGGCATGGGAGCGCTGTCGCGGGTTCAAACTTGTGAGGTTCTTCAACTGTCGCTTCACCGTGGGTGAAAGCGACGGTGCATTATCATGAGTATTCACGCCAGAAGTCCTTTCGTTGTCTTTGTAGGGGCCCAATACTTGATCAGGCATTTATAGTATACCACAGGAGAGAACGGAGACCAGAACCTTTTAAGCGCACGGCCAATCGATATAAAAGCAGCCTGCCCCTTCATGAGGCAGGCTGCTCAACCCGACAACTGGTTTCAGCGATGCGCGTCAATGAACGCCCGCGTCTCCTCCGCGATCAGCTCTTTGTCATTGTCTAGCGTGGCTACGTGATAGGAGTTCTCCAGCCAGACCAGGCGTCGTTCTTCAGCGCCAAGGTGATCCAGGATGAACGGGCCATTGCCCGGCGGTACGACGTGATCATCCCGCGATTGAAAGATCAACATCGGACAGGTGACGCGCGCCAGCAGATCATGCGTGACACTCATCAGTGCATGCAGCGGAGGAATCGCTGCAGTCGGCGTCTTCTCATAGGCCAGCTCGGTCACGCCGGGCTTCTTGATATCCGAGCCGATGCCCGGAATCATCTCCGGCGTCTCCGTGCCGTAGGCTAACATCGCCAAGTCTGGACTGTGGAGATAGATCGCCGCGTTGATGGGCACGGCACCGGCGATGATGTCTGGATACATGCCCGCCATGTAGAGCGTCAACGTGCCGCCCATGGATAGGCCGGTCATGAAAAACACCTCGCACCGCTCCCGGAGGCGCCCCAGCGCCATCTCGACGCTGCGAATCCAATCCTCCGCCGTCGAACGCGCCATGTCCTCCGGCCTCGTGCCATGTCCTTCAAGGCGCGGCCCGATGACGGTGTAACCGCCTTCCTCGGCCAGGTACTCGCCCAAAAAGCGCATGCTTTGGGTCGTCCCTGTGAAGCCATGAGAGACCAGAACGCCCACCTCATTACCTTCAAAGAAAAAGGGCTCTGCCCCCGGTAAAACCTTCTTTTCAATCATGTCGCTCCTTTTCAGCGTTCCTGCTGGGCTATAAACAAACGAATCCCGGCTGTAACCGGGACTCTTAAGACATTCACTCGCCTTGCAGGCGACGCTTGTCACAATAGCTTGGCCATCCATGCGGCAGGTCCATCTCACAGATATCGGCCGTAGCCGGATAACGATCCAGTTCCATGGCAAACTCCAGGCCATCAGCCAAGTCTTCCAGCGCTTCGGCCAACTCTGTATCCTCCTCTTCCATCTCATTGGCGTGCGCGCGGAGCCAGTTTGTCATCCGCATCTGTTGGCTTTCCGAAAGCTTCAATAGAATCAACTCGCCGTGGCCAATGGCCTCCAATGTGGCATCAAGGCTATCATAGCCCATCATTCGTGCGATATCGCGTGCTCGATCCCGTAACATAGTCATTCTCCTCATTTGATTTATGATGTAATGAAAACGGTTTGCTTTCGACGTATTGTTAAGTATAACCCTAAGCGGTATACAAAGTCAACTCAAGGGTGGCACGGTCAAGAGAGCGACCACAGCTGGCATCGCTCGGGCCGGTGTCCCACCGCGCCCGGTGATGGCACGGTCAAGAGAGCGACCACAGATCAATGAGAAAAAGGGAGAAAACGATGCAATCCGTGACAAAATCTATATCCCCCGATCAAGTGATGAAGTTGCTCAAAGGGCGACGGAGCATTCGCCGCTATCGAGACGAACCGGTGCCGGACGATCTATTGGAAACCGTATTAGAGGCAGGACGCTGGGCGCCGTCGGCGAGCAACCGCCAGCCCTGGGATTTCGTCGTCGTCCGCGATCCCGAGATCCGCGCAGCGGTGGCGGAACATGCCGCGTACTTCTTCATCAAATGGGCCCACGTCGAGGAAGCGCCGGTCATTATCGCACTATGTGGTGACGCGCGCAATCCCGTCTACCGGCAATTTCTGCACGAGGATATCGGGTTGGCGGGCAGCCAGATGATGCTGCAGGCCGCCGCACTGGACCTCGGTACCTGCTGGGTGGGCGGGTTGGACCGAGACGCCATCGGACAGATCCTCAAGGTCCCCTCCCACGTCGAGGTGGTGGGGCTGCTCACGCTGGGTTTCCCGGCCGAGGATCCCGAGCCACCGGCGCGCAAGCCGCTCTCCCAGATCGTGCATTACGACATCTACGGCAACCAGGACGAGGATCAAGCCGCAGAGGCAGGTCGCGTGGTGAGCGGTCCGCTGAGCGTGCTGCTGCGCAAACTGCGCATCAACTTTCGCGGATGAGTCGTCCATTCAAACGATACGTGCGCACGAC
>DAOTUH010000228.1:0-26609 GCA_034437255.1 Anaerolineae bacterium
AAGATCAACTCAAAACCTACTAGCTCAAAGGGATCACGTGGTAACATGTGCAGATGGTGCCAGAGATACTGCTCGGCACGTCTCGTTGCTTGCTGAGCACCGGGGAAATGCTTGTTTTCGTGAAGTGCTATGGTAGATGCTAAGGTACATATAATCCTGTCGTGATAGTAGACAATTTTCCCACCCCAACTGCCATCTTCTTTCTGATTTGCAATCAGCCATTCCACAAGTTCCGGCCAGCGAGGCTCGCCATTTGGCGGTTCCTTCAGGCGTGCTAGCCAAGCGATGTCATAAGGACTCGGTCCCATGTGTTGATCTAGATTCTGAACAAGTTCCCTAGCCTCTTTTACGTAATCCAAATTCCCGTTTCCTTAGCTATTAAAGTGATTTTCATGTTGGACACAATCTATTCTGGCTCTTTTGGATTTCGCCGGGTAAATATGCTCAAATCCCCACTAAATTGTCACCCTGAGCGCAGCGAAGGGTCTCGTTCCCCACCAACGAGATTCCTCACTACGTTCGGAATGACAAGTCCCCCACCACCCGGCGAAATACCGGAGACCCTCTATTCTTTCGTGCGAATTGGCAGCTTCACCTGCGGCGTAGGATACCAGTACTTATTATTCTTATCTTGACATCCTAGGCCGAGTACGTGATGTAAATTCAATTTGTAGAATTCTTTGAGCGTATGCCATTCTCTTGTGCTTAGCTCGTCGTAGTCGGTATCATCCACTCGCCGGACGAAGAGGTGATCGTAAAGGATTGCTCTCAATGTGTGTTCATCGACATAAGGTGATGGTCCAACGGTAAAATAAAGATCCTCTTCGCCAGTGCCAATTAAAGGCATGTCAAATACTGTTGGACGATCAAATCCGATGAAGATATCAGCAGGTGGAACGTACTCTCCATAATACGTTTTAACAATCTGGTGTTTGTTTGGAAGATGCCCATGCTCAAGATAGAATTCTACACTGATTCTTGCGATCGTTTCGGTGGCATCATGCGCGCAGATTCCGAAAAACAACCGATGACTTTTGTGGAAAGCTGTTTGCTTTGCTAACTCCTCAAAGGTATCTGTTACGTGGCTGTACGAGGATTGAGCAAGGCAGCGAGCTACATCACCGTAGACTTTGACACGTACATCGTAAAGGTCATAGAAATTGAATAATTCCTGATTCTGTGATAGCCACAGCAAACCAGGTTCGATAAGTTCTTTATACTTTTCTCCTCGTTCTAACAAATCGGGCCCAAATACCGGCGTTAGGAGTGTATCTATTCCGTGATCAAAGAAAAGCTTATACAACTCGATCTGGCGTTGCCATACGATCTGCATATACCGTTCCCAAACATTGTCTCTTGCGGCTTCTTCAGGAAACTCCAACATAAACCACCGCCGCGTCCCGTTGATGGGGAAGACGCAGACCTTCGGCCCATTTGCATGCACGATCTCGGCCACTTTTTCTGTGGACCAAGCTAGAAACGTGTCGAGAGTTGGGTAGTCTTTCATGAAGCCGCCTTCATGCTAAAATGACGAGTTTTTGCGTGGTCAGGAAAGGGCATAGTCCAGAGTCGTCGAATGAGTAAAGCGTAGAATACCAGGATACTTATCATGATGAGCGGTATGTAAATGGCGGGATCAGTCAGAATATAGAGACCAGGTGCAATCGCTTCAACACCTAACAATGACAGGATTAATCCAAGAATTCGAAAAGGGTCTAGTAATGCATAAGGTAAAAATGCTGCAATCACTAGATTTTTGCGATTTCTGTTATTCACACTAGCAATTAGATAAGTGAAAGTGGCAATGCCAAGTGATAACTCCCATACCATGTCTAACCAGATAAATGCCGCTAAATAGAATATAAAGGTTAAATCCAATGCCAGACGTGGTACTTCAACGCCGGGTCTGTCCACAGGATTGAGAAGGTATCGAATGCCCAGAATGCCCAAGGGCGCCAGCAGAATCCCTTTAGTTACATTAACCAAAGTGAAAACAGCAGGTGTGGATCCCAGAATATAGACGAGGACTTGCTTGATGGAGTGATTATAACCTAAGAACGGCATCTTAGGAGTACGCCAAGGATAGCCACCAGCACTGATCCCACGCAGCAAACTTATATAATCTACGTATTGTCCCCATCCATACCTTGGGCCGATAGCCAATACCGTAACTCCGCTGAGCGTCATATATGATATAAATGTCAATGATAGCAGCTTAAAAAAGAACCTCCGTCTACCCAATAGGAGGGGAACAACCATCGCGAAGGACCATTGTGGCTTAATCTGTAAAATTATAGTGAGCCAAAGTACAGCCATCTCCAATCGCTCTTCCATGATTGCTTTGATGGAAAAGGTCGCGAGCAATGCCATGAAGATGTAGACGTTGAGATAGCCTAGGTCTGTCCAGAATGAGGAAAAAAGCAACCAGGTTGGGAGCGTCCAGATTAGATAATTTTCAGCCTTCAAGAGTCCTGCGGAGTGAAAAATTTTTGCCCAAAGAATAAATAGAAAGCCGTATGCAAAAAAATGAAACACTGTATGGATGATAGCGGCAACTTCTCTCGTGACCCACAGAAAAGGAACCATAGCAAGTGCAAAGGATGGCGCGTATTGATAAAACTCCATGCGATCAACGGTTCCTTGGATATACAGATCCTGTTTCATTTTAAGGCGTTCCGATGCATCCAAATAAATTCGTAGATCATCCGGAATCAGCGGTCCGCTTGACGAAATAGCCGAGCCAGAAATCTCGACCCCAGTTCCGTTTTCAGCGGAGAGCATGAAAATAAGTATAGCTATTTGGAGTAACGTGCGCAACACCGTATACCCCACACTCAGCACCAGCACCACCCGAAAGAAACGAGAGCGTCGCCAGATGTCCTGAAAGTGTCCTCGCAAGACGTTGATCATCCGATTACCAGATACCCGTAGTCAATCACCGTGATGATCGCCGTCATCACCACGGTCACCAGTGCTGCGTTGCCCAGTGCCTCCCACAGGGTCTGCGCCTTCATGCGCCGTACCAAGATCAGCACTACCGCGGCCGCCAGCGCCAGAGCCACGCTATGCAACACGATGCCAATCACCGGGGCGCCCGGCGCTGCCAGCCCTTGGGCCAGCGCGAAGCCGGCCCCCGCCAGCGCCCCCAGCGCCGCGTCCATCCGTCGGTTGCTCCAGTGCCCTTCGTGCCCCAGATAGATGGCGAAGAGCAGCAGGAAGAGCGTGAACCCCACCACGTTGACCAGCGTCACGCTCCACGGCTCCATAAAGGGGCGCCCGATTTTCCACGCTTCGGTGTAGCGGATCACCAGCGCCCCCAGCGCGCCGCCCGCTGCAGACGCGGCGACGGTTTTATCCCGCTCATCCTTTGCCCACCACCAGACAGCAGCGGCAAAGCCCAACAGAACAGGTAGATTCTGCACGAATTCCCACAAAAAGGCCTTGAATAAGACGATCATTCTTTTCTCAACACATTCACAATGGAAAGTCTCGCTGCGCGTCGAGCGGGGAAGAGACTGCCCATTATGCTCACGGTTATCATTAAGGGGAACAGCACCAGTGCATAAACCGGATTGAAGGTCACGTGTGCATGTCCAAATCCATAAGAAGCGGAGAGGTTTGCCATCAAACTCTTGGTCAGTAACCAACCAAGGGGCAGGCCGAGGGCCGAAGCTGTAACCGCTAAGACAGCGGCTGTAGACGTGATCATCGTGACCACTTGCCTTGGCGTCATGCCCAACGTCTTCAGCACGCCCACCGATCTCAGTTTTTCTTGGACCGATAGTAGCGACGTGTTGAAAACGTTCACAACCGCGATGCCGATAAGGATGGCAGAAAGTGCAAAAATCGCCAGCTGAAGATAATAGACGACGTCGGGTATGGCTTGCCCGACCCATGTCAGATGCAGGTCGGCGTCTTCCCGAGGCTCAAGGTAGCGTTTCAGTACTTCTTTGTTGTGATCCGCTGCAAGTTTCATAAAGTAAGTCTGCGCTTCTATGTCACGGTTCCAGGTTTGGATGACGGATAGGTCCGCCATCAACATCTCGCCGGTATTCACCGGTTCAGGATACTGCCCCACAATCCGCCACGTCACCGGTCGATGCTTCCGTTCATCGAAGAATAACGTGATCTCATCGCCCACTTGCACGTCCAACCAATTCAACAGCCCGCGCCCTGCGATGACCTCGCGCGTTCCTGGTCGGAAGAAGCGACCTTCCTCAATCACGAAGGGAAAGTCCTGCAAATCTCCCTCCACGGCACGTATCTGAAAAGATTGTCCTTCCGGCGTTTCCGCCTCGACGAGCGCTTCTGCATAGTAGGCTGCCACACCGGGCGCGCGCTCCAGATAGTGCTGGGTTTTTGCGTTGCTCCAGCGATTTCGACTCACCGTTGCATCGTAGACGATGCCCAGCAAGCGGGGCGTTGTGCGATACGTCTCCAACGTATCCGAGAGCGCGATGCCAAAGACGATGCCGATAACGCCCAGGACCAGGCTGAATCCCGTGAGCAAGGAGCGGAAGGGTTTGGCGAAGACGTCGTTGAGCCCCAGTACAAAGATCATGGGCAGGCCAGCTCTGGTGGCTAATTGTACAGGCAAAGCTGGTTTTTTGCGAGGCGGCTCTGCCCCCACATTGATAGCCTGAATGATATTCGCGCGGGCACCACGTCGAGTAGCCAAGAGGGTCGCCAACACCGCAATGCCGGGGACAGTGAGCAAAACCGTCACGACGAGCCCCAGGCTCAACGGAGGCTCATACGTTGTGCTCAAAGAGACGGCTACACTTTTCAGCGGTAAAGGCGCCAAGAGTCTGCCCAGCCCCAAACCTATCAGGCTGCCGATGAGGGCCAAGAATAGATATTGGCCTACGTAGAGGAGCAGAACCTGTCCTTGGGTGAAGCCCACAGCCCGCAAAATGCCAATCTGCTGAAACTGCGAGAGTACAATGGCGCTCATGGTGCTCACAACGACGAAGACGGTGGCAAGGATGGCGAAGAGGCTGAAGGCACCCAGGAAGATAAAGTTGATCTTCGCTCCGAAAAGCGCGGCCCGCTTGACGTCTTGCCAGTCGGTGTGGGTCTCCACCGCTCCGTCAGGCAGTAGCGTCTCGACCTGGGCCAGGACTGTGTCCACCGCTTCTGGATCGGTTAGCCGTAATCCCAGGGACCAATCCCAGTTCTCTTCGTCGGGAAAGAGCGTCTTCAGGGTCTCTGCGCTGACGTAGAGATAAGGCGGCTGACTGGTGCGGTACGTGTCCCACATGGGGTTGAACGCCAGACCGGCCACAGGAAGCGCTATGTCCTTGCCATGTTGTCCGGTCACGCCGATGGTGTCGCTGATCTCCAGATTGTAGAGATCGTCCAGATCCACCGAAGCCAGCAGCTCTTCCTCGCGGGGGAGAAGATATCGGCCCTCACGCACCAGCACGCGGTTGACGTCGGGCTGCGTCTCCGTGGGCAGTACCCGCAGGCTGGTCCAGACCTTAGTGTCGTGAACGCGCACCCGACTGACGACGCTGTATCGTAGTTCCGTTGTCTCGGCTACGGCGGGTAACGCACGAATCCGCGCTAGATCCCGCTCGCTCACCTTCTCGCGATCAAAATACAGCCAGAGGTGTGCCGCATTCAACGCCTCGAAGGCCTGATCGTAAGGCGCGCTCAGGTTCATCAGCGTCGCCAGCGCCAGCGTCAACAGCATGGCGCAAGCCGTGATCGTCACCAAAATCAGCCCCGAAATCAGCGGGCGACTCACCAGATCCGCCTTGATCTTCTGCAGCACCGCGCTCATGGCCGCCTACCGCCTCTCCAGCGCCGTGGCCCGCGCGGCGATGCGTGTCGCGTCACCGCCGGGCATGCTGTCGACCACGTTGCCGTCGCGCAGAAAGACGATGTGGCGCGCCGTGGCCGCGTCCAGCGGGTCGTGGGTCACCATCAGGATCGTCTGTCCTAGCGCGTGGAACTCCTCCAGGATGCGTAAAACATCGTCGCCGCTGTTGCTGTCCAGGTTGCCCGTGGGTTCGTCGGCCAGGAGGAGCGTGGGCTGGTTGATCAGCGCGCGGGCAATGGCGACACGCTGCTGCTGGCCGCCGGAGAGCTCCCAGGGATGCTTCTCGGCCTGATCCGCGATACCCAGACGCGCCAACAGCGCATCGGAGCGCGCGCGGATCTGCTGCTTGTCGCGCCGATTGGCCAGCAGCGCCGGCAACTCGACGTTGGCCCGCACGGTGAGGTTGTGGATCAGGTTGAAGAACTGGAAGATAAAGCCGATGTGGCTCCGACGGAACTTCGCCAGCGCCGTCTCGTTCATCGCGTGGAGCGGCTGTCCGTCCACCGTCACCGTGCCATCAGTGGGCCGATCCAATCCGCCCACCAGGTGCAGGAGCGTCGATTTACCGCTGCCCGACGGCCCCATCACCGCGACGAAATCCCCGGCCTCGATGGACAGCGTGACGCCATCTAGAGCCTTGAAGGTCACGTCGCCGGTTTGGTAAATCTTCGTTAGATTCTGCATGATGACCAGAGAACTCATGACTTGACGTAATATATGCGCGTGAAGCCGCGCTCAAGACCCACGATGCGCAGGAAACGTTCCAGAAGCACGCCCGCCGTCGTCTGCAGCACCACTGTTTTCATCCCTTCGGCCCAGGCATCCTCTCGCGCCCGGTAACCCAGGCTCGACGCGATGCGCGTGCCGCGTCGCAGCTGCACGACGCCCGCGCTGCCCAGAATGCCCACGTCGCCATGGCAGAGCAGCGACATGGTGCCCACCGGCGCGTCGTCTTGATACGCAAGGTAGTGGTACGTGCCCGGCAGCCCGATGGATGGGCGCAGTAACTGCGCCATGGCGGGCGCATAATCCAGCGGCATGTCGAAGGCGCGCATAAAGACCTCGGCGAAGGTCCCCGCTTCGTCCGCCGTGATCTGGTGAATTTCCAGATATGGAGGTGGCGGCGGCAATCGCAGCGAGGCGAGATCATCAGCGACCATCCACGCTTCCTCATACGGTTGGCATACAAAGCCGCGCGCCTCCAAACGCCCAGGCAGATCCGCCGGCGTGCACGCCGGGGAGAGATAGACCGTCACCGGCACGTCGACCGCCTGGAAGTACGCGGTCACCTCGTCCAGCAGCGGCTCGACCGTCTCAGCCGTCGTCCGCAATAGCGCCGCGTGGTTCACGTCCGGCGTGGGAAAGACGGCGCTGCGGCTGAGGATCACGTCGTCGCGCAGCGAGACCTCCAGGCCCGGCGTCACCTCCGCCGACCGCTTGGTCGCTGCATAGTTAGCCCACTCCAGTTCGGAGATGCGTTGGGGCGAGAGGGTCATCATTTTTCTCCTGGGGATGGAATCTTGGCTTGTGCTGGTGCGGTGCGCGCGATGAGCGCCGCCAGACCGGTGAAGGTGTCGGTCAGCAGCCAACCAATGCCCGCGAGCAGCGATGCCGCGTCCAAGTCCACGCTCCGCGCGCGGAAGTTGAGCGCGTTCGCGATGCCGTAGGTCAGTAATCCGACGGTGAGGAGGGCCACGCTCTGCCGTGCCACCGGCATTTCCAGCGCGTTCCACGTCTGAAACGCGGCGAAGAGCAACGCGCCGTCGAGGATGGGATAGAGCGCGCCGCCTAAGAAGTGGAGCAGCGGGGTGTCGAAGGCCGAACGTAGTGGGCGATAGAGCCCAAACCAGACGGCGATGCCCAGGATCAGCGTCACGCCCGCCAGCACCGCCCAGGTCCGTCTCGTCCACAGGCGAGGCGTCAGGGCAAAGGCGGCCAGGATCGCGCCGTAGCGCAGCAGATAGAAGCCGTCGATCCAGCTGAAGATGCCCAGGCTCACGTTGGTCGCCATCTCATAGATGCCCCAGGCGACAGTGCCCAGCAGATTCAGCGTCCAGGCGATAGCGAGGAGACGCCAGAAACGGCGCATCGGCGTAGCATGCGCTGAGGTCCACCAGAGCGCCGTCAGCGTGACCAGGGTGAGCAGGAAACCGGCGGCTATGTCCAACCTCCATCCCTGCGTGGCGGGCGCCAGCACGCCCACGAACCAAACGGCGGTCAGCAAAACAATGACCCCACCGAGTATCCGTCGGCCCCTCACACTCTTCCTACTCCCCAACTCCCTACTCCCATACCCACCCCCTCATTCCCTCAGTGGATACTGTCGAAAGATAAAAAAGGCCGCTAGCATCATGGCGCTGCCCAGCAGACCGACCGCGCGCACACCCAGTGGCCCGTTGGGATCGGTCCGGCTGCGACCCAGCAATAAGACGATGGGCAGCAGCGCCGTCGCCAGGCCATTGATGACCTGATCCAACAGGCCCCAGACAGCGTAATAGGCGCCTTCCCGCCGCTGACCCGTCATGGTCTCGTCGTAGTCGGTGATCTCGGCTCCGAAAGCCGGTGGTAGCATCACCACGCCGGCCATGGCAATGGCCTGTAGCGTGATCCAGCCGATGCCCTGGGCGCGCAGCGGAATGGGGATGCGCTCCCCAATCAACATCAGACCGGGCAGCACTGCCGCCGACGCCAGCAGCGCGCCTGCAAAGATCTTTTTCTTACCCCAACGATCCGCCATCCGGGTGACAATGGGATAGCAGGCCAGCGCGGCCAGGACGGCCGGCACGTAGAAGTACAGGGTATCCGCTACAGAGAGCTGGCAGATCTCCGTGACGATGTAGGGCACGACGCCTTGCACGAAGGTTGTCGTCGTCCAGTAGAAAAAGCCGGCTGCGCTCAGGATGAGAAAGGCGCGGTTCTGAAACATAATGCGCAGGCCCTGGCGAAAATCCAGTTTTTCCGCCGCCGGTATGCGACGTCCGGGGCGCTCGCGCAGCACGAGGAAGGGCAGATAGAAGAGCGGTAGCGCGCCCGCCGCGTAGACCAGCGCGGTCACGACGTAACCTTGGTTCTCGACCAGCGGCCCCGCGATGCCGCCTACAATCATCCCCACGAGCATGGCGCCCGACGTCCAGGCCGAGAGGCGCACGCGATGGCCCTCGGTGAGGGCCAACTCCGGCAGTAGCGCCGTGTAAGGGATCTGGTTGAGCGTGTAGGTGAAGTTGTAGAGCAGATAGATCAGGGCGAGGTAGGCTAGATTCCAGATGGAGCGGTCGTTCACCGGCGGCGTCCACAGCAGGACGAAGAAGGCGAGCATGGGCAGCGCCGAAACGAACATAAAAGGCAGCCGCCGCCCCCAGCGGCTTTGGCTGTTGTCGGAGGCGTGACCAATGACCGGGGTTATCAGTGCGTTAATGGCGCGCACGGTGAACATCACGCCGCCATATAGCGCGGCCGGCACCAGGGCGCTGCCTTCACCGTCCGGCGGTAGATAGAAGTAGAGCAGCCAGCTGCTCACGATGGACCAGAGCGCCGCCGTGCTCAGGGTAACCAGAGCGTAGACGCTGTCCGTTTTGACGGTGGATTCGTCAGTCATCTCCCCCCACTTCGAGTTGCCAAACACTTAAACCCAATTATAACTCAAGTCTTTGGGGAGTCCAAATAGGACTTTGGGGCTAAGGGGGGGAATGGGGATAATGACAAAAGACAGATAACAAATGGGGGCTGGATTTGTTAAATCTGTTGACGCCGTTTGACCTTCGACTTTTGACCTTTGACTCGTTTCCACTGGAACTATTTTCAATGGAACTATGGGGTGTGCTCTTCGAAAGCCAGCGTCAGCGCCTGCGCTGTGATAGCCTCCGACGCGCGCTCCAGCTGGACACGGAAATTGGTCGGCCCGGCGAAGTCAGGGAGCCCGGCGCGCTTGAGCAAGGGGAGTGTCACCTCTGGCTCTTCGATGTGAATCTCAATCTCGTCCAGGGAGACGCGGGGACGCCAGTAATCGTCCACGCATGCTTTCAGCGGCGGTGCGTCCACCTGGATAGGGGTGGGCACATAAGGCTCCGCGTCCGGCGTAGGCATCGCCACGGCGCGACGCTCGCGCAGCCCGGCGATAAGCGCGGCTTTGTCGCGCCCGCGCAGCTCGAAGAGCAGGAAGGGATCTTCGTCGAAGCGCTCGCCCAGCAGGTAGTAGACGGCGGCGATGTGCTTGCACGGATTGGCCCAGTCCGGGCAGGAGCACGAGGTGACCAGATCGCCCCGGGAGGTGGGGAAAAGGGGCACCTTCGCGGCCTCGAAGACCTGCTCGATCTCGTCGGGCATCTCCTCGTTGAGCAGCTGCGCGGCGAAGAGCGCCTGCTCCGCCAGGGCGTCCAGCACTTTAGCCCACTGCCGGTCGTTGAGCGGCTGCAGATCGATACGCACCCGGTAGGGCGTGCGGCGGGAGCCTTGCACCCGCGCCGTGATCTCGCCAGGCCTCACGTCGATGTTCAGCACCTGCCCGCGCCGCGCGTAACTGCGCCCCCGGCTCAAGCGCCCGGAATCCATCAGCGGCTTCAGCGCGCCGATCCAGCGGTCGCCCCACCAGGAGTCGGTGAACTTGCCGCGGCGGCTCTTGGCCTTGATGCCATCGGCCGGTAACGGGCTACTGCTGAAACGTGACCAATAGTTGTATTGTGACATAATCCTCGATTTACGATTTACGATTTTGGATTTGCGATTTTCGATTGACTTTCGATCAGGGTCCTGTCAGCTAAGACCGCATGGTGGGACCTGTGTCCCCGGAACTAGCTGGGGCCGGTGTCCCCCAGCAATTTCATTGCTTGCCAGGGACCGTGCCTCATCGCTCCAGTTGCAACGTGATGATCTCCCGGAACTCGTCGGTGCTCAAGTCGCCCAGCCAGCTCTCGCCGGCGCCAACGACGCGCTGGGCCAGATCCTTCTTGCTCTCGATAAGCGCGTCGATGCGCTCCTCCAGCGTGCCCGCGCAGAGCAGCTTGTGCACCTCTACCGTGCGCGTCTGCCCGATGCGGTAGGCGCGGTCGGTGGCCTGATCCTCCACGGCGGGATTCCACCAGCGGTCGAAGTGGAAGACGTGATTGGCCGCCGTCAGGTTCAGCCCGGTGCCGCCCGCTCTGAGCGAGAGGATGAAGAGCGGCGGGCCGTCGTCGCGCTGAAAACGCTGCACCATCCGGTCACGCTGGCTCACGGGCGTGCCGCCGTGCAGATAGAGCACCTCCACGCCAAAGAGCGTCTGGAGATAGCCGTGCAGCATCTGGCCCATCTCGGCGAACTGGGTGAAGATGAGCGCGCGATCCTCCACGTCCAGCACCTCCTCCAGCATCTCCGTGAGGCGCTCCAGCTTGCCGGAGCGTCCCGGCAGCGCCGAGCCGTCGCTCAAGTACTGCGCCGGATGGTTGCAGATCTGCTTGAGTCGCAGCAGCGCCTTCAACACGGCGCCCTGGCGCGAGAACTGGGACTCGCCCTCGCGCTCAGCCTTGCCTACCCGCTCCAGCGACTCTCTGACCACGGCCTGATAGAGCGTGGCCTGCTCCTCCGTCAGCGTGCAGGGGATCTTCATCTCCAGCTTCTCCGGCAGATCCTGGATGATCGTCGGATCGGACTTGAGACGACGCAGGATGAAGGGATCGACCAGATGGCGCAGGCGCACGGTGGCCTCGGCGTCCTGATAGCGCTCGATAGGCAGCGCGAAGGTCTCGCGGAAATGGGTCTTTGAGCCCAGCAGGCCGGGATTGAGGAACTGCATGATGGACCAGAGCTCGGAGAGGCGGTTCTCCACCGGCGTGCCGGTGAGCGCGACGCGATTGTCGGCCTCCAACTGGCGGACGGCGCGCGTCTGCTTGGCGTTGGGATTCTTGATGTTCTGGGCTTCGTCTAAGATCACGTCGCTCCACGGCACGAACTGCAGAAAGCTGACGTCGCGGCGAGCCGTGCCGTAGGTGGTGAGGATCACGTCGTAGCGCGGCGCGACCTCGTCCACGAACGTCTCGTCGGTGGCGCGGTCCGTGCCGTGCTGGATCAGCACCCGCAGGTCGGGCGCGAAGCGGTTGATCTCGCGCTTCCAGTTGGTCAGCACCGAGGCGGGGCAGATGACGAGGGCCGGGCCTACGTCGTCCCCGTTCTGTTGGCGCTCGTGGAGCAGCAGGGCGATGGCCTGGATGGTCTTGCCCAGGCCCATGTCGTCGGCGAGACAGGCGCCCAGGCCCCAGCGCCGCATAAAAGCCAGCCACGAAGTGCCACGCTTCTGGTAGGGGCGCAGCGTGCCGACGAACGCGTTGGGCGTGGAGATCTCCGTCATCTGCTCGCCGTCTTGCAGCTGCTCCACCATCTCGGCCAGCGTGCCAGAGACCTCGACGCCGGTCAGAGGCAATCCGCCGACCTGCTCCGTCGCGCCTAGCGCCACGTTCAGCGCGTCGCGTAACTCCAGTTCGCGCTCTTGCCGCTGCTTCCAGAAGGTGATAGCAGCCTCGACTTCCTCCGGCTGGAGCAGCACCCACTGCCCGCGCACCTGCACCAGCGGCTGTTTGAGCGCCACCAGCCGCTCGAACTCCTCCCTGGAGAGCGGCTCGCCACCCAGCGCCAGCTCCCAATCGAACTGCACCAGGGTGCGCAGGCTAAGGATGCCTTTGCCGATGACGTTGGGCTCGGATTTGAGCCGGGCTTTGGCCCGCACACTCAGCCGCGCGCCGGGCTTCTCCCACCACGGGGGCACGAGCACGCCGAAGCCGCTGCTCTCCAGCAGCGGGCCGACCTCGCGCAGAAACGCATAGGCCTCGTCGGCCGAGAGCGCGCAGGTCTCGGGGCGGGCCGTCCGCAGGCTCTCCAGGATAGGCGGGAAGAGGCGGGCGGCGCTGCCCAGCGCGCCCAGGACGTACTCCTGTGCCCCCTCAAAGCGGTAGTTCAGGTATTCCAGCGTGCCGCCTTTGGCGTACCAGACGCGATCCAGGGGCACCAGCAGGCTGGGGTCGTCGTTGGCCTGCAGCAGATAACGCAGCGTCCAATCCGGCGAGCGCGCGATGCCCGTCTCCTCATCGATCTCCGGGGCTTCCAGCCGGAAGCAGAGGCGGAACGGAGCCTCGGCGGCGCCCCGCAGCTGTCCAAACCAAGATTGCCAGATCTCGCGGAGTTCGCTCAAGGCGCGGCGCTGCTTGACCGGGACGATGATCTCGTTATCCGCCGCCCACAGCGCCTCCCACCAGGCTCCTGCGATGCCCTCGGGCGGTTTGCGCCGGCCGTCCAGACGCTCGCGTCCCCAATCGCGCACCGCGCGGTCCGTCAGCTGGGCGAGGTAAGCGTCCAGGAGTTCCGCAGGCGCGGCGGCTTCGTCCACGTCGGGTGTGCCGCCGGCCGAAAAGGCGGCGCGGCAGACGGCAGGCATGGCCTCGGCCAGCGTGCGCAGCCGGGCCCGGTCGCGCGGCCGGTCGAGGATGGGCTGCCAGCGGGCGTGATAGGTGCCCTCGTCCTCGGTGAGCGTGGGGAAGTACAGCTGCTGGGTCAGCACCTCCAGGCCCAACTTGGCGACGGTGCTCCAGTAGCGCAGGTCGCTGCCCCAGCGTTTGTCGCGCGGCGGCGCGCCGACGAGCAGTTCCAGCGCCGTCAGCACGTCCAGCGTCAGGCCGGTGACTTTCCAGGGGTCGAGCGTGGGCGCGGTCTCAGGCGCCGTCGCCGTGGGATCTAGCCAGGGCGGCAGCAGCGGCGCGTCGTCACTGGTAGGGAGCAAGACGGTGGCCTTCATCGCAGGAGGGCTTTCGGTCTGCGGGAGCCAGGCGCTCAGAATCTCGTGCAGCGCTGCCTCGGACGCGGCGTGCGGGTGGCGCGGGATCCTGGGGCGTCGTCCGCGCTGCGGTGGCGTAGGCTCGGTGATCTCGGCCCAGAGGAAGAAACCGTCCTCCGTCCATGTGCCGTGTAGGATGTAGCGCAGCAAGGTCGTGTCAGCAGGCATGGGCTAGCCTTTTGGTTTCCCCCCAGGGATGTAGGGGATGAGGCCTTTCTCGTATGCGATCTCCTGAATCTCGCGGGGTAGGCTTCGAGCGTCGACCAGCATGCCATTGACGCTGATCATCCAGGCCATGGGATTTTCCGCCACCTGGCTGGGCAGCGTCCAGTCCGGGTCCATAACGGTGATGTGGAGCATGTCCATGATCTCGCGGGCCTTGTTGCTTAGCGTGCTCTTAGCGCGCCCGATGGCATCGGCCAGCTCACCGGCGGTGAGATGCGGGGTCTGGTCGGGATCGAAGAGGAAGTTGACGCGACCGAGGGCGTAGAGGATGCCGCCAGCCCACGTTGGCACGGTCCCGCCGAGCAGGGGCGAGGGCCGCTTGCGGCTCAATTTGGCCGCCAGGCGACGGGCAAGTGCTGCGTATTCGTCGTTCAGATATTCCTCGCAAACAGCGTCGGTGAGGGCGATAATTTCCTCGTAACGAGGGCGCATCTTTTTGGGGACACGTTCGCTTTTTTTCGTGTTCATCGATCACCTCTCTGTATTTCAGTCTATCAGATGTACAGAAAAAGGGGAAGCCGTTAAGACTTCCCCTGCCGATGCCGAGGGTCGGATTCGAACCGACGACACATGGATTTTCAGTCCACTGCTCTACCGAGCTGAGCTACCTCGGCTAACGCCACGGTATTGTAGCCGAAGGCAGGGAATTGTCAAGCTTTCCTACGCAGATATTCATCCATGGTCGCGGCGACGTGGCGAGCGTCGGCGATAGCGGGCGCCAGCAGATCGGCGCCGCGCACGACGTCGCCGGCGGCGAAGACGCCCGGCTCGCTGGTGCGGCCGTGGGCCTCGTCATCGACCTTGATGGTGCCCCAGGACTCGGTATCGACGCCCAGGTGCTCCACGAAGGCGCGCTCCGGCTTGTAGCCGAAGGCCAGGATGACGGTATCGGCCTCGACGGTGAATTCAGAGTCGGGGAGGGGTACCGGACGGCGGCGACCGCTCGCGTCTGGCTCGCCGAGCTCCATGCGTTGGTAACGGACGGCGCGCACGTGTCCGGCCTTGTCGCCCAGGAAAGCCGTCGGGCTGACCTGCCAGACGAAATCGGCGCCCTCTTCCTTGGCGTGGCGGTACTCCTCATGGCAGCAAGGCATTTCGGCCTCGCTGCGCCGGTAGTAGCAGGTCACCTCGTCGACGCCGCGCAGGCGCAGCGCAGTGCGCAGGCAGTCCATGGCGGTGTTACCGCTGCCCAGCACGTGGACGCGTGGCCCGATGTCCATCCGCGCTTGCCACGCCAGCGGTAGGATCTCCGTCGGCAAGTTTCCCCGGCAGAGGAACTCCGTCGCTTCGATGACGCCGTCTAGCTCCTCGCCGGGCGTACCCGGACGGAAATCGGTCTTGGCGCCCGCGCCTATAAAGACGGCGTCGAACTCATCTCGTATCTCGCCGAAGGCAATATCTTTGCCGACCTCGGTGTTGCACTCAAAGACGATGCCCAGCAATCGCAGCCAATCTGTTTTTGCGCGCACGATCTCTGTTGCCAGCTTGAAACGGGGAATGCCGTAGATCAGCAGGCCGCCCGGCTGAGGCTCACGCTCGTAGACGAACACTTTGTGCCCTTTGCGGGCCAGGATCTCGGCGACGGTCAGGCTGGATGGCCCGGCCCCGACGAGGGCGACCCGCTTGCCCGTGGACGGGGCGACGTCAACGTCTGGGTATCCCTCAGTGCGGCGCTGGTGATTTGTGACGAAGGCCTCCAGTCGCCGGGTGTCGATGGGCTTGCCCATCTTGCCCAACGTACAGGCGGCGTGACAGAAACGCTGCGGACAGAGCCGTCCACAGAATTCCGGCAGGGTGCTGGTCTCGCGATACACGGCGGCGGCGGCCAAAATCTGTCCCTCGGCCAACAGGCTAAGCGCGCGCGGGATGTCGTTGGAGAGCGGACACGCGTCCTGACACGGCGCGTTGGGGCAGTGAAGGCAGCGATTCGCTTCCGCGATGGCTGCTTCTGGCGTGTGGAGGATCAGAATTTCCTCGAAGTCCTTGATGCGCTCCTCGGGATCACGCTCCTGCGCGTGGACGGGCGGCAACTTGAGCCGCGCCTTGCGGTCGAGCTTCTTCGGCTTTGTGACCATGGTTGCACCTCGACTGGATACGTGTTGCTGGATACTCGATGCTGGATTATTCCGGCGCGCCTTCGACGATGGTTATACCCCGGCTGGCGCCGATGCGCGTGGCCCCGGCTTCGATCATGGCCAGGGCTTCCTCATAGGTGTGGATGCCGCCAGCGGCCTTGACGCCCATCTCTGAGCCGACGGTCTTGCGCATAAGGGCGACATCGTCTACCGTTGCACCGCCGGCCGCGAACCCTGTGGACGTCTTGACGAAGTCGGCCCGGGCCTCCTTGGCCAGCGTGCACGCGCGCACCTTCTCGTCGTTGGTGAGCAGGACGGCCTCGATGATGACCTTGAGCAGGGCGCCGTGGGCGTGACACGTCGCGGCGACGGCGGCGATATCTCCCTGGACGGCGTCGTCCTCGCCCGCCTTGAGACGCCCCACGGGCAGCACCATGTCGATTTCGGTGGCACCCTGGGCGATGGCGACCTCGGTCTCGCAGACCTTGGACGCCGTCGTGGTGGCGCCCAGCGGGAATCCGACGACGGTGCAGGTTTCTACGCCGGTGCCGGCCAGAGTCTCGGCTGCCTGCTGGACAAAGGTCGGGTTGATACAGACGGAGGCGAAGTGGTACGCGCGCGCCTCGTCGCAGAGCGTCTCGACCTGGTCCGGCGTGGCTTCCGGCTTGAGTAAGGTATGATCGATCACACGGGCCAATGTTTCACGTTTCATGGTGTTTCCTCCAACTTGGCGTAATCATAATGTAGGAACCGACCGAACTTCTCCAATGGCCAATAGCGAAAGACCGCTTTGCCGATGATCTGCTCTTCGTCCAACGTGCCCCAGTGGTGAGAATCGCTGGAGTTGTTACGATTGTCTCCCAGCACGACGTACGTGTCGTCTTCTACAATCCACGTCTCTTGATAGGACAACGGGCCGCTGGCGTAGCGCTCGTTCAGGGCCACGCCATTGATCCAGATCCGACCCTCGCGTGCTTCGACGTGCTCACCCGGCAAGCCAATGATGCGCTTGACGAGAGGAATGCCGTCGGTTTGCTGTTGAGGGGGACGAAAGACAACGATGTCACCTCGCTTCGCGGGCCGCAGCCAATAGCGGGATTTATTCACGAGCAGGTATTCACCCTCGTGAAGCGTTGGCTCCATGCTGACCGAGAGTACCTGGTAGCGCCCCGTGAAGGCGTTGAGGATAACGTAAAGCAATAGTGCGAGGAAAAGAGTTTCAAGGAGATCACGCAAAGGGGAGACCAGAGAAGTATCTGTCTCTGATGTTCGATTTAAAGGTGCCAGCGTCTTCTGCATAGATCACCCAAACGCTTGCGGACATGCGCACATGTCCGCAACGGGTGTTTATCACTGTATGGTTTGCAGTTCGGGATAGGTGTAATGGGGCGTCACCCCCCAACAATCGATGGGCCAGTAACAGAAGACCGCTTTGCCGATAATGTTGTCGGCGGGGAGCAGTCCCCAGGAGTGAGAGTCGCTGGAATTGTTGCGGTTGTCACCCAAGACGAAGTAAGTCTCCTCTTTCACCGTCAGCGATTTCTCGTAGGCGGGCGGACCGCTGATATATGGTTCGTTCAGGGCCACGCCATTGACCCATACACGTCCGTCGCGGATCTCGATTTTATCGCCGGGCAGTCCGATGATACGCTTGATGTAAGGAATACCGTTTTTATCTGTGGGTGGACGCAGAACCACCACATCTCCCCGTTCCGGTGGGTGCAGCCAGTAGGTTACTTTGCTGGCAATCAGGTACTGCCCATCCTGTAAGCTGGGTTTCATACTCTGCCCATGAACCTTGTATCGACCGGTTAGTGTATTGATCACCAGAAAGATGATCAGCGCCAATAGGAGCGTCTCCAGGAGATCCTGGAGCCACGAGCGCAAACCAAAAGAGCGGCTCAGCGAGGGTTGAGCGTCGATGGGCGTATCTATCTCTGTGTCTAGTATATCTGTATATTCTTCGTTCAAACGTAAAACCTCCCGCGCGTATCGTTGGGCATTATAGTCGATCTGAGCTGAGAAGCAAGCCTAGGGCGCATGGGGGTTTTGGGGAGTGGACTATCGATCCACAGATTTTCGCAGATGACACAGATGAGAGGAGTGAAATCCGTGGCAAACATGGGCCTGGAGCGTTATTCTCCCCAACCTGTATCTCTGCCCGCAAGCCTATGCACAAGGAAGCGCCTCCGTCGGTCTCAGGCGGTTCTGGTACTCAAACTATGCCAAGCAAAACCGTCCCAGATCATAGATCCAGGACGGTCAGGGTGTTCTTCGGTTAAGCTGAACTAAGGGCTTGTTAAAGAATAACTTCCCGATTTCTGAATCAACTCTACAAGTGTCGTCAAGAAAATTCGCGTTGGAACGTGAAAACAAGCCTTAAACGTCAGTTTCCTTGATTCTTTGCTGCATCAGGTTGACGGTGACGGGAACTTATATTTTTATGGGCCCTAAGGCCGATTAGCCTTGCTTCCCTTCCGTGACCGGCCTATCGCTCACGTCTTCTTCCATCTCTTCATCCTCCCAACCGATGATCCAGACGGATAAGCCTGCGACTGCAATGGTAGCGATAATCAGGGCGGCCCACTGACCGGGCAGCAGCCCTACGTCTCGCGCCGACCAAACCAGGATGGCTACCATACCAATGGATAGCACAATCCACGAAGTCAATTGGGGGTAATTTTTAATGAAATCTTTAATTTTATCCATATAAACGGTCTCCTCTTTGTTGCCAGCGTGATACGAAAATCGATGCCTTGGAACTACATAGGCTTGTATGTCAAGCCCTTTCGCAGCTGCTTGATCATCACTTCTGTGGAACGAGGGTTCCATTCCCTGGCTACCTCACGCCAGTTCGCGTCCAAGTCAGACACCGAACGCCGTTCATAGTCAAAAAGTCCCCAGAAGGAGATCAGTGCTTCGCTGGGATGGGGCGGCAGAAAGAGGATCGCGGCCTCCGCTTGCAACTTCAGCGCTTCTGCTTCCATGGTCTCAATAAGCGCGCGCCCCGCGAGCACCCGGTCGATGGCGGGCGCGATCAAGAAATCGGTCACCCGCACGACTAGATTCTCAATTTGCCACCCCAGCAATCCTACGGTGCGTTGATCATGTTCTGCGACCAGAAATCCAACCTCACCCAGGCGACTGATGATCATCTCGCGGGTGACTCTCCTCTGGCCCGGCTTAGCCATGTTGATGAAGCTCGCGATTTTATCGACATCTTTGAGACGTGTTCTGCGCACGTGAATGTCCAGTGTCATGATTCTCCCTCAGGTTTCCACATCACGGTACGATGTTATTCAAATGCGGTCTCAAGCATTACTAGGTTCACATACGGTGATAGGCCGAATCGTGCATGCCAATCTCGGAGCCTGCCGCGAAATCGGTCCAACGTCTGCCCTGACGACCGTATCAGAGATGATTATACTTCGCTTTGGTGAATGTACAAAAACTCTACACACGGGGCTCTGGCGTTTGCCAAGCGCGGCCCCCCCACATAAAGACGATCCAACCAACTCGCTCCTCACTCTATGCACACGTCCCGTTGCACTTTTGTCCCCTGGTGCTATCATTGATTCGGGAGGTCAAATGGAAAGATCGTTTCCCCCACCCACTTTTATATCTGCCATACATTTTTCAAAGGCACGCTTGGCTTTTCTCTTGAGCCAGGTGTACGTTGACTACTTCTTGCCTGTGTGGATGGATGCCGGACGGTTCGATCAGATGTGTAACCTGGAAGACATAGACCTCCCGCATTCTATCGTCGCGAAGATCATGGACGAGCCCGTGGGACTGACCTTGCTCTCCCGACGTGGTGCGCGCGGCTGGATCAGCGGTGTCGGCGTGCTGCCGCTCTATCGTCGGCAAGGCATCGCGCGATTCATGATACAGGCGATGCAGGAACAAGCATACGATTTGCGCCTGGAGACGTTGACGCTGGAAGTGTTGGAGCAAAACGAGGCCGGCCTGGCTCTTTATCAACGCCTTGGCTTCCACAAGCGGCGCGATCTGGCGGTCTTGACGCTGGAAACACCAGCGTTTCACTCGAAGTCTTTGCCCGATCATATATCCTTTTCAGCGCCCAAAGATTTGTTGGTGCATTTTGACGCTTTCCACAGCGGGCTACCTTCGTGGCAACGGGAACAGGTCAGCCTTACCAAACGGTTGGGCCGACTGCAGGGCCTCGCTTTGCACGAAGACGGGCGTCTCGTTGGGTATCTGCTTTATGAGGAGCAGGAGCGGCACCAGGCGATCTACGATCTGGTCATCGATCGAGGATGCGCTCACCGTACATTGGCGGCACGACGCCTGTTGTTGGCCGTGCATCGCCTGCGTCCGGGCGCAGGGGGCTACTTTGTGAATCTTCCGCCTGAGACCGGATTGCTCGACGTGTTTTTGCAGGTCGGATATAAAATTTGGCAATGGCAGCGAGAGATGCAATGGAAGGTCAAGGCGACGATATGAGTCAAGAGCTTGAGGTCCAACATCCTGCCGGAGCACAGATGACGTCCGCGTCTCAGGCTCAGGCCACGTGCCCAAGTTGTGGTCGGTTTGTGGGACCTTACAAGACGTGCCCATATTGTGGCGCTCAGATGGCGCAACGTCTCTCCATGCGCGTCGTCAAACTGGTCGCTGTGATGCTGGCAACCGTTGGCTTGATTGCCCTCTGGTGGGCGGCTCGTCACGTGCAGGTGCCCCTGCTCACGGCGGAGCAGGCCTTGGGCACCATGAACATGGCCTACGTGCGCGTGCAAGGCACGGTCGTGCGCAATCTGACCTACGATCCTGAAGGCGAGTATCTGTCGTTCTGGCTGGACGACGGTACGGGTGAGGTGATGGTCTCGGCGTATCGGGACGTGACGCGGGCCTTGCTCGCCGAGACGCGGGTCCCCACGTTGGGCGACGAGGTGGAGGTCGCCGGGACGCTGCGTATCCGAGAGGATTTCGTCTCCCTGACGCTCAACGTTCCCGAGCACCTCTCGCTGGAACGGCCGGAACCGCTGCCGGTGCGGGCGGGGGCGCTGACCTCGCTGGATGAGGGCCTCCGTGTCGCTGTGACGGGCGAGGTGCGAGAGACCTTCACACCTTATGAAGGCTTGACCCTGATCACGGTGCGGGATGCGTCGGGTGAGGTGCCGGTCTACGTTAATGAGACGTTGACTGCGTTGACCGGTCCGCTGCCGGACATCGTGGCGGGTCAGGGCATTGTGGTGACGGGCACTGTGACCCTCTATCGCAACGAGCCACAGATCATGCCGGCCTCCGTGGGCGACATCGTGCTCACGGAGATTGCGGACGAGGAGGCGGTTGCGGAACTGCGGAGTCTTGGCTCGCTGACCGAGGCGGACGAAGGTGCCTGGGTACGCGTCCAGGGTCGCGTCGTCGCACTGACCGGCTTCAAGGGCGGGGTGAAAGCCACGCTCGACGATGGCACGGATCAGATCTTGCTGTTAATCTGGAGCAGTGTCCACGACGCGCTGCCCGATCCCACGGCGTTGGACGTTGGTGCCGAAGTGGAGGTCGAAGGCAAGGTACAGCTCTACGGGGGGGACCTGGAGGTTGTGCCGGAGCGCGCGGACGACGTGCAGCTGCGAGTCGCGGCCTCGGCGCCGCCCTGGGTCGAGGTTGGGTCGCTCGCTGTGCACGATGCCGGACGTATCGTGCGACTCCGGGGCGTGTTGGGCACACCCGATAGTTTTTCTTCTGGGATCAAGGTCCCGCTGGACGATGGGACGGGCACGCTGACCGTGCTGCTCTGGTCCAACCTCGTTGAGATGTTGGATGCCCCACCGGCGACCGGTCAGTTGGTCGAGGTCGTGGGCGAAGTGTCCGTCTATCAAGAGGAATTGGAGTTGATCGCGCGCTCGCCGCATGATTGGCGCGTGGAGCCATAGATGAGGTGAGGTGAGAACATGTTGAATTTGAAGCGGTGTCGTAACATCGGGGTTGCGCTAAGTGTAGCGCTTTTGTCTTTAGGGCTCTTTGTCTTGACGGTCGGAGCGGTTACCAAGACGCCGCCCTACGTTATCGGTATCGAGTCCACCGGACAGTATACCAGACCTACCCTGGTCGGGGTCGATGCTGAAACCGGATTTGCGTATGTTTTGGGCAATCAGGGCAACGTTTGGGTTTTTAGTGGCACAGAGATAATCCATTCTGCGACGGTCGCACCGCCAGCAGATATTGCTATAGATCCGGGGCAATACGTCTACATAACCAGTGAATCGGGAGCGAATCCACTCAGGGTACTTGATGCACACTCTCATGCCATATCGAAAGTATATATTGGCTCAACATCCAATCCCAAAAAGTCGAGTGCTGGCACCGTGCTCACAAGCACGCATCGCGCCTACGTGGTGCTGCCGGAACACGATGCCGTGGCTGTTCTGAGTGGGACAACCCTGATCACCGACGCTATTGGGGTAGGCCAGCAGCCGGTGGACATTGCAGCCGATCCCCGCACCGGGTATGTGTACGTGGTCAATCAGCAAGATAAGACCGTCTCCGTGTTGCAGGACACCAGCGTCATCGACACAGTGGATGTGGGAATCACCCCTGTCGCCGTGGATGTGGATACCTCATCTGGCCTTGCCTACGTGCTCAATAGCGAGGATGATACCGTAACCATCATCGACAGCAATGCCAATTTCGCCACGACATCGTTGGATGTGGGCAAGGAGCCGACAGCTTTGGCCGTCAACCCGCGCCTGGGACGCGTCTACGTCGCTAACGCGGGGAGCACGTCCCTGAGTGTGCTGGCGGGGACAAGTCACAGTGACGATGTCAGCTTGGGCGACGCGCCGAAAGCTCTGGACGTCAACCCGGCGACGGGCTATATCTACGTCGTTGGGGGCACCGACGTCTCCGGCACCATCACCGTGCTGAGCAGCTCGCTGGCCTCGGAGACCTACGTGCCTGTTGGTCATTCGCCGCAAGACGTCGGCGTACTCCCGGTCGAGGACGGCGACTGGGCTTACGCGGCTATGTACAAGGGCACCGGTGGCGATGATGAGGGCCGGGTTGTGATTCTGGGACGGACAGAGGCCGCGCGCGCTGTCATCCCAGATGACGATGATCCACCGGTTCAGATAACGTGCCAGGGATCCGGCGGCGATGTCGATATCGAAGTGCCGCCGCAGGACGTCGCGGATGATGTCCAAATCGATCTGCTTTGTACGGCCTGGGCGCCGGACACAGAGCCACGGTATCTCTTTGCTGACCAGGGCTTTCTGCTCAAGGCATATCTCAAAGGTGAACATCAACCCGGTTTTGCCTTCAATCCCCCGCTGAGTGCGGATATTGCATATCCCCCGCCTGTGGATCTGGAAGAAGGGGATCTGGAGCTGCGCGTCGGGGTGCCCAGACGGTACTGGGAAACAAGCGGGATCACAGTGACGTCGCCGCCGGCGCAGAACTCATTATCGGTGGAACTCTCGCACCTACCAGAGGATTCGCTGGCGGGCTACGCCGTGGTCTTCCCGAGAACGTTTGCTTATCTGCCATTGATCACGCGGAATTACTGATGATGCTGGACCGAATGTTATGGGCCTTGATCGGTGCGGTAGGCGCCTCCCTGCTTGCCGTCGTGCCGGCCTTGCACATCTACAACGTGGCGGGCTTTTTGCTGTTGCTGCGTGGCACGTTGGCACCGGTGCTGAGCCCGGAACGCATGGCCTTTCTTTTCCTCGGCATGATCACGGGCTACGCCATGCTCAACACCATCCCCAGCATTTTCCTCTCGGTGCCGGACGATAGCACCGTCTTTATTGTGCTCCCCGGGCAAAAATATCTCATGCAGCGACGTGGCTACGAGGCTGTGGTACTCAGCGGTATCGGAGGGCTGGGCGGTTTGGTAGTGCTAACTCTCCTTACCGCCGGCGCTTCACGGATCTTCCCCGTGGTACGTGAGATCCTGCGCCCGCACATGGGCTGGATCCTCTGGACCATCATCGCTTACATGCTGATCTCCGAGTGGCCCAAGGGCTCGGATCGCGCGCCGGCTGGCTGGCGCCGCTGGTGGGAAGGGTGGCAATCGCTCACGGCCGGGTTGGTGACCTTTCTGCTCTCCGGCGTGCTCGGTTTCGTGCTGATGTATCGCTCTCTGGTACCGGTGGAGGTCGCCTACCAGAACCTGCTGCCGGCCTTCGTGGGTCTCTTCGCCGTGCCGTGGGTGCTGCAGAATTTACTGGCGCGGGTGGAGGTGCCGCCGCAGCACATCGCGCGCACCGTCGACGCGCCGCTGGGCGCCATCTTCCAGGGCACGGCGGCGGGGGTACTGGGTGGGCTCTTCGCGGCCTTCTTCCCCGTCGTCACCGGCGGGATCGGTGGATTTCTGGCGGGGCACGCCACGGCCCAGCGAGACGAACGGGCCTTCATTATCTCTCAGGGAGCTTCGAAAATTGTCTATTACGTGGGCGGCTTCCTGCTCTTCTTTGTGCCCGGCCTGCACCTGACGCGCGGCGGCATGGCGTGGATGATCAGCACCCAGTACAGCGCGTACACGCCTCAGCGTTATTATTGGGCGACGGCGGCGGTGCTGCTGGCGGGTGTGGTGGCGTTTTTCCTCTCCCTGCTCATGGCGCGGTGGGTGATTTGGATCACGGCGCGCGCCGGATACCGCACGGTCACCTGGGCTACGCTGTTGATTTTGCTGGTCGTGGTGGTGGGGATGACGGGCGTGGGCGGGTTGGCGATCTGCACGGTGGCGACGGGCATTGGCCTGTTGGCGGTGCTCTGGGGCTCTCGACGCATGAATGCCATGGGGGTTCTGCTGTTACCCATCGCGTTGAACATGATCGGCGCCGGGGATGTCGTGGCGCGCTGGCTGGGATTGTTGTAGCAGCTGGCACGGGCAGAGCATCGGCCTCGACATGACTACGGCATACAGAGACGGCCCTGCTTTAGGTAGGGCCGTCTTCTGATGACAACGTCGGTTAAGACTCGGCGGGAATCTCTTCCAGGGTGATGCTTTCCGATGTCTCCTGTTCCTTTTCTGCTTCTTCGGCCTTCTTGGTCATCTCCTGAATCTGTTTTTGCTTTTCTTCCAGCAGAATTCGTCCGCGTGTCTGCAACTCCTCGGCGCGTTTTCTGAGCTCTTTGACGGCCTCGTCCAGGCTCTGCCGGGTCTCTTCGAAGGCTTCTTCGGCCTTGGCACGCGTCTCTTCGAAGGTCTGCGTCGCTTGCTCCTCAATTTCGGTGCCTTTCGCGCGGATCTGTTCGCGCGTCTCCTCGCCGGATTGAGGCGCAAACAACAATGCTGTGCCCGCTCCAATTAGTCCCCCGATGAAGAATCCGGTCAAAAATGCTCCAAAATCACGTTGCTCTGCCATTTGTGTTTCCTCCTTGTTTTACCTATGAACCCTTGCGGGGTTTTGCGGCGGTGACGACGCTTTTGAGATCGCGTGCGACCTGACGGATTGCAGCTGTGAATCCGGCGGCCTGGATGATGGGTGAGACGACGTTTTCGCTGACAAATTCTGTCGTGCCTCGCACCGTCGACGCCGTGTCGTTGACCGACTTCAGCAAGGGTTGAATTTCCTCTCTCAACACTTTGATAAGAACCCAGAGTTCGATGACCAACACAATGGCGACCAGCCCGATTAGGAATGTAGCGACCGCGACAAAGACGATGGCGATGTCGCGTATGACCGTGGTTGCCTGGGGGTGTTGGGCCATCAGCACGATGGCCGTGACCAGCAGCGCGAGAAGGAGCAGAGCTCCCACCGCGATGAAGATCTGCGTGCGCTGTCCTTGTTGCGCTTGTGATGAGGCCTCCGGCTCTGGGAGCGATTCTTGAACTGGGGAAAGTTCGTCCTGCATCCCTTTGCACCTCCTTAATGACTTGATTGATTCAATTATAGCATGATTCGGACAGGGTCACAAACGACTCGTGACAAAGGACTTGGGGGCTCGATGATTCGAAGATGCGGTGTGCACAGAAACTCAAGCAGCCCCCGGAGTTTTGCCGGGGGCTGCTCACGTCGTTGTTGGGCGGTCTATTCGACCAGCCGCAGGAAGATGCGTTTGTAGAGTTCCTCGAAGATGGGTTCCAGCTGTTCTGGGCGCGGCGCGTTGCGATGGACACCGCCGGTCATGTCCGCGATCTGATCCATTAAGGCAACATCGGCGTTATTGCCGATGGTGATGGCATAGATGACGATGCCATTGTTCAGGGCGCGGTTGGCCTCATACATGGCGCACTCTTTGCCTTTCATGTATTTGGAATCATCTACGTTGGGGTCATGGTGCGGCCAGAGCCAGGTGCTTTCATCATCTTCGTCGAAGTGGGCGATGCACTCGCTATAGGATTGGTTGGCCTGTCCGTCGGTCATCAGCACCATGATGTGCGCGGCGCCGGGCCGCCCGTATTGCCCACTTTGCGTGCTGAGCACCTGAATGCCTTTGCGGGTCCCATCCCCGATGTTGGTGCCGCCACTCGCTTTGAGGTCGTCCAGTTTTTCGATAACTTCTTCTTGGATCTCCTCTTCCGTACAGGCGTCGCCTAACCTGCGTAAGCACTGCAACTTCGATTCTATGCTGGCACTGGAGTCGTAGCGCACCAACCCGATCTGATCGAATTTGTAATCCATCATCCTGACGAAGCTTTTGGCGGCCTCAATGGAGGCGCGGATGGGCTGTTCGTCGTCGTAGATGTCGTCCAGGTAGCGGTAAGGTTGGGGCGCCTGACCAG
>DAOTUH010000229.1:0-13647 GCA_034437255.1 Anaerolineae bacterium
GTTACCTTAGCCCAGTGTCCAATTTTAGGGGTGCACTACACAATACACCTGGTCGGGTCGCTAGTATGTTGAGTTAACCGTTATCATCGTAGCAGCGGCGAGCTACGCGAGACACAATGACGAGGAGGATGACAATGAAGCGCTACAGTGTACACTCTCTATATCTGGCGTTGTTCTTGACCTTGTTGGTCGGTATTCTGAACACTACTTATCCTGCTCATGCAGTGGTGAAAGGTGAGCCACTCACACCGGGTCCCGTGCTCCTGCACGCCACTGGGCGAGGCCATCCCTGGCTCAGCCTGAGCGATGGGCGATCTCTGATGACACACTATACTGGCCCGGCTGCTTTGCAGCAAGCCATAGTGGCGAACGTCGCCCGTCCCCTGACTCTGGTGAGTGCCGACTTCGACGAGGACGGTGTCCCCGACCTGGTCGTGGGCTATGGTACACCAGCGGCGCTTACTCTGTACCGGGGCAACGTCGATGCCATCTATTCCCATAGCCTCGGAGCACAACGGCGCAGCACCGACGGCACTTTCTCCGACACACCCTTTCTCTCCCCGGCCCGGACCTTCGCGCTGTCCGTCATCCCCGACTTTCTAGGTGCTGGAGACTTTGACAACGATGGTCATCAGGACGTGGTCGCGGCGGCCCGACAAGGGACATCGCTCACGCTGCTGTTGGGCGACGGCGGCGGTTTTGGTGCGCCGGAGACAATCCCCCTGCCGGGCAAGGTAACCGCACTTGCCGTGGGCGACGTCAACCGCCGGGACGGGCTGGTCGACGTGGTGGTGGGCGTCGAGGACGGGCCGGGGGGCCAGGTCTTGGTCTTCGAGGGGCCGGAGGGCGCCCTGCGCGCCGAGCCCGTCCTGGCGGCGGTTCCTGCGCCAGTGACTGACTTGGCCCTGACGCGGGTGGGCGCCGATGGCCCGGTTGACGTGGTGGGGGCGGCGGGCCAGGGCGTGGTAGTCGTTCACGGCTGGGAGGGCAGCGCACCGGCGCAGGTCAACGTCGAGCAGGTGCTCTTGCCCTTCGACGTCGCGGCGCTGGCGGTGGGGAACTTCGTCCCGCGTCAGGCTGAGGAGTCCAGGGAGCGCCTGCGCCCCCAGCTGGCCCTACTGGCGGGAGACGGCACGCTCCACGTGAAGGACACGACTTCCTTGAGAGAGCTCGTGCAGCACGATGATTTGAGCTTGCATCCTGCCGAAGGCGGTGGCGTCCGTCTGGTGGGCGCGCGTATCTCCAGCCACGGCACCGACGACCTGTTGCTTGTCGACCCTGCCGCGGGGCCAGCGTGCGTCCTCCACGCTTTCACTGCCTCATCGGAGGGCATGATGTCCGTTGCCCTGGAGGGCGACGTCGAACCCGTCGCCATCCTGCCCATGCGCCTGAATGCCGATGCCCTCGACGACCTGGTCGTGTTGCCGGCAGGTGGGGGCGTGCCCATCGTCATGCGTACCCAAGCCGCGACCACCTTCGTCGTCAATTCCACCGCTCAAGAGGTCGACGACGATCCCGGCGATGGCCTGTGCCGGGATCGCTTGGGGCGCTGCACGTTGCACGCGGCCATTCAGGAGGCCAACGCCTTCCCCGGCGCCGACGAGATCCACTTCGACCTGGGCAGCGGCGTCCCCACATTGGAATGGCGGATGGATTACCCGGACATCGTAGAGACACTGACCATTCTGGGCGATACGGGGGGCGCTACCCGGGTAAGCCTGGGTGATGGAGGGCTGATCTCCAAAGCGCCTAACAGCACCTTTCGCGCTCTGGAGAGCCGTCAGGGCATTGCGTTGATCTATGGATATGGAGATCAAGGGGAACTCCTGGCAGCGAACGATAACGTCATCGAGGGCTGTCACCTGGGGCCGTGGGACGAGTACCGCTTTGGGCTAATCTACGTTAATGGAACTGCCGGTCACCAGATTGGGGGCACGACGGAGCAAGCACGAAACGTGATCGTAGGCAACACTAGCAGCTCGTCCGCCAACGCGGGCATTTCAGTCCGTGGCTGTGCCCACAATTTGTGCCGGATCGAGGGCAACTACGTCGGCCTCGAGGAGGACGGCACCACCCCGCATGGGAACAGCGGAGTGGGGATCGAGCTCTTCCTGAACTACGGGTACAACGACATTCTCATTGGAGGGACGACGGAGCAAGCGCGCAACGTCATCGCCGCCCACGTGGAAACGCCGTTGGGAGCGAAAGGGATCGGCATTGATGTCAGGGGGGACCCGCAATACCGGGGCACGATATCGGTCCTGATCCACGGGAACTACATCGGCACCAACGCCTGGGGAAATTTGGGCCCCGGCAACGCGGGCCACGGCATCGCGATCATCGACGATGTGTGGAACGTCTCCGTCGGCGGAACGGCGATGGGCGCCGGAAACCTCATCGCGGGCAACGGGGGGGATGGCGTCTACTTGAGGAACACGGTCCGCGATCCCATTCGCGGCAACTCCATCTACGGAAACGGCGGGCTGGGCATCGACCTGGATGGCGACGGCCCCACGACCAATGACGCCAATGACTGGGATTTCGGCGCCAACCGCCTGCAGAACTGGCCTGAGATCAGCAGCCTGACTTACTACATTGGAAACTAAGTAATTTACAAATCCTACCGGGCAAGGATAATGGTAGGATGAAAAAACAACACGTACGACTCAATGAAACAGATCAGCAGTATTTGGAATCCTTATTGGCCACGGGAGAATTACCCGTGAAAGTGTATCGCCGTGCTTTGACTTTACTCGAGCTCCATCGCGGTAAGACATATACGGCTGTAGCTGAGACCCTGGATGTCAGTAATAGTACCGTCTCGACCTGGGCCGCTAACTACCGGGAGCGTGGGTTGCTGTGTCTCCATGATCTTCCTCGGGCTGGGCGACCAATTGAGATAGACGGAGTCCAGCGAGCCAAGATCACCGCCCTGGCCTGTAGCGATCCGCCTACCGGTCATAAGCGTTGGACGATGCGCTTGCTAGCCGACAAAGCCGTCCAATTGGGCTACTGCGAGTATATCTCTCATACCAAGGTGCGCCAGATTCTAAAAAAAACGAACTGAAGCCGCATTTGAAGCGTACCTGGTGCATTGGTACCTTGAACAGTCGCTTTTTGGCTCGTATGGAGCATCTGTTGGCGCTCTATGCGTTGCCGTATGACGCACAGTGTCCGGTGGTGTGCTTTGATGAGCGTCCCTGTTTTCTGATCGGCGATCGCGTCGATCCCATAGTCCTGCAAAGTGGTAAAGTGCAAAAAGAACACTATGCTTATGAAAAGCTCGGCTCGTGCGCCCTGTTAGCCGCCATCGAACCTCTAACCGGGCGACGCGTGGCTAAGGTGTACGCACAGCGTACCAAAAGAGAATTCATGTTGTTTTGTCAGAAGCTAGCAGCCACCTATCCTGAAGCCGTCAAAATCCAGTTGGTCTTGGACAATCTTAATACGCACGACAAAAGTGCTTTCTATGAGCATCTACCAGCTGATGAAGCCCGAGCGCTGGCCGAACGATTTGAATTCCATTTCACGCCTAAATCTGCAAGTTGGCTCAATATGATTGAGATTGAGTTTTCAGCGTTAGCCCGGCAATGTCTCAACCGGCGCATCCCGACCATTGAGGATCTTACCCGAGAAGTGGAAGCCTTGGTTGCTGAACGCAATAAGAAACGCATCAAGATTGATTGGCAATTCTCCATTCAGGCAGCGAGAAAGAAACTGAACCGGCACTATATTGATGTTAACGTAGCAAACGAAAAGTTTAAGAAAACTTAGTTTCCAATGTACTTAGCTCTACGGGTTCACTTTGTTCACTTTGAAAGGAACCGTCCTATGACCAATCGATTGCAAGTAGGTATCGACTTCAGTCAGAAGCAGGCCGATTTCTGTTTGCTCTTTCCCGACGGGCAGTTGCTTGAAGTGCACCGCGCTTTCGTTAACTCTTGTTCGGGCTACTCAGCGGCCAAGCAGCTCTTGCTCGACACCCTCGACACCTATGACTTCACCGGCGTCGACATCTCAGGCGAGGCCACCGGCTATCTCTGGTTGCCTTTCTTCCTGCAACTTTCAACTGACCCGGACCTGAGTCTCCGCGATATGGATCTCTTCTTGCTCATGGTTCAAGAAGTGCTTTGCCGACGACGACAAGTGCGAAGAGAAAGACGCCTACTATATCGCTAAACGCACGCAAACTAATCACCTGGACGTCGTCTGGTCCCCGCCGGATTGTTTGCCCTTGCGTTTCTACACCCGCTTACGCTTCCACCTCGTCCAGAACCTGGCGCGCGAGAAGTGCTAATTCTCCGCCTTTCTCTTCCTCAGGGCCAGCGCCTACCGCTGCCTCAAGCCGTTCTCAGACGTGTTTGGGGTCACCAGCCGCCTGGTGTTGACCCAACAACCGACCTGGGACGAATTGGCCACCCTGCCCGTCGATGACCTGGTCGCCCACCTTTACGAACTCAGCGGTCATCATCTGCCAGATCCTCCCCGGAACGCTCGCCGCCTGCAGCGTGTCGCCGCCGAGATCTTCTACTACAGCGAAGCCTTCTACAACCAGCGGCGGCTCCACTCCGCCTTGGACTACTGCAGTCCAGTCGAGTATGAGCAGCGCTATTAAGAAGTGTTAGTAAAGCACAGCAATCAAAACGGAACGTGAAGAGAAGAGCCTGTTTGTTGCACCACCGCAAGTGCCTCGTCGTCAGTATATTTGGGCCCCTAATATTGTCAAATATAGGCATCAGCATGCAATAAAATCTTCAAAGAACTGGTATGGGCCAGTTAGGAGAAAAGAAATTTGCACGCAACTGACCCGGCTTGTTTCGCGGCATGGTGAGGGTCCAAATTGCTATCAACACCCTACCTGAATCTCCTGGTGCTACCGGTCTGTCTTGCTGATGCGCGTGTTGTGCTTCCTTGGCGCCACGCGTGGGCAACGATATTCCACTTGCGCATTTTCCGACTTTGTGCTAAGATACTGTTTGACGACACACGTATTCAATAGCACGACGACGCACGTATAGGGACGCTTCCGTCCCACCGACGGCTCACGTATGGACGTGGGCTTTTTTTGTTGGCTAACACAGCGTGCGGAGTACCTATACGTGGACGAGTTTCTACTGAACGTGCAAGTCGCCTTAACCTACTGGGCCAACGGCCTGTTGGCCATCCTCTACTGGCTGGCCGACCACTGGCCTGCTCTGACCGGCCTGACCCTGGCCATCGTTGCCGCCGTCTTCGTCGATGCGCCCCAGGCCCGACTGGCCGGCGAAAAGCCGCGCCGCTACGACCGAGGCCACGTCCGACTGCATAACCCTACCACACATCTGCCGACGTTGGGCATCGGTGTGCTCTGGGCCCTGGCTGCCTGGATCACCCCGGCACCCGTGCCCTATATTGGGTTAGCCATGTGGCTCGGCGCCATCGTTGCGCCGCTGGCCCTGCCGGTGGGCAAACGCTACCTGGCCCACCGCCTGCGCTGGTTTATCGGCGTCTACGCGGCCCTCTGCCTGGGCTTCTGGTTCATCAACCGCTTCCCCCTCTCGCCGCAGCAGGCCGCCGCCTGGTCCGAACGGATGCAGGCTACCGGCGCCGGGGAGGCGCTGGAGTTGGCCATCCGCGCGCAGTTCATCCCGTATGTGGCCTTAATTATGTGGGCCATCTTCCCGCTGACCTACTTCGGTTACCTGGCCCAACAGCTGGCCGTGCAGCGCCGCTTCCTGATCTCCCCCTTCACGTCCGTCCAGGAGCGCATCGCGGCCATCCGCGCCCGAGGTGCCGCATGACCGTGACGCCTGCTCCGCCCCCTTTTGCAAAACGTGCCGCCGCTGCACTGGCGCACACCGACGACCTGGTGATCCTCGACTACGGCATAGAACACGTCTATAACGGCGAGCAGCGCACCGACCGCATCGACTACGAATGGCGCCACCTGCTCGAATGGGAGGATGGGCAGCAATATGACCAGGTCCAGGTCGCTATTCTGCGGGTGCTCAAGTACCTGCCCCAGGAAGCCCGGCACGATCCCGCGTTCCCGGACAAGATGCGCACGGTCCTCACCGGCCTATACAACCAAAACCGGGCCAAGTTCGACGTCGTGCAGCTCCTGGCAGGGATGTGGAAACCGCGCCAGGTTGGCGTGGTGCAGATCTACGGCATCACCGCGCGGGGCGAGACGCGCGCGGAAGCCCTCCGCTATGCCCGCCAGGGCGCCGCGGCCCTGCAAGGGACATTGGCCAACTTCGCCCAGGCCGTGCTGGCGCCCCTGACCCACGCGCAAAACGATTGGCTCATCGCGGCCTACGACACCATGCAACACGTCTCGGTCAATATTGGGCATCCCGATACCCGGCTGAACGATAAAGGCATGGGACGCGAAGGGCCGGGCGAGATGCAGCCCGACGCGGCGGCTGAACCCGGCGTCACCGGGCAGCAGCTGGAGATGTTCCTGCGGGCCATGGCCCGGGGCCAGCACCAGTTCGTCGCGCCCCTCATCGCTTCGCCGGTGGCGGCCCGCGACCTGGCCTACATGCTGACGGGCCAGGCCGGCGAAGCCGCGGTGGTGGCCTCGCTGCAGCGGGGCACCGACGCCGTGACGGCCGGGATCGCCCTGCCCCTCACGCTCTCGGCCAACCTGAGCCGCTCGGTGGCCTCGGCCTTCGGGCGGATGCGCAGCGCGTCCAGCGGACGTTCCCTCTCCATCTCCGACGGGCGGGCCCACACGGAAGGCGTGGCTCACAGCCGCTCCCACAGCGTGACCGACGGCTGGGCGCACACCGAGGGGCGCGCGTCGACCAGCGGCACGACCCTCACCACCACGGTGGGAGAATCGCAGGGCGTGGCGGACACGGAAGGCGCTACGCAAACGGAAGGCATCACGCAGACCGAAGGGGAAGCGCACACCGAAGGCACGGCGCACACCGAGGGTACCGCCCATACCGAGGGCGAAGCGCACACCCAAGGCACCGCGCACACGTCCAGCTCGTCTCACACCTCCGGCTCCACCGTCAGCCAGTCTGAGAACTGGAGCGCCGGGGGCAGCGAGTCGGCGACCAGGGGGTCCTCGGAGAGCGAGACCGCGTCCCAGTCGCAGACCCAGGGCACGGCGGAAAGCCAGAGCCAGACCACCGGGGCCAGCACGAGCCAGGGGCAGAGTCACACCGAGGGGCAGAGCCAAGCGACCTCCCAGGGCCAGAGCCAGAGTGAAGGCGAGAACTGGGGCGTCAACGGTCAGGTCAACTTCGACGCCGGGGCTTCGGTGGGCGCCTCGGCCGAGCCTATGGGCGTCGGGGTGGACGGGCAGGTGAGCGCCAGCGTCGGAGCCGGGGCGGGCGCCAGCTACGGGCAGACCGCGGGCCAGACCCAAAGCACGGGCAGCTCCCAGACCGAGTCGTCCGCCGACACCGTCAGCACGTCCGCAACCGCCAGTGCCGCGCAGAGCCAGGGCCAGACCGAGTCCCAATCCCAGACGGAAGGGAGCAGCCAGAGCCAGGGGCAGAATGAGAGCCAGAGCAGCACCAGCAGTTGGTCGCACGGTGGCGGGACCACCACGACGCACGCTAGCAGTTCGACTAGCAGCAGGGCCACGACCCATTCGGAGTCGCACACCACGTCGGAATCGAATACCGTCTCGGAATCCGATACTACCTCACAATCGGACACGGTCTCCAGCTCTGAGGCGCATTCGCAAGCGGAGGCCCAGTCGCAGTCCCAGACGCAGTCGCGCGGCACCAGTTTCAGCCGCTCGGTGGCCCAGATGCAGAGCCGCACCCGGTCGAGCAGCGACACCGTCAGCCACTCAGAAACGCGTACGGTGGGCACCACCTGGTCGCAGGCGGACACCGAGAGCCGCAGCGTGGACCGGGGGATGTCCACGGCTACCAGCCAGGCGTTGACCGCCAGCCGCAGCCTGGGCGTGATGCGGGGCTTCGGCATGGGTGCCGGCGCCATCCCCAGTTTCACCCTGAGCCGTAGCTACAGCTGGGAGGACGACCAGGCCATGCAGCTGACGACCCTCCTGCGCGCCCAGGAAGAACTGTTGCGTCAGGCGACCTTGGAAGGCGCGTACCTGACCGATTTCTACGTCCTCACGGAGACCGAGGACGGCGCCGCGACGGCCGACGCGGCTTTCCGGCAAGCCTTTCAGGGTAACGGGCCGTTAGTGAGCACGCCGGTGCAGACACGCCACCTGTCACCGGAGGAACAGGCCTACATCCGCACGCACGCCCTGGCGCTGACGCCCAGCACGCGCCGCGAGGCGCGCGCCGAGACCGGGGAGCCCTACCGCGACGCGACGCTCCTGATCCCGTCGCAGCTGGCCGCCTACACCGCGCCCGCGCTCTTCGAAGAAGGGGCCGCCGTGACGATGATGGAACGCACGCCCGCCTTTGCCTTCTACCCCGAATTGACCGGGCCGGTGCGCTGGGCCTACCAGTTCAGCACCGAGACGGGCCGGCTGACCGAAACCCCGGTGCGCCTTTCCCGCGAGCAGCTCTTTCACACCGCCTTCGCCGCCGACACCGGCTACGGGAAGACGGTGGCCGCGGAACGGCTGGCGCTGGAGAGCACCCAGGCCTGGGAGACCCAGACCGTGGTGCTGGACTTCGGGGCCGGCTGGCGCAAGCTGCTCAACGCGCCGGGCCTGGCCGGGCACGTCGAGGTCTGGCAGTTACAGCCGGGCGCCACGCGCCCCTTGCGCTGGAATCCCTGGCAGGTGGGGACACGCATCCGCCCGGAGCGCCAGCTGATGGCCACCTGCGAGATCTTCAAGAACGCCGGGCGGATGGGCGAGCGGCAGTTGGGCTACATGCGGCGGGCGGCCACCCAGATGTGGCGCGAGAAGGGCGTGCTGACCTTCTCCGAGCGCGTGCTGCGGGATGGGAAATGGGGCCACGTGCAGTCAGACGAGTGGGCGGTCTTGGAGGAGGTTTGGCAGGAACAGCGGATGCAACCGCGCCAGCGCCAGCGTCGCCAAGCGTTGCGCGAGCTTACGCCGGCGGAACGGCAGGCGCTGGCCGTCCACCGTTCGAAACGCACCGGCATCGCCCGCTGGCTGGAGATCCTGCAGCAGAAACTGGCTGACATGAACGAATACGAGCGTACGTCGTTAGAAGGCCTAATGCTGCGGTTGGAAGCTTTCACCGTGGGCGGGATGCAGGAGATGTACGGATCGGGGGATGACACCGTGGCCATCGAGGACCTGGGCCTGCTGGGCGGCCGGGGGCGCCGCTGGGGCATCTCGATCTTGGAGGGCGGCGCCGAGATGGACGCGTACTCCAAGAGCGTGATCCTGGGCCTGGTGGCCTGGCACCTCTACACCGACGCCGTGGTGCGCCGGCGGGAGCGGATCAACACCGGGCGAGATGCGCGGGTGACACAACTGGTTTTCGAGGAGGCCAACAAGGTTTTGGGCGGCGTGGATACCGGGATGAGCGACAGCACCGGGTCCCAGGCCGCCACCACGGCGCTCTACCAGCAGATGTTCCGGGATGGCCGGAAGTACCAGATCTTCCTGCACGTCATTGTGCAGTCGCCGGCCGAACTATCACCCGGCATTCTCTCGTCGTGCAACAACATCGTCGCCGGCCAGTTGAAGAACCCGTTGGACCGGGACGTCATCCAGGCCGCCTTCGGGTGGAGCGAGAAAGGCTTCACCGACGAGGACTACAAGCGGTACATCAGCCGCATGCCCATCGGATACGCGATCATGAAGTTGGGCTACAGCATGCAGCCCGCGCTGACCGCGCCCATGTTGGTGCGCCCGTTGATGTTGCAGCTGCCCGAACCGACCGACCGAGAGATCTGGGCCGCGGCCCAGGCGTTAGCGGTAGTGGCCTGAGGAGGCGCAAGCGATGCGAATCATCATAGCCGGTCAACACGTCCAAGCGGCTTATCAGCCTTTGCTGAACGCGGGGCATCGCGTGCTGGCGATGGCGCGCACGATCCCGGCGCTGCGCGCACACATAAGGATGGAGCAACCCGAGGGCATATTGATCCGGGGCTTGTTGGGCTACGCGGCGCCTGAGTTAGCGGACGGCCTGCAAACGCTGCCGGTCCCCGTCGTGCTGTTGCTGGCGCCCGACGAGGTGACGCCGGACCTCAAGGCGGTCGCTACCGTCCTGCCGCTGCACACCCCGTGGGCGGAAGCGGCGGCTGCGCTGACAGAAGCCGAGGCCCCGGCACCTGAGCCGCCTCCCAAGGAACCGGCAAAACGACGCGCGCCGGTTCAGGCGTCAGAGCGTCAAGCACGTCTCGCTGAGCCAGCGGTCGAACTGCTGCTCTATCCCGTGGTGGGCGGGGCCGGGGCCACGACGCTGGCGCTGACGTTAGCGGCTGCAGCGGCGAAAGACGGGATCAAGAGCCTGGTAGCCAGCGTAGATCAGCTGGCGATCCTGGCCCGTTTGGGCGCCGTCGCGGATGGACAACCGCAGCGCGTCACTACGCGGTTGTACGTCACGTCCCTGAGCAGAGAGCGGCACGTCGCCGCGAATTTCCCGCTCGCCGTCTGGGAGATCGGCACTGGATATCTCAAGGATGACACCTGGTTGCGGCAAGCGCCGCTGGTTATCCTGACCCGGCCCACCGGAGAAGGGCGCCTGACGGCAGTGCGCGCCGTCCACACGCTGCGCCGGCGGGGCGCCGACGTGCGGGCCGTCGTCGTCGCCCGGCGAGGTGGGCTGACCGGGGCGGAGTTCGAGCGCCATTGTCGGGGAGAGGATGCCCACTTTCCGGCGGTCTACGGCCTGCCTGAAGATCCCCAGGTGCCGATGTTGGAGGACGTCACCGGTCACGCCCTGGACGCCCCGTTGTATGGCCCCACCGTGGCGCGTATGGCCCGCCAGGTGCTTCCCGACCTGCCCTGGCCGGTCGAGGAAGAGGCGGAGGATACCGCATCTGGTAGGACGTGGGGTGCGCATAGCATTGGCCGGCGCTTGCCGATTCAGATCGAGTTAACGGAGTGAATAGGAGGACAGACAGCCCATGCCTCATACCCAAGTTTCGATACCCGGCTTACTCTCCTTGTTGAGCGAAGAGCAGCGCGCGGTGCTCAGTGCGCTGGCGGGCCTCGACGGTGAGGGGCCGCGCACCGTGCCGGAAGCGGCGGCATTATTGGACACCGACAAGGAGCTTATCGCCTTTCATATAGCCGCAGCCGCCCGGACCTTGCTGCGGGGCGTCACGACCCCCGCTCCCCACGCTTTGCGGCTGTTGGGCTCGTTTCCGGCCGAGAACGTCGCCCTGTGGCAGGACGACCTGGTGACCGCCGAGCGCATTGCGACTACGTTCTTTGCGCGGCGGTTTCCGGCCCGGGTGGCGCTCAAGATCGTGGTCCTCTGGTCAGGAGGGAACGCAGAGCAGGCCTATCACACCGGGGTTCGGGTGGTGGGTCCAGAGGGCGAAGCCTTAGATCAGGTCGAAGATACCATCCAGGGCGGGCAGGGCCAGATGAACCAGATCCTGCTCTTAGAACCGGTCATGCCCCAACCGGGCACCTACACGGTCGAAATCTGGCTGGACGGGGCGCCGCTCTATGCCTATCCGCTCTACTTACACCCAGACACGCTACCGGAAGAGGAGCCCGCACGTGACCAGGCGTGAACGCATCGCTATATGGGTCTTGGTGAGCTTGACTGTCCTGGGACTGATCGTGAATACGATCGTGCTCGCCGGCGAAATCGCGGAGCTGCGGCGACAGGTAGCCTACGCCGTCGGGGCACGACCGACGCCGGAAGCAGCGGAAGAGGCGCCCGAACAACCCCCGGCGGTTCCAGAGCCCGAAGAAAACGTGGGGGACGCCGAGGTGTGGGGCAGCCATCTCCATATCCGGGCGTTGGGCGCCCGACACGTCGGCCACACCACGGTGGTCTCGCTCACCGTGCGCGGCTCCGGCGCCGCCGATCCCTTGATGGATTTACCGCTACTTCTGTGTGCCGGACAGCCGTACGACGTTGAAGGGGTGAGTCTGGAACAGGCGCGCCGCGATCTGCTGGCGTTGATCACCCAGGGGCGGGCCACCACTGCACTGCGGTTTCTCGGTACGCCCAATCTAATGCGAGCGTGTGTGGTGCTCCTGAATCCGGCGCAAACCGGTGACAGTCCCATAGCGCCGCGCATCGAAGTACCCCTCCCCCGGCAAGCGCCGGCGGCTGCCGTAGAGAAAACCGAGGGAGGAGACTAGATGCCCTTTTGGACGCGTAAATCAGAGTTAGTCGCGCTTCTGGCCACCCGGCACGCTCACGTTCCGGCTGCGCTGGAGGAGGCCGCGACGCACCTGGAGAACGTGCGGTTGGAGCGCCGGGAGGCATTGAGTGCCCAGGGTGCGTACCGGGAACTCCAGGGGGCGCACCTGGCCGTCATCGACGTGGGGGAGTTGGCGGGCCCCGCCGAGCGGCGGGCGCGTCTGGAGAGCGCCGTGCAGAGCCCGGACCTGGTCTTCATGGACGGCCCGACGTTTCTGCTGGATCCGGTGGGGGCTTTGGAGCGGGCGGTCGCCAGCGCGGGGCTGGGTTCCATGTTGCCGCCGCGCAGCGTGGCCTTCACGGCCTGGGCCGGGGGCGTGGGCAAGACCACGCTGGCCCTGGCCTCGGCCCGGGCGTTTCACCGCGAGACGGGCCTGCCCACGGCGGTGGTCGAATTGGCGCCCGGCCCCTCGGCGCTGCAGGCCGTGACCGGCGTGGAGGGCGCCACACTCTATCAGGTCGTCACGCAAGGCGCCGCCTATCCGACCTGGGAAGGCGTGACGCTGGGCCTGATGGACGGCGCCACGGCCGAACTGCTGGCGCCGGAGCAACTCACGGCCCACTGGCAGCAGCTGCACGCCGACTATATCTACGTGGCCTACGACGCCGCCGCGTGGCACCCGCTGGTCGCGTACGTGGAGGTGGATCAGGTCTACGTGTTGGCCGACGAGCGCGCGGATGCGCAAGTGGAGGCCGTGAAGCTGGTCAAGGACCTACGGGCCCACACGGATCGTCAGATTGCGCTGGGCCTCAACCGCGCCGGCGTCGTCGGACGCGTGTCACTGCCGGAGAAACCAGCTTTTACCCTCAGCAACGTGCGCGATCCGCTGCGGGGCAAACTGGGCCGACGCGTGCTGCAAACCATCTATCCCGGCTGGAGGAACGCATGAATCGCCGTACCCAAGTTATCTTAGGCTTTGTCGCCCTGCTCCTGGCCGCCGGCGCCGGGTATGGCGTGTACACGTACTTCGACCGGTTGACGACGACTGCGACGGTACCGGTGCCGCAGGTTCCGATTCCGGCCGGCGCCTTGATCGGTGCCGAGCTGCTGCAAGAGCGCGAGGTGCCGCGCACGTTGCTCGAGGAGCCGATCTATACAGTGGATGACGCGTTGGTGGGGCAGGTGGCGCAGATCCCGCTGCAGCCGGGCCTGGTCGTCTATCAGGCCCACGCCGTTTCTCCGGCAGCCTATCGCCTGGTCTCTGATCCCGCGTTGAGCGTGGTCTCGGTGCCGGTGGATCCGGCCCGGGCCGTGGGTGGACAGGTGCAACCGGGACACAAGGTAGATATCTGGGCCTTGCCAGCACTGCGGGCCGACGCGGCACCGACGGAGACCCTGACCGCGACGTTGGTGCTTCTCGATACCCCGGTCGTCGACGTGCGCTCCAGTCAGGGGCGCGCCGTGGCGCGCCAG
>DAOTUH010000230.1:0-2675 GCA_034437255.1 Anaerolineae bacterium
GTCCTAATGCCCCTCAGGGCATTTCATGTTTTCTGACTGCTTTTTGTCTTGCCCCCTACAGATAGTGTATGAAATATCCATCATCCGTATATCTAGGGGGCAAAATGCTCCATTTTGAGCAGTTGTGCAGAGGCATAAACTACCTTTCCTAAAGCTACAGATTTTGATACCTTGTCTTGGACATGGGCTCACAACCTAACCTGACCTGTCTTGTACGCAGTATATGTCGTCCTCAAGGGAATGTCAACGGCTCGTAACAGTTCAAGTCCGTTGTCATCCCACCCCAATCTCCACCTCCACATACTCTGGATCCATGCGATGCAGCTCATCGCGTACGCGCTGACGGAGCGCCACGGCTGGACGCACGCAATACTCGCGGAACTGCTCTGGCATCGGGCTGAGGTCGGGGAAGAGCAGCTTCAGATAGCCGGTCGCCAGGCGGGCGATGGCTTTGCGATCGCGCAGGTCGTCGCAGTTGCGGAGGCGCAGGTTCTCGGAGACGTACTCGCCGTAGATCATCTGCGCGCGTAAGATATGAAGGATTTCCGAGAAGAAATCACCCTTGAAACCCAGGGAGCGCGAGGGCGTGTCCGTGGTGATGCGCTCCATCTCCCAGCCGGCCAGCAGGCCGTGGATGCGGTCAACAAACGCCGTCTGCTGCATGAAGTTGGAGATTTCGTGCAGCAGGCCCTCCTCCTGGTGCAGGGGGCGACGGTGTTCATCCAATGGGATGTTGCCCAGCATCACAAAGCCCGCTTCGGCGGTGCCAGTGGTATTGCCGCGACTGTAACGCCCAGACTCCATATACACTTTGAGGCCGGCGGCCAGCTCGCCGGCACTATCACCGCGCACGCTCTGGATCTCGTCGAGCACGATGGTGTCGTAGCGCGTGATCAGGCCCGGCGCGTGGGTCCTGAGATTGTGAAAGAGAACGGCGGGCGTGATCTTGCCACCACCAATGACCCGTGCGTAGCGAGAGAGGTTATCATAGACGAAAGATTTACCCGTGCCCTTGGGGGCCAATTCCATGATGTTCACCCGAGGCTCAGCCAACGGGATCAACCGGGTGATGAGCAGCATCTTCTGATAATGGGTGACCGCATGAGGGTTGAAACCGATGCTGGAAACCATGAGGTCCAGCCACTCTTCAAAGGTGAAATACTCTCGGCAATCGCTAAAGTAACCAAAGTCCACGCTGGTGACCTGAAACGGGCGGAACTCGCGCATCCAGATACGCCCCTGCTCCGAAGACATCTCCGGGGGAACGTACATCAGGTCGCCCAATCCCCACACGCCGCTGGTGACGAGAAGTTCGTTTTCGTCCACGATTTCCCTGGCGACTCGGGCATCGGCCACGTCGAGCAGGGGGATGTGCAGCCGCCGCTTGCCCGTCTTCAGGTTGACGGAGACGCGGTAGTCATCCAACAACCGCACTACCTCGCCGTTGATCAGGCGGTTCTTGATGTCGTCCTTCTGGCCTTTGGGTGGGAAATACTTGTTGATAAACCCGGCGATCTTGTCGCGGGTCGCTTCGGTCAGCTGCCCACCTTTGACGTAGTGAGAGAGTATCCACTCACCCACGTAGGCCGGGATGGCGCGGGCGCCAAAGCCGGCTTCGTGGATGAGGTATTTGTTGATGATGACCTCGCCATAGTAATCTAACGCTTTCTGTTCAAAAGGTTCCATCTAGTCCAAATCCTCCAAATCAAAACTACTCTCCATCATCGAGCGCATGGTGATGGGTAAGGTCTCTAACCGGCGCTTGCGCTCTCCCAGGATCTGATAAGAGATTTTCAGTTGGATCGTGGTGACCTCGTCTTCACGCCGCCAGATGCGAATCGGCATGTCAACGGTCGCGTCCTCACGGCCCAGCAAGGAGTCCAGGTGAAAGGGCTCAGCGTCAATGTGCGCGTCGAGCACGTCAACCCGCAGATCCATGCACGGATATGGATTGACGTTAACCAGCTCCAGGTGCAGGGTGGCTTTGGCTCCGTAGCGGAACTCGTCCTCGAGCAGCCGCACTGTCAATGGCTTGGGTTTCTCCTCCACGGGCTCGAAGACGCAGAGCGGCACGATGCTCTCTTCCGGCGTCAAGCCGCCGTGCACATAGGTGGTCTCATCGGTCTTCTTGAAACGTCCGTACCCCCGGGCCACCAGATAGTTGGCATTGAGATCCAAGACCCCTTTGCGCAATCGATAACACTCAAAATCAACGTTATCCGGCAACTGCGCCAGCGCGGCGTCATCCACGGCGATATACCGGTGGTGGGGATCTTCCAGGCGCTCGGTGTAGAAAGCCTGATCAATAATGTTGGGCACGTCGGCAGGGATCCGCGTCGAACCATGATCCGAACCGACGATAACCACCAGCTCCCGCTCCGCGTCGCTGCGCCGCGCGAACTCCCGAATTGCGTCCACCAGATCGTTCAGACGGCGGCGGATCTCCTTGGCATGAGAGACGCCCAACTTGATGGTGCTCTGATGCAGGGTCTCATCCACCAGGGTGTAGTTGAGGAAGGTGACGTCCGGCCGGGGCTCGGGAATCTCGGCCAGCTCGCCCAGATGCGGTACGTAGCGCAGGCGCCGCCCTTTGAGCCGGTCGTTCCACGCCTCCAGGATGGGTTGCTCATACGCGGTGGCTTCAAAAGGCGCCGGGCTGCCGGTGAAGAGACATT
>DAOTUH010000231.1:0-4200 GCA_034437255.1 Anaerolineae bacterium
GCGGCAGGCAGAATGGTGCGCGCGGCGAGCGTCACCTCGACGGTGGTGTATACGTACAATGCAGCGGGCCTGCGTGTGGGACACTCCGTTCCATCCGGTACATCCGTTGCCTATGCCTGGGACTGGGCCACCGGCGTGCCGGAGCTCCTGAGCGACGGCGACGCGTTGTATCTCGTCGGTCACGACACCCTGGGCTGGGAGGCTGCTGGCATTGGGAATATGTCAATCGGTTGATTGACGGGACAGGAGTTATCCCATGAGAAGAGAAACTGAGGTGGTCTCAAGAGCAATTTCAATCATATTGAAGGTGTGCTTACCGAGATTTGTGACGTGCGTAGCAATTCTCATACTCTTCACGTCCTGTAAGGTTCATTCTAGGATACCGGAGAGAACGGTCAAGATCGGCGATGGAGGTTTCCTTTCGGAAACGCCATGTGGCCCACCTTGCTTTTGGGGAATCACACCAGGGGAAACAACGGAAACAGAGGTTATGGCGATTCTTCAGGACAGAGGTGTTATTGAGAGCTGTGAATCTTTTGACAAAACAACGGAAGGTGGGTTTAGAGGGATAAAGTGTGGCCTGCAGATGTTCATTATGTTCGAAAGAGAGAGTCATCTGGTGTATATGGTTGGATTCAGCCCTGCAAGAATCACAGTTCGGGATGTTATTGAAAAATACGGAGAACCAGCGGGTGTTGAAGTTGGAGCAGTAGGGATTCACAATTATGATGCGCAGTTGATTATGTCCTATCCGGATATGTTTGCACTAGTTAGGCTTCCCATCCAGGATGATTACCCTTATAGTCTTGAACCATCGACGCCGGTCGAGGATATTCTGTATAGCCTCGTATATGGTCCGGAACATCCTGTCCTTCAGGACGAATGGCGCGGATATGGAAAGTATTGATCTGCCATTGGCGACGTAGGGAAGCCCTTGCGTTTACTACTCCAGCTACCTCTACACCCAGACCGGCGTCTACACGGTCTCCTTGGCGGTCAGTGGGCCGTGCGGCAGCGACGTGTTGACGTGCACTCGCTACGTTACCGTCACCGGCGGGGGCGGATATACCACGATCACGCGCACCCTCACCTACACCTACAACGCCGCCGGGCGGCTGGTACGCGCCGAGAGCGTCACGGCGACGGTTGGTTCTACACGTACATTTCGGCTTCGCCCAGTGCAGGCAACGCTGCCGGCCTGCCTGTGGAACAATCCGGGTTCCCCGGTCAAGGCGAACGGGCGTTTTATTCATATCGCTCTTGATGGAGTTCAAGACGTTCCTGCAACCTCTCAGGGGTTGCCATAAATTGCGGATATTTCCAATCGAATAAGTATTCGGGATAGCTATCGATGTTGGGGGAGGTGTTCCAGAGTCCGGTGACGGGATTATACAGGCCTTGATACGTGTGCATCGCGATACTGATTAAGGACAGACCCAAAAAGATAGCAGAGGTTGCCCTGCGCAAGGTGATGGACGCCGTCAAGCCCGCGTGTTCCCAGACCAGCAGGGTCAGCAGGATCCAGGCGGGCATGACGTCTGTCAACAGACGGGGCCCGTAACTATGTCCTCCCCACCAATGAGGAAATCTGGAGATCGCGATGAGGTGCAGGACGAACCAAGCACTTGCCAGCCAGAATAGCCAGGATCGCGTCAGCGATCGATAGCCCAAAAAGATTCCCACTATCGTGACCAACAGATAAGGGCAATACACCAATAGTCCTCTCGCCGGACTCAATAGGTTTCCATAGAGTGCGATTACAAAATGGTCAGATTGCGCGATGCGTTGAGGTGCATAGTAAGGCGGCAGCGTTTGCTGATACTCGAGGCGTGAAAAGGTTACAAAAGCAGCAAAAAGAAGCAGAAGCGTCGCCGCCAGTTTTACGAACTCACCGAAGGCTTTGTCTGATAAAACATAGAGTAAGACAAGGGTGATAAAAATAGCCGAGGTCGGGCGACATAGATACGCTGAAAACATGAAAAACCCGAGCAGATACGTATTGAGGTTGCCCTTCTGCTGCTGGTCACGCACAAGCAGCAGGGTCGACAACAACAAAAATAGCACCTCGAAATTCAAGCTCCAGAGGGCCGTGCCCATGGTGCTCATGATGGGACTGCCGAGGCTAAACGCCAGGGAGAAACCGGCGCTGTAAGCGGGCGCAAAGAAGCAACGGCATACCCCATATATCAACGCTGTGCAAACGGCGACAGATAGGGCCGCGATGACGTTTTGCAACGCGAAGTCGTCAACGGGCGCGTTGGAGACTACGTGGGACATGTCCATGCCGGCAGAATTCGCCACCCACACAAAGGGCGTTGAGTACAGGCAGGTGCCTAGGGGAAAATAGTAATACCAGTGGTCGTGCCGTCTTATGATTCTCCCGCCGTAGAGATTCCTGTGTTCAACAAGGGTGTCTTCGTAAGCGTCCAGTCGGATGGTCCCCTGTTCGATGATCGCTTGGGACGTCAAGAGACAGCCCAGGGGATCAGAGTTGCTGTATTTGTTTCTGGCGTAGAACGCAACGGCGAAGAGAGCAACCGATAAGGAGGATCAACAAGACATCGGTGCGGTGGATACCCGATGCTTGTGACCCTTTGATACGGCGTGGAAAACACTGTGGTCTCAACCCGACCCCTCCTACAGGTTTTGAACCTCTACCTGCCAGCGATTTGCGATAACCCGCACGGCAACCGCAGCACGCTCAACGCCGCGCCTCTCGCCAACATCTTCGCCGGAGACCAGGTGCGTTAACGAGCGGACGCATCCGCTCGTTTCACCAGCCACGAGCTCCCAAAGGTGAAGAAGACCAGTCCCGCGAGGCTCACCCACCCGAACCAATCGCTCAGGTGAGTGGTAAGGGTGCCCTTGCCGCTGCCCAGCGCCACGTCGGAGACCAGGGTGGCTTCACCGCCCTCCGGGTGCACGGCCAACGCGAGCAGGCGCCCGTAGGGATCGACGACGGCGGAATCGAACCCCCCGTCGGATTTGACCATGGCCACACGATTCTCGGCGGCGCGGAAGACGGTGTGCGCGTAGTGCTTATCGGCGATGCCGCTCCAGTCGTTGGAGGGTACGGCCACGAGTTGCGCGCCCTGCCGCGCCATCCGTTGCGTGGTGTCGGTGTAATCTTGATCGTAACAGATGATGGTCGCCAGCGTGCCCAACGCAGTATCGTAGACGGGATAGGTCCCCCGAGTGGGGCTGGTTTCCCCGGCAAACGTCACCGGATGATCCTTGCCGAAGACGCCCAGGAACTCGCCCGACGGATCGATGATGGTCGCCTCGTTGCGGAACACCCCCGGCGAGACATCGACCACGTAGCCGACGACCAGGTATACGCCCAGATCCTGCGCCAGGTCGGTAAGCCCCAGCGGATCGCTAACCTGAGGGTCGTCCTGCAACGTGCCCTCGGGCCAGATGATGAATTCGGCCCCCTGTTGGGCGGCTTCACGAGTTTGTTCCATCATGCGCGCGTGCAGCTGAGCGACGAGCTCGGCCTTGCCCTGATTGGCCGAGACGATGGGCGACGTATCCGGCTGGATGGCGGCTACGCGCACCGTGGGCGTCTCCGGCGTGCGAAACATCATCAGGCTGAGTATGACCCAGATGGCCAAGGCCGCGCCCGCGCCCGCCAGCCAGCGCTGCACGTGACGGCGTTTCAGCTGGGGCACGTCCTCGTCCAAAGACCAGCGTTGATCGAAGAGCCACAGCGCGCCCTGCGTCAAGGCGTAGTTGACCAGGATAATAAGGAAGCCCATACCGATGATGCCAAAGATACTCACGGGTTGGATGAGCCACGGCTGTTCGTAGTGAGTGTAAGCGATGAAGCCCCACGTTCCCGCGATAGGGATGAAGAGACGAATCATCTCGTTAGCGGCCGCACTGATTGATCCCTGGAACACGAACCACCGGTAGTGGGTGCGCTCGTTGAATCTGCGATTGCCGCTTTCCGTCAGCAGTGAGAGGAAGAAGATTGCCAGCGGTAAATACTCCATAAAGTTGCCGGAACCGCCGAACACTGGTCCCAGATAGCCCTGTAACCAGACAAACGTCGCGAGCGCCGGGGGGAGCATCGAGAGCTTGGCTGGGATCACGCGGTACTGCGCCAACAACACCGGCACCCAGCCGATCCAGGCCAGCCACCATATCCCGTACGGCGGAAAGGCCAGGAGAAAGGCCAAGCCGCTGATCACACTCAAC
>DAOTUH010000232.1:0-6008 GCA_034437255.1 Anaerolineae bacterium
GCGGGCCGCAGATCGAAGTGGGTCTTGATCAGCGCGACAATCTCGTCATCAGGGATCTTGCCCGTGCCGAAGGTCTCCACGGCCAAGGAGAGCGGTCGCGCCACGCCGATGGCGTAGGAGACCTGGAGCTCCAACCGGTCCGCGACGCCTGCCGCCACCAGGTTCTTGGCGATGTAGCGCGCCATGTAGGTAGCGGAGCGGTCGACCTTCGTTGGGTCCTTGCCCGAGAAGCAGCCGCCGCCGTGGCGGGCGACGCCGCCGTAGGTGTCGACGATGATCTTGCGCCCGGTGAGACCGGCGTCGCCCTGCGGACCGCCGGTGACGAAGCGCCCGGTAGGATTGATGTAGTACTTGGTGGCCTCGTCCAACATCTCCGCCGGGATGACGGCTTTGACCACGTGCTCAATGACGTCCTCGCGGATCTGTTCCTGGCTGATCTCCGGCGCGTGCTGCGTGCTGATGACCACCGTATCCACACGCTTGGGCTTGCCGTGCGCGTACTCCACGGTGACCTGGCTCTTGCCGTCGGGGCGTAGATAGGGAAGGCGCTCTTCTTTGCGGACCTCCGTGAGGCGGCGCGTCAGCGCGTGGGCCAACGAGATGCTCAAGGGCATTAGCTCCGGCGTCTCGTTACAGGCGAAGCCGATCATCATGCCCTGGTCGCCGGCGCCGGTGGCGTCGATCTCCGCTTCGGACATCTCGCCGGTCTTGGCCTCCAGGGCCTTATCTACACCCAGCGCGATGTCGCCGGACTGTTCCTTGATGCTGACGATGACGCCGCAGGTCTCCCCGTCGAAGCCGTACTTGGCGCGATTGTACCCGATGTCCAGTACCACGTCCCGGGCCAGCTGCCCGATATCCGCGTAGGTGCTGGTGGTGATCTCTCCCGCCACCAGGATCAGCCCGGTGGTGACGGAGACCTCACAGGCGACCCGCGCGTCGGGATCGTCGGCGATGATCGCGTCCAGCACCGCATCGGAAATCTGGTCGCAGATCTTATCGGGATGTCCCTCGGTCACCGACTCGGACGTGAAGAAATACTGGGGCGCCTTCATAAATGTGGTACTCATTCAATTGCCTCCTCGAAATTGTCTGGCGGGTCGTGTTGGTACCTCTGGCGTAACAAGGTCCTGGCCTCTCGGCTGACCTGAGGAACGACAGACACACCAACCCGTCCTCGCGAGTGAACGGACGTTATTATACACGCTTTCGAGAAATAAAAAGCCCTGATGCGAGACCTCGGATTTTTCCAAAAAATCCGAGGTCTGGCTTGTGAGTACTGATAGGATTCAGGGGGCTCATCTCAGTTGTGAAAATGGCTGGCGCGGTCAGGGGACCGGCCCCAGCTAGCTGGGGCCGGTCCCTCGGAGGCGGACCCATCCACGCCTGGGGGGTAGGTTTGTCTCTGGCCCTGACCTGAGTATAATCAACATCCATTCAACATCAGACTGCCGGACTATCAGACTATTAAGGGGGGAAACGATGGACCGCAAAGCATTGCAAAACGTGTTGGAGGTGGCGCGGGGGGACGCGCCGGCTGATTTGGTCCTGCGCAACGGGCGCGTGCTCAACGTCTTCACCGGCGAGATTCTGGAGCAAGAGGTTGCGATCGTGGGGGAGACCATCGCCGCCGTTGGGGAAGGGTATGAAGGAAATGAGGTCATTGATCTGGGTGGCAGATTCGTGATACCTGGTCTCATCGACGGGCACGTACACATCGAATCGTCCATGGTGACGCCGCTGCAGTTTGCGCGCGCTGTGGTACCGCGCGGCACGACGACCGTGGTGACCGATCCGCACGAGATCGCTAACGTCGCCGGCGCCGACGGTATCCGCTACATGGTCGCGGCCTCGGAGGGGCTGCCGCTGACCGTCTTCGTCAATCTGCCTTCGTGCGTCCCGGCGACAGAGATGGGCACGGCAGGCGCGGCACTGGACGCCGACGATCTGGCGGCGTTGCGCGATCTACCGCGCGTGCTGGGGCTGGCCGAGTTCATGAACGTGCCTGGCGCGGTGCTGGGGCTGCCGGGGGCGCTTGATAAGTTGATGGCGTTTCAGGGCGGACACATCGACGGGCACGCGCCCGGCGTCACCGGCAAGTGGTTGCAGGCCTACGCAGCCGCCGGCCCTTCGACCGACCACGAGAGCATGACGCAGGAGGAGGCGCTGGAGAAGGTGCGCGCGGGCATGCACATCTTCATCCGCGAGGCGACGGCGGCCAAGAATCTCCGCGACTTGCTGCCCGCCGTCACGCCGGAGAACATGCGCCGCTTCGCCTTCGCCACCGATGACCGTCACCCGGCGGAGCTGCTGGACGAGGGCCAGATCGATTATCTCATGCGCCTGGCTATCCGAGACGGGCTGGACCCGGTGCAGGCCGTGCGTATGGCGACGCTCAACGCCGCCGAGGCCTTTGGTCTGGATGACCGGGGCGCCATCGCACCGGGCCGCCGCGCCGACTTGATCGTCACGGCCTCGCTGGAGGCGTTCCGCGCGGAGCTGGTCTTCAGCGGTGGCCGATTGGTGGCCGAGGACGGAGAGGCCGTCGGCGCCGCGTGGCCCGAGCCCGAGGTCGACGAGAGCGCGGTGCGCGGCAGCGTCCACGTCCATCTGGACGCGCTCTCCTTCCGCGTGCCTGCGGAGGGTACCCATATCCGCGTTATCGGCATCGTGCCCGATCAGCTGGTGACCAAAGAGCTGATTATGACGCCCAAGGTGGAGGACGGCGAGGTCGTCGCCGACGTGGAGAACGACGTGCTGAAACTGGCGGTCGTCGAGCGCCACCGTGGCACCGGCAACGTGGGCCTGGGCTTCGTCAAAGGGCTGGGCCTCAAGCGGGGCGCCATCGCCGGCAGCGTGGGACACGACTGCCACAATCTCACCGTCGCAGGCGTCGATGACGTCTCGATGCTCACGGCGGTGCGCGCCGTCAAGGAGTTGGGTGGCGGCCTCGTCGCCGCCGGGGGCGAGACCGTGCTGGGCAGTATCGCGCTGCCCATCGGCGGGCTGATGTCCAAACATCCGGTCGAGGCCGTGCACGCGGAGATGGAAGCGCTGCTGGATGCCGCCGAAGCGCTCGGTTCCCCATTAGGCGATCCCTTTATGCATCTTGGTTTCCTTGCGCTAGAAGTCATCCCCAAGTTGAAACTGACGGACAAGGGCCTGGTCGACGTCGACAAATTCGACTTTGTGCCGTTGTGGTATGAGGGCGAAGATTCATGAGATGGGAAACGTAAAACGTAAAACGTGAGGCGTGTTCAAGCCTCACGTTTTACGCATTCCTGTATCCAAGCAGTCCACAACTCCCAGGTCGATATCTTGATAAGCCAGAAGCATCGTCTTTTGTACAAACGTCAGGACCTCGGTTAAATATGTAACTTGACAAACTAAATCCACAGACATAGAATGAAAATTGTCAGGCGGGACGAAGGTTCGTTCATATCTGTACAGTTACATCTTCAAAATGCTGCTGGATCTCTTTCCAGCTAGTTATCTCTAAACCTCTTTCGATCAGGAGATAATGCTTTCTCAATCTGAGGTCTTGACAAGCCAACGGCGTTCCCTTTTTCAATCCTCAAGGGTGGTAGTTCTCCCTGTGCACTCGTTGAGTCGTCAAGTGTGGCCTCTCTTGCGAACATCGGCGGAAGGGCGGGTGTTGGGGCGCTTTCGCCGTGCGGTAGACTTGTGGATTGACGATGCGGTCGTGGCGTTGGTTCTACCCGACATCGGTGACGGTCCGTTCAACGTGGTGGTGCCGTATCTTCCCGCGCATGCGCTACCCCGGTGCTTTACCCTGGACGCGGATCAGGGCGGATGCCAGATCGGTCCTTGGCGCTTGCAGTTTGAACCCAGGCCACGTCTCTGGGAGGCGCGCCCTCCGTGGGAACAGCTGGCTCCAACGGCGACTGCGCTCCATACGCTGCAACAGGTCGTAGCCGAGGCTGCGTCACGCTCGGAGGACAATCCGTCATTCGGATTGACGCAGGGAGAGCTGCACGAAAGAGCCAGTGCGTTGGATGAAGCCCTCCGTCTCCAGGACGCGGCGGCGATTCGGCGCGCGGCGGCTGGATTGGCGGGATTGGGGCCGGGCCTGACCCCTTCGGGCGACGATTACCTTGCCGGCGTCATGTTGGGCCTGTGGAGCATTGCCCACGGTCATGCCGAAGAACTGGACACAGAGCACGCGCTCGTGTCCAGTTTTGCGTTTTGTAGAGAGCTCTGCGATGGGATCACCCAGACCGCTGCTCCCCGTACTAACCGCATCAGCCGGGCGTTCCTGAAAGCGGCGCGCGATGGTCTCGCCGACGTGCATTGGCACGCGCTGCTGCGGGCGCTCGCGAACCGCGACACGTTGGCTGTTGAGCAGGCAGCCACGACCGTGCTTTCATTTGGCGCCACCTCGGGCTTTGACATGCTACTGGGCTTTTTGCACGCGCACGAGTGTCTGTGAACGTTGTGTAACCTGCAACCTGCAACCTGCAACTCAGTTTTCGTAAGGAGGTTATTTTGATCACCAAAACACGTATTAAAAGTGGAGAGTACTATGACTCCGTGACCCTGCTGGAAGTCGCGCAGGGGCTCCTGGACCTCGACGGGATCGGGGATGCCGCCGTGGTGATGGGCACCCCGGCCAACAAGGGCATTCTGGCGGACGCCGATCTCCTGACGCCGGAGGCCGAGGCAGCATCGTCCGATGACCTGGTCATCGCCGTGCGCGCCGACAGCGGGGCGGCGGCCGAGGAGGCCATGGAAAAAGCAGATGCGCTGATGGAAGCCTCTCGCACGCCCACGGAAGAGGGCGGGCTGCAGCAGCCACCCAAGACGTTAGCGGCTGCGGTCAAGCGGATGGACGACGCGAACATGGTGCTGATCTCCGTCGCCGGTCGCTACGCGGCAGGCGTCGCGCGGGAGGCGCTGGCGAAGGGCAAGCACATCTTCCTGTTCAGCGATAACGTCACGGTGGAGGACGAGAAGGCGCTCAAGGAGATCGGGCGCGAGAAGGGCCTGCTGGTCATGGGGCCGGACGCCGGGACCGCCATCATCAACGGGATCGCGCTGGGCTTTGCCAACGCCATCACTCCGGGGCCGGTGGGCGTCGTCGCCGCTGCCGGAACGGGGTTGCAATCGGTCACCAGCAATCTGACGCGCATGGGCGTGGGGATCACGCAGGGTATCGGCACCGGCGGGCGCGATCTATCCACCGACGTGGGCGGCATCATGATGCTGGAGGGACTCAAGGCGCTGCAGGCGCATCCAAAGACCGAGGTGTTGCTCCTCGTCTCCAAGCCGCCGGCGTCGGAAATCGCGGAGAAGGTGCTGAAACAGGTGCAGGCTTCTGATAAACCCGCCGTGGTCTGCTTCCTAGGCGGCGATCCGCAGACGATCAAGGACGCAAGCGGCATCGCGGCGGAGACGTTGGAAGAAGCCGCCTATCTTGCGGCGGCCCTGGCACAGGGCGACGTGGCGGACGAGGCGCTGCAGAGCCTGGATCAGCAGAACGTCGATCTGAAGGCGCAGGCTGAGGCGCTCAAAGAGAAGTTGGGCGCGGGGCAGAAATACTTCCGTGGGCTGTTCAGCGGCGGGACCTTCTGTTACGAGACCCAGTTGATCCTGGGCAAGATGGGCTTTGAGGTCGTCTCCAACGCGCCGGTCGATAAGAAACTGCGCATGGAGGATTCCAACGTCAGCGTGGGGCACATCGCCGTCGATCTGGGCGAGGACGAGTTCACCGTCGGGCGGCTGCATCCCATGTTAGATCCGACGCTGCGCAACCGGCGCATCGTGCGCGAGGCTGAGGATCCGGAGACCGCCGTCATCTTCTTAGATGTGGTGCTGGGCTACGGCGCACACCTTGATCCGGCGGGCGCAGCAGCCGAGGCCATCAAAGAAGCGCAAGAAGTCGCCAAGGCCGATGGACGCGAGGTGGTCTTCATCGCCTCGGTCTGCGGCACAGCGGGCGATCCGCAGGACCTGGACAAGCAAGAAGCGACGCTGGAAGAGGCAGGCGT
>DAOTUH010000233.1:0-11441 GCA_034437255.1 Anaerolineae bacterium
CTGACCTGCGTGCGCACGGCGCTGCAGCGCGGCATGCACGTCGCCACGCCCAACAAGGGACCGCTGGTCGTCGCCTTCGACGAACTCCACGCGCTGGCTGCTGAGCACGGCGTCCAACTGCGCTTCGATGGCACCGTCGCCGGTGGACTGCCCGCTATCAACCTCGGCGCGCGCGACCTGCGGGGCGCCACCATTGAGCGGCTGGAGACCGTACCCAACCTTACCACCGGCTACGTCATGGACCTGTTGGCTGCCGGCGCGACCTGGGACGCAGCACGGAACCGTGCCTGCGAGGAAGGGGTCCTGGAAGGCGACGGTCGCTGGGACCTCGAAGGCTGGGACGCGGCGGCGAAACTCGTCATCCTCGCCAACGCCGTCCTTGATTGTCCGGCTCGTATGGCGGACGTGCCGTGCGCCAGCGTCCTCGACGTGGACATCGACGAACTGCGGTCGGCCCGAGCGCGGGGCGAACGCTACCGGCTGCTGGCCCGGGCCGACCGCCGATCCGACGGCACCTACGCCCTCTCCGTGACACCCACCGCGCTATCCACCGATCATCCCCTGGGTCGGCTGGGATGCAAGCAGCTGGGCATCGTCTACACCACCGACATCTACGGCACCCTCACCGCCATCATCGACGAGCCGACGCCGGTCCCCTCGGCGGCAACCATGCTGCGCGACCTGCTGGACATCTACAACGTTGGAACGTTCAAACGTTAAAACGTTCGCACGTTGGTCTGAAAGGAGGACGTGGTGAAACAAGCAGTTTTCTTGCTTTTGATCGTGGCAGGTATAATACTTTCCGCCTGCGGTGCCGGTGCGACGCCTACAGCCGCGCCCACGTCACCACCGGCGGAGGAAGGAGAGGAACCGATGGATTTTGACTTGACCAGTTCTGCATTTGAGCATGAAGGAACCATTCCTACGAAATATTCGTGTGACGGGCAAGATATCTCGCCGCCCCTCTCGTGGAGCGATCCGCCTGAGGGCACCGAAAGCTTCGTCCTGATCGCCGACGATCCCGACGCGCCGGCCGGCACGTGGGTGCATTGGGTGCTCTACAACATCCCCACCGACGCCCGCGAACTGCCCGAGGCCCTACCGGCCCAGGACACGCTGGCTGACGGCAGTCTGCACGGGCGCAACAGCTGGGGGCGCAATGACTACGGCGGCCCGTGCCCACCCAGCGGCACCCACCGCTATCTCTTCAAACTCTACGCCCTCGATACCACCCTCGAGCTTGAGCCTGGCGCCAAGAAAACGAAAGTGCTCAACGCCATGGAAGGCCACATCCTGGCCCAAACCGAGCTTATGGGCACCTTCAGCCGCTAAACCTGCAACCTGCAACCTGCAACCTGCCACTCACATTTAAGGAGGCACAGATGAACTACCGCAACTTAGGAAAATCTGGCATCAAAGTCAGCGAAATCGCACTGGGCGCATGGCTAACCTACGGTGGCTCCGAGGGCATCGAGACCACGCGGAAGTGCGTCAAGACCGCCGTTGATCACGGCGTTAACTACCTCGATCTGGCCGACATCTACGCCGGCGGCGACGCTGAGCGCGTCGTCGGCACCGCCATCAAGGACCTCGGCCTCAATCGCCAGCACCTCGTCATCGCCAGCAAAGTCTACTGGCCCATGAGCGACGACGTCAACGACCGGGGCCTGAGCCGCAAGCACGTCATGGAGTCCATCGACGGCTCGCTGGAACGCCTGGGCGTCGATTACCTCGATCTCTACTTCTGCCACCGCTACGACGTCAACACGCCCGTCGAGGAAGTCGTGCGCGCCATGGACGACCTCGTGCACCAGGGCAAAATCCTCTACTGGGGCACCAGCGTCTGGAACGCCGCCCAGCTGGAGGACGCCGTCGGCACCGCGCGCCTCGCTAACGCCTACCGCCCCCAGATTGAGCAGCCGCGCTACAACATGCTCGACCGCCACATCGAGCCCGCCATCATGCCCAAAGCCGCCGAGCACGGCATGGGCCTCGTCGTCTTCAGCCCCCTGGCCCAGGGCCTGCTCACAGGCAAGTACAACGACGGCATCCCCGAGGACAGCCGCGCCGCCAAGACCGACTGGCTCAAGAACGACCTCACCGAGGAGAACGTCGAGAAAGTGCGCAGCCTCACCGCCATCGCCGACGAGCTGGGCATCACCATGGCTCAGCTGGCGCTGGCCTGGGTGCTGCGGCGGCCCGAGATCAGCGCTGCCATCACCGGCGCCACCAAAGTCCACCACGTCCGCGACAACGTCCAGGCGTCCGGCGTCGAGCTCTCGACTGACGTGCAGGCGCGCATCGAGGAGATCCTGGCTAACGACCCGCTGGCGTAACCAGTTCTGGAGACTTCAACGCCCTCCCGGGAGCTCTCGACTCCCTGGAGGGCTTCTTTTTGTTTGGCAGATTTGACAGCTTCAGGTCATGCGGCTAAGCTGAGCTATAGGACCTGTTCACGTATCCTCATCGAAGTTTAGTAGCTGCCCGGTCCCGCTGGCGTGATCAGGCCCTGGCTATCTGTTTAGTCTTCTGAAGTGTGACGCACTTTCGCCGGAGTTCACGAGTCTGGGATTCCTAAACTATGCTCGGGGAACTTTGTGGCGCGGTTTGTTTCGATTCGTAAGTGCGTTGCACCTGGATGCTCACAAACCTAAACGGTCACGGCCCTGGTTGCCGCAAACCACCGGGAGGACGTCGGATGCGCCGCTGGAGATTGCCGCTCATACTGTTGGGCCTCGTCATCCTTGCTGCCCTGGGAGGCCTGCGTTGGCTGCTCGCCGACCTGCCCTCGCCCGAGGATCTGAGCGCCTACGCCGCCGTGCCCAGCAGCAAGATCACCGACCGCACCGGGCGCCTGCTCTACGAGATGCCGCCGCCCTACACCGGCTTGCACACCCCCGTCCCGCTGGAAGAAATCCCGCCGGAGCTGCGACAGGCCACCGTCGCCACCGAGGACGCCAACTTCTACCAGCACCCCGGCGTCGATCCCATCGCCATCCTGCGCGCGCTCTGGTACAACCTGCGCGCCGGGGAGGTGCGCAGCGGCGGCAGCACCCTCACCCAACAGCTCGTCCGCACCCTCATGTTCACCCCGGAGGAACGCACCGAGCGCACACTGCGCCGCAAACTGCGCGAGGCCGCGCTGGCCCTGCGCCTCACCCGCCGCTACACCAAAGACGAGCTCCTCACCTTCTACCTCAACGAGGCCTACTACGGCAACATGGCCTACGGCGTCGAGGCCGCTGCCCAGGCCTATTTCGGCAAGTCCGTGCGCGACCTCGACCTGGCCGAGTGCGCGCTGCTGGCGGGCCTGCCCCAGGCGCCCGCCGAGTACAACCCGCTGCTCGACCTGCCCCGCGCCAGGGCGCGCCAGTCCGTCGTGCTCGACCTGATGATCGACGCCGGCTACGTCACACCCGAAGAGGCCGACCTGGCCCGCGCCGAGCCGCTGGCTTTCGCCGCCGCGCCTTTCCCCATCCGCGCGCCGCACTTCGTCATGACTGTGCGTGCGCTGCTGGAGCAGGAGCTGGGTCGCGAGCGCCTTGAGGCCGGCGGGCTGCGCATCGTCACCACGCTGGACGTCGATCTCAACGAGGCAGCCCGCGACATCGTCCGCCACCGCCTCACCCAGCTGGCGACCTGCTACGGCGCGCTCGACACCTGCCCACCGGGCGGATACAACGTGCGCAACGCCGCCGTCGTCGCCCTCGATCCGACCACGGGCGAGGTACTCGCCATGGTCGGCAGCCCGGACTACTTCAGCGCTGCCATTGATGGCGCCGTCAACGGCGCGCTGGCCCTGCGGCAACCGGGCTCTTCGATCAAGCCCGTTACCTACGCCGCCGCCTTCGCCGAGGGCGCTATCACGCCCGCCACCATGCTCCTCGACGTGCGCACCGCCTTCGAGACGGCGGACGGTCAGCCCTACGTCCCGCATAACTACGACCTGCGCTTCCACGGACCGGTGCTCGTCCGGGTAGCCCTGGCCTCTTCCTACAACGTGCCCGCCGTCCGCGTCCTCGATCAGATCGGCGTCGAGGCCATGGCCGATCTGGCGGCAGACCTGGGCTTCACCACGCTGGGCGACACCGAGCGCTTAGGCCTCACCCTCACGCTGGGTGGCGGCGAGGTGCGCCTGCTGGAAGAGGTCGCCGCCTACGCCGCCTTCGCCAACGGCGGGCGCCGCGTCACACCCGTCCTGGTGCTCCGTGTCGAGGACGCCGAGGGCAACGTCATCTGGATGCCGCCCGCCGGACGCGGCGAGCGCGTGCTTGATGCCCGCGTGGCCTATCTTATCACCGACGTGCTGAGCGACGACCACGCGCGCCTGCCCACCTTCGGCGAAGGGAGCGTGCTGGTGCTCTCGCGGCCCGCTGCCGTCAAGACCGGCACCACCACCGACTTCCGCGACAACTGGACCGTGGGCTACACCCCGGAGCTGGTCACCGGCGTCTGGGTGGGCAACGCCGACAACGAGGCCATGCGGCGCGTCAGCGGCGTCACCGGCGCCGGCCCAATATGGCACGACGTGATGGAGGCCGCGCTGCAGGGCCGTCCGGCGCGAGACTTCCCGCGTCCCGGCGGCCTCGTCGACGTCGAAGTCTGCGCGCTCTCCGGCCTCCGTCCCGGCCCCGACTGCCCGCACCGCGTCACCGAGACCGTCATCGCGGGCACCGAGCCGCAGCGCACGTGTGACGTGCACCGCCGCGTCGCCGGTCAACTCGTGCTCAATCTACCGCCGGAAGCGCAGGCCTGGGCGCGCGAGCGCGGCATGCCGCAATCCCCGCCCCCGGCGGACGCAGCCGGCGAAACGGGGCCTCTGCTTCTAGTGCGCCCCGATCACGGCGCGACCTATCGCCTCGACCCCGACCTCCCGCCCGACGCCCAACGTATCCCCATCGTCGCCGAGGCGGACGTGTCCCTGGCCCGCGTGCGACTCCAGGTCGATGGGGAGACGCTGGCAGACTTTGCGGAACCGCCGTATACTGTGCATTGGACCTTGACGCCGGGCGAGCACACCTTCCTCGCCGTAGGATGGGACGAAAAGGATCGTGAGTTCCGCAGCGCGCCGGTTACCATCACCGTGGAGCCGTAAAAGCGTGATGCGTGGTGCGTGATGCGTGATGCGTGTTACGTGATGATCCCATAAGTCACGAGTCATGAATTATCATCGGTTGGGTCTTGCGGGAGGACGTGTTACGTGTTGCGTGATGCGTGATGTTTTCATCAGTCACGTTTCACGTTATGCGCTGCCGTTCCTTTCTGAAAGAATGTGATGCGTAGAACGTCTCGTGTGAAATCATCACGCAATACGCAATACGCAATACGCAACACGTGATTGCTGCAACAAAACAAACCGTTTGAATCAACCATCCGTTAAATCCGCTTAATCCGTTGATTTGATTTGGAGGAAAATCATGCAAAAGCGTACGCTGAACCATCGTGTGGTTGCCGTCATTCTCGTGTTGGCTGTGCTTTCCGGCGCCTGTCAGCTGAGCTGGGGCCGACCTCGTGACGCGGTAACGCCGACGCCGTCCTCATCCACGCCGTCGGCCTCGGCCACGCTCAACAAGTGGGAGGCGCTGCCGCTACCCGCGCCACGTCTGCTCGACCGCGAGCCCGAACCCGGCGCGCGCCAGCCGCTGGATGCTGCGGTGGAGCTGACCTTCGATCAACCCATGGACCAGGCGAGCGTCGAGTCGGCCTTCTCCGTGCAACCCAAGATCACGGGAGCGTTCACGTGGCGCGACGCCCGCACCGTCGCCTTCCGCCCGGCGGAACGCCTAAAGCGCGGCGCCCGCTACCAGGTCGCCGTCGGAGAGAGCGCCAAGAACGCCGAAGGGCTTACCATGCTCGAACCCGTCACCTTCGAGTTCGAGACCGAGGGTTTTTTGGAGGTCTCCGAGGTGCAGCCGGCGCCCGACAGCGAGGGCCTCGAACCGCAGACCAACGTCACCGTCGTCTTCAACCGCCCCGTCGTGCCGCTGACCGCGGTCTCCGAGCAGGAGGACCTACCCGATCCGCTGCGCTTCTCGCCGCCGCTGGAGGGCGAGGGCGAATGGATCAACACCTCGATCTACGTCTTCCGCCCGGCGGATGGCCTGCGCCCTGCCACGGCGTACGAGGCGCGCGTCGTCGCCGGGCTGACCGACACCGTCGGCGGGGTGCTGGAGGAGGACTACGTCTGGACCTTCAGCACGATGCGTCCGGACATCGTCGCCGTCTCCCCAGCGGCGAACTTTGCCTACGTCGGCCCGACGGACGTCATCAGCGTGACCTTCAACCAGCCCATGGACCACGCCTCGACCGAGGACGCCTTCTCACTCAGCCTCTCGACTGGTTCCGGTCCGGTGACCGGAACCTTCACGTGGACGGGCGGCGCGATCCCGTGGGCCACGGAGACGCTGCGCTTTACGCCGGAGGCGCCGCTGCCGCGCGATATACGAGGTAAGATCACGGTCAGGCCCACGGCGAAAGCAGCAGAGGGCACGTTCTCACTGGACGAGGCCTTCGTCCGCTATTTCAGCACGGTGGAGGAACCTGCCTTCATCCGCGCCGAACCCGCGGACCTCTCGGACGTATCGCCCTACGACGCTATCACGCTGTGGTTTGCAAGTCCCATGGACTGCGACCGTCTGCCTGACCATCTGCGGATCACGCCGACCATCACCGAGGTTTATACCAGTTGTCGGAATTACGGGACCCGGGTGAGGTTACAATTTGATAAAGAGCCGCGCACGACCTACCGCTTGACCCTGGATGCGCAGACGCCGGATAAGTACGGTGTGCCTCTGGGCGAGCCAGTCGAGACCTCATTCACCGTGGGCGATTTCCCCCCACAAGCCTACCTTCACACCATCGGCAACGTCGGCTTCTATACACCCTTCACCGAGACCCTCGTCTACGCGCAAGTGCGGAACGTCTCCCGCCTCGATCTGCGCCTCTACACCCTCACGCCGGAGGCCTTTACGCAGCTGACCGGCTATGGCGTGTCCGTGGAGGATCTGGACCAGGGCCTCGAACTGCTCAGAGCGTGGTCCCAACCGTTGGGTCTGGTGCCTAACGTCAGTGTGCCTTCTCGCGTTCCGTTGGAACAGGGATCCTCGCTACCGCCAGGTCTCTACGTCCTGGAAATGGAGGCGCCGGAGGTGGGGATCGAGTACCCGGAGCGGGAGCCTGAACGCTTCATCTTCGTCAAATCCGGCGTCAATCTCACGCTCAAGCAAACAGTGGATGAGGCCCTGGTCTGGGCGACGGATCTGGCGACGGGTGAGCCGGTCGCCGGCCTGGACGTGCGCTTCTTCTCCAAGGGGCAGGATTGGCATGGACAGGGTGTCACCGACGCGCAAGGCCTGCATCTGACACGAGACGTGGAGATCGATAGCCTCTGGGATTCTTACTATGCCTTCGCCGGGGAGCCGGGCGACGTGAATTTTGCGGTGGCCCGTAATCGGTGGACCAGTGGCATCTCCGCCTGGGATTTCAACGTACGGCCGAACTACAATGATCGGGAGTACAGAATAGCCATCTACACCGACCGTCCCATCTACCGGCCTGACCAGAAGGTCTATTTTAAGGGCATTGTGCGGGCCGATGATGATGCGAATTACACGCTACCCGACTTTGAGACAGTGCAGGCGGTCGTCCTCGATCCCAAGGGCGAACGGATCCACGAGCAGACGCTGCCGCTCAACGATATGGGCACGGCGCACGGTGAACTGGCACTTAGCTCGGGCGCGGCGCTGGGTCACTATACCCTCTCCTTCTATCACGGCGACGAGGAGTTCCTGGGCAGCAGCAGCTTTCAGGTGGCCGAGTACCGCAAGCCGGAGTACGAGGTCAGGGTGACTGCCGAGCGTGACGCCTACGTGAGCGGCGAGACCATCGACGCGACGGCCGAGGCCGAGTACTACTTCGGCGGCCCCGTCGCCGGCGCCGACGTGCGCTGGAACGTGCTGCGGGAAAGCTACCGCTTCCAGTACCAGTGCCCGGCGGGCGAGGTTTGCCCGCGTTACAGCTGGATGGATGTGGAGGACAGCTGGTCGATGCTGCGCGGCGAGGATCTCTACCCGGGCTACGGTGAACTCGTTGAGGAGAGCGATACCACCACCGACGCGCAGGGCCGCACGCACGTTTCCGTCCAGGCCGACATCGCCGCGGAGACGCGGAGCCAGCGCTACACGCTGGAGGCCTCGGTCACCGATATCAACGACCAGCAGGTGAGCAACCGCACGTCCGTCATCGTGCACCAGGGTGCCTTCTACATCGGACTGGCGCCGCAGGGACGGCTGGCGGAGGTGGGCGAGCGCAAGACGGTGGACGTGCTGACGGTGGACTGGGAGAGCCAGCCGGTGGCCGAGGTGCCGCTGGACGTCGTCGCCTACAAACTCGACTGGTACAGCGTCCGCGAGCGGGCAGAGAACGGTCGCTACTACTGGACCTGGACCCGCGAGGAGACGCCGGTCTACACGACGACCGTCACCACCGGCGACGCGGGCCGCGCCATCGTCGGCTTCACGCCGGAGGAGGCCGGCAGTTACCGCGTGCGGGCTATCGGACGCGACGAGGCAGAGAACGAGATCCGCAGCTCGACCTACGTCTGGGTCTGGGGTGGGCGGACAATCTGGCGGCGCGAGAACAACAACCGCGTCGACCTGGTGCCCGACCGCGACAGCTACGCCGTGGGCGACGTCGCCGAGATCCTGATCCCCGCGCCTTTCTCCGGCACCATGCAGGCGCTGGTCACCATCGAGCGCGGGCACGTCATCGAGACCGAGGTGCGCGAGATCACCGGCAGCAGTGAGCTGCTGCGCATTCCCATCAAGGAGGCGCACGTGCCCAACATCTTCGTCTCCGTCGTCCTTATGCAGGGCGCCGAGGAGGCCGGCGACGGTCTGCCGCGCTTCAAGATGGGCCTGGTGAAGCTCAACGTCGACGACGAGATCAAGCAGCTCAACGTCACGCTGACGCCGGACCGCGACATGGCGGCGGGTGAGACCTACCGCCCGCGCGAGGACGTCACCTACGACGTGCGCGTCACCGACGCCGACGGCGACCCTGTCGAGGCCGAGCTCTCGCTGCGCCTGGCCGATCTGGCCGTGTTGGCGCTGGCCGACGAGCGGTCGCCGTCGCTGATGGTGACCTTTTGGTATGAGCGCGGGCTGAGCGTCCGCACGAGTATGCCCCTGGTCATCTACATGGAGCCTTACAACCGCGACCTGGCTGTCGGCGCCAAGGGTGGCGGCGGTGGCGGCGGCGGTGACCTGGGCGACGTGGTACGGCACAAGTTTGCCGACACGGCCTTCTGGGACCCCGTGGTGCGCACCGACGCCGACGGGCGCGCTCAGGTCACCGTGACGCTGCCCGATAATCTGACGACCTGGCGCATGCGGGCGCGGGCCGTCACCGCCGAAACCCGCGTCGGGCGTGCCGACGTTGACGTGCGCAGCACGTTGGATCTGCTGGTGCGTCCCGTCCTGCCGCGCTTCCTCGTGGAAGGCGACCGTGCCCAGATCGCCACCATCGTGCACAACCACACCGACGACACGCTCTCTACCGAGGTTTCGGTGGCGCTGGACGGGCTGACATTGGAGGGCGAGCCGCAGCAGACCGTGGAGGTGCCCGCTGGCGACCAGGTCAAGGTCGTCTGGCCCGTCACGGCCCGCTCTGGCGCGGAAGAAGCCCGCGTGCGAATGGAAGCACAGGCCGGAGATCTGCGGGACGCCCGCGAGGATACGCTGCCCGTCCACCGATACAGCACGCCGGAGGTCATGGCGACCGCCGGGCAGCTCGCCGAGGCCGGTCTGCGCCAGGAGCTGATTCAGTTGCCGGAGACCTTCGACACAACGCAGGGCGGGCTGACGGTACAGCTAGACGGCTCCCTCACGGCGGCGACGCGCGACGCCCTCACCTATCTGGAACACTATCCCTACGCATGCACCGAGCAGACGGTCAGCCGCTTCCTGCCCAACGCCCTCACCTATCAGGCGCTGGAGGAGATGGGCCTGGATCGCCCAGAGCTGCGCGAAAACCTCGCCTCGCTGATCACGCTGGCGCTGCAGCGGCTCTACAACCAACAGCACTACGACGGTGGCTGGGGCTGGTGGAGCAGCGACCAGAGCAACGGTTACGTCACGGCCTACGTCATCCACGGCATGCTGGAGGCGCACCGGGCCGGGTTTACCGTCTCGGAGCGGTCGCTGGACGACGGTGTCGACTTCTTGCAGGATGCGTTGCCCTCGGTGGACGTGGATACGTCCGCGTGGAAGGCGAATCGGCTTGCTTACCAACTCTACGTCCTGTCCGACTACGCCTTGCTCTTCGAGGACGGTGAGAATACGGAGGGCATCCTTAACCGCGCTGTCCAGCTCTACGGTCGGCGGGAAAAGCTGGACCGTTACGCTAAGGCCCTGCTTGCGCTCTCGCTTCATCTGATGGACGCGGAGGGGCAGGCGGCGCGGGTGCAGACGCTGCTCGACGACCTCTGGGGCGACGCGGTGCTGAGCGCCACCGGGACCCACTGGGAGGAAGACGCCGTCGACTACTTCAACATGGGCACCGACGTGCGCACCACGGCGACGGTGTTGTGGGTAACGTCCCGGATCGAGCCGGAGAGCCAGCGGCTTGCCAACGTCGTGCGCTGGCTGATGGCGGTCCGCGAGGGCGACGGCTATTGGGAGAGTACGCACACCACGTCCTGGTCGCTGATGGGCCTCATCGCCTACATGCAGGCCAGCGGCGAGCTGGAGGGCGACTTCGCGTATAACGTCTATCTCAACGGCGAGCCGTGGGAGAGCGGCACCTTCACGGCGGAGACCATCGACGAGAGCCACACCCTGCAGCGCGAGATCGCGGCGCTGCTGACCGACCGGGCCAATCGCCTGATCATCGAGCGGCTGCCCGGCGACGACGCGCACAGCGGTGAGGGTCAGCTCTATTACACGGCGCAACTGCGCACTTACCTGCCCGCCGCCGAGGTCGAGGCGCTGGATCGCGGCATCATCGTGGCGCGGCAGTACACGCCTGTCGAGGGCGAGGGTACGGTCACCGAGGCCGACGTGGGCGACGTGCTGCGCGTCAAGCTGACACTTATCGCGCCGACGGACCTGCACTACGTCGTCGTGGAGGATCCGCTGCCCGCCGGCTGCGAAGGCGTCGACCTCAGCCTCAAGACGACCAGCGTCGTCGGGGAGCGACCCGAGCTGCGCAACCTCACGTTGGAGGAGCGCAACCGCTGGTATCACTGGTACGGTTGGGGCTGGTGGTGGTTCTCGCACTCCAACTTGCGCGACGAGAAGATGACGCTCTTCGCCACCTACCTGCCGCGCGGCACCTACGAGTACACCTACTTGATCCGCGCCGGCGTGCCGGGCGACTACAACGTCATGCCGACCACGGCCTACGAAATGTACTTCCCGGAGGTCTTTGGACGAAGCGAGGGG
>DAOTUH010000234.1:0-2676 GCA_034437255.1 Anaerolineae bacterium
GCCTTCGTCGATCCGCTGTTTCAGCAGCGGGTGGCAGAGAGCCACGAGGCCAAGGTGTTAATCGAGAAAGCCCGGCAGAAAACCGCCGCGGCATTAGCAGCAAGACCGATTTGATCACATAGTCCCCCCCGCAGGGAGATACGCCGCTCCCTGCAGCCAGGGGAAAGCGGCGGCGTGTCTCCTTGCACTAACACGCAAGGAGAAAAACGATGTCAACCGAGAAACATGAGACGCAATACCAAGTCCTGTACCTCCAGAGCGGCCTGCTCGTTGATCGAGAGCACTTGTCAAAAGCAGCCGCCATCCAAGCCATGAGAGATTACACGGATGCCGAAGTCACCGAGGCCCTGCATTTGGGTTGTCTCAGTGCAGTCAGTGGGCCGGGGGAACGGGACGCGCACGCGTGCCCGCTACCCAACCGCGACTGACAGAGGGGGAGCCGTATGCGCTACCTCTGGCCGCAGGCGGGCGATGTCTCACATCTCCCGCCCCAATATGGAATCATGACCCGCCCCAGTGATAAAACCATTGCCCAGGGTATCCGCGCCGGCCGCTCGTTCGCAGTGGATAACGAAGCATTTACTCGCGGCTTCAAGCCCGAGCGCTTCTTTCCGTTCCTCGAACGCTTGCGACCCTACCGCGAAAACTGTCTATTCGTCGTAGTACCAGATGTCGTTGCCGATGCACAAGCGACCATTGACCGCTTCTGGCAGTGGGCGCCGGTGATCCGAGATATGGGTTTTCCGGTCGCCTTCGTGGCCCAGGACGGTCAGGAGCTGCTGGATTGGCCGCGATTTAGTGAGTTCACCGCTTGGTGCGCTGACCATCTGAACGCAACTGACGACCTGACGTATTACCTGGCCTGGGAGCAGTGGCGCCGAGCAACGTTAGCCTTCGATGTATTGTTCATTGGCGGTTCGACTGAGTGGAAGCTCGGTCAACACGCCATTGATTGCATCCGGTGGGCAAAGCGCCTCGAGGTGCCCGTTCACATCGGGCGTGTCAACAGTCAGACACGCTTTCGGTATTTTCAACTGGTCGGGGCTGACTTCTGCGACGGCACTACTGCCGCGTATGCCCCCTCCAGAGCCGCGAAGCGGCTGAACAAAGTTGTTCTGCAGCCGGCATTGCTGCAGATTTAGTATTCACCCCGCAGGGAGACACGCTGCTCCCTACGGGGAGAAAGCTGTATCAGCGTGTCTCTTTGCTCTATTCAAAGCAAGGAGATTAAACGATGAGCACGAAACGTAAGACCATGCGGTTTTCTATGACCGTGAACGAGCTGTCCCATGCCCTGCAGGGCATGAGCCAAGCGGTTGCAGGTCATGTTTGGCAGACCCAAGGGAACCGCTTGCTCCTGACGAGCAACCAGGGTCCCGGTATTGCCTTTGTGGGCCTCAATCAGGTTTTCTCTGTGATTCGGTGGGTTGATATGGATATTCAGGGGGCGTCCTTGGGACAAGCCCTGGACGCTAAAGCCTTCACCGATATAGTCGCAACGCTTCCCGCTGAGGAACAGGTCACTGTCCGCATGGAAGAAGAGATTGAAGAAGCCGAGACCGAAGATGACCCGGAGGTCAAACGCTATCGCACCCACCTATCCTGTGGGGACGCGATTGACGTGACCTTCCTGGGCTTAGAGGAAGAGGCTTTCCCGGATCTGGAAGAGCGACCTGAGAGCGGTTTGCGCCTCAAGGCCGGTAACTTGTACCGTGCGTTGAGAAAGGTGGCCTTTGCCACCGCCAACCGCGAGGTAGCACACCAGATACTTCAGGGCGTCAATGCAGAGTTCGCCGAGAACTCGCTGACCCTGGCCAGCGCCGACGGCTTTCGCCTGGCGCGGCAGGTGATGCCCCTGGAGTTAGAGACGGTAACCGAGCCTTTCTCCGTAACCATCCCCGGTCGATCTGTGCAGGAGCTGCTGCGGTTGCTGAAGGTAATGCCGGATGCAGCCCCAGTGCTGTTCAAGGCCAATCGCCGGAACACGTCCGCACAGTTCTTGTGTGGCAATGCACTGCTAACCACAGTGCTCCTTTACAGTACAGAGTTTCCCGATTACCATCGCATCATCCCCGACATGAGCACCTACACCACGCGAGTGACGGTAGATCGCCGGTCCTTGCTGAAGGCTTGTGACCGAGCCCGGATCTTCTCCAACGACATGATCTATTTCCACCTAGCTTCGGAGACCCTGACTGTGACGGCTGCGGCCCACAGCGGATTGTTGAACGAAGGACAAACCTTCTTAAGCGCCAAGGTCACCAACACCGAGGTTACAAAAATCGCTTTCAACCCACGTTACGTCATCGAGGTGTTGAAGGCGATCAAAGATGATCAGGTGGTTTTGGCTTTGGGCGGAGCAGGACGCCCCGGCGTTTTCTATGCTTATGCTGCCGACGAGGTAGACGCCTGGCGTGATTACATCTACGTGGTCATGCCAATGGTCCAGAACGCCAGGGAGGACACCGCATAAGATAATCTATTCGCCCCGCAGGGAGACACGCTGCTCCCTACGGGGAGAGAACCGTATCAGCGTGTCTCTTTGCCCTATCAATGCAAGGAGATTGAGATGGATATTTACCTTTACCGCTTCAAAGAACGTCCTCAGCGATTTGCCGCCATCCTGGACGATAACCGTTTGGCCTTGGTGATCGAGAATTCGAGAGTCATTGGCAA
>DAOTUH010000235.1:0-5873 GCA_034437255.1 Anaerolineae bacterium
CCCCCTGTTGCCAGCGCCGCGACGTGATGCGTTGTGCTTCTCGGATCACCGCGTATACTGGGGTCGTGCTATGAAAACGCTGATCAGACTGGAAAACGTGAGTCACGCTTATGCGTTGGGCAGCGGGCCGAGAGTACTGGCGCTGAAGCAGGTCTCGTTGAATATTCATGCCGGTGAGTATGTAGCGGTGGTGGGTGCTAACGGCGCCGGCAAGTCGACCCTGGCCCGACACCTGAACGCGCTGCTGACGCCCGACGCCGGGACCGTGTGGGTCGCGGGTCTGGATACGCGAGAGCGCGCCCATCACGCCGAGATCCGTCGTACCGTGGGCATGGTCTTTCAACGGCCCGAGGATCAGATCGTGGCGACCGTCGTCGAGGACGACGTCGCCTTTGGGCTGGAGAACGTCGGCGTGCCGCCAGCGGAGATTCAGACAAGAGTACAGGCGGCGTTGAAGCAGATGAATCTCTGGGACGAGCGCTTGCGTCCGCCGCACCTGCTCTCGGCGGGCCAGCAGCAGCGGCTGGCGCTGGCCGGTGTCCTGGCGATGCGGCCACGTTGCATCGTCTTCGACGAGGTGACGGCGATGTTAGATCCGGCGGGACGCCGCGAGGTGCGCGCAACGATGCGACGCCTGCACCAGGAGGGCTTCACGGTCATCGCTATCACGCACTTCATGGACGAGGTGCTGGACGCCGAGCGCGTTGTCGCTCTGCACGAAGGTCGCATTGCGGCGGATACGACACCGGATGCTTTCTTTGCCGACGCCGAAGCGCTCAAGAATCTTGATCTGGCGCTGCCCCCGGCGGCGGAGTTGGGCCACGCCCTGCAGCGACGCTTCTCCGGTCTATCCGATGTCCCGTTGACGGTCACCGCGCTCGTCGAGGTGCTGGATGGACTCCTGCGGCGACGCGAAGACAGCACCGCCTCCTCCGCTCCGCAACGTGCGCCAGAAACGCCACCGCGGCCAGCGCAGATCGAAGTGCACGATCTGGGGCATACTTATCTTCAAGGGACGCCGCTGGCGCGCCGCGCGCTGACCGGCGTCGATCTGCGTGTGGGCAGGGGCAGCACGCACGGCCTGCTGGGCGCCACGGGCTCGGGCAAATCGACGCTGATGCAGCATCTCAACGGCCTGCTGCGCCCTCAAGAAGGCGCAGTGCGCGTCGCCGACTTCGAGCTTCACGATCCCGACGTGGACGTCAAGGCGGTACGGCGTTTGGCGGGATTGGCCTTTCAGATGCCAGAGGTGCAGATCTTCAAGCAGTACGTGGGCGACGAGATCGCTTACGGGCCGCGCTTGCAAGGACTAGAGGGCAACGCTTTGCGCGAACGGGTGCGCTGGGCCATGTCGCTCGTCGGGCTGGACTTCGACGCCTTTAAGGACCGGATGACCTTCGCGCTCAGCGGCGGGGAACAGCGGAAGGTGGCGCTGGCCTCGATCCTGGCGCTGCGACCGGAGATCCTGCTGCTCGACGAGCCGACGGCGGGCCTCGATCCGGCTTCGCGTCGCGAGCTGCTGGGGCACCTCCAGGCGCTCTCCGAGAGCGGCATGACCCTGGTGCTCTCCTCGCACCAGATGGATGACCTGGGCCTGATGGCAGATTATCTGACGGTGCTCGCGGAGGGCCAGAGCGTGCTCTCGGGTGCTGCCTCGCGCGTCTTTGCGCAGGGAGAGCGCCTGTACGACCTCGGCCTCGCCGTGCCGGTCGTTACGGCGGTAGCGGAGGGACTGCGCGCGCGCGGCTTGGCGCTGCCCGCCGGCCTCGTGCGCCAGGACGCGCTGATCAATGCGATAGCGGCATGGGGGGAAACAGAGCAGCCCGATGCGTGAGTTCGAATTTCAGCGCTTCATCACCATCGGCCAGTACCTGCCCACCGGCTCTGTCATCCACCGGCTGGATGCCCGCGCGCGTCTCATCGCCGGTGCATTGTTGGTGAGCGCGGTGACGGCGGCGCCGCACTTCGCGGGCCTGGGCTGGGCTCTTGCCGTGATCCTGCTGGCGCTGATCGTCGCGCAGATCCCCCTAGATTACGCGCTGAAAGGCCTCCTGCCACCGCTGCCCTTTATCGTGATTCTGGCGCTTTTGCAGATCTTCTTCGGTCCCCAGGAAGACGAGACACTGGTAATCGCCTGGCGCGCGATCCGCATCTCCTGGGCCGATCTCCGCATCGGCGCGATGCTCATCAGCCGCTTCGGCGCGCTGATCCTGGCGCTCAGCCTGTTTTCTTTCTGCATCTCCACCCGCGAGCTGGTCAGCGGGTTGGACGCGCTGCTTAAACCACTCACCGCGCTGGGCGTGCCAACGCACGATTTCGTTCTCATGGTGCAGGTGACGCTGCGCTTTCTCCCGCTGCTGGCGCGGGAGGCGGAGCGCATCGCCAAATCGCAGGCGTCGCGGGGCGCGGAGTGGGGTACCGGGCGCGGCGGGCTCTTCAATCGTACGCGCCAGGCGCTGCCGCTGCTCGTCCCGCTCTTTCTCACCAGCCTGCGCCGCGCCGAGAACCTGGCGCTGGCTATGGAAGCCCGCAGCTACACCGGAGGTCAGGGGCGCACGTCGATGACTACGCTACACTTCCGGCTCTTCGATGGGTTGGTTGTTCTCCTCGTCACCCTCATCGCCGTGACCGCACTCCTGCTGTAACGCAGCGGCGTGAAACGTAAAATCTTCTCACGCACCACGAAATACGCAATACGAGATACGCAATACGCACTACATTTTGTCTCACTCAATTCTGACTTCCCCTATGAATCCTCATTCGTAGCCAGCATGCTTGTCCCCCCACCTTTTACTTTCTGTTATCTAAATCTTGACGCTGTTTTAACAGAGCGTTAACGCTGAACCTCCATACTGTGAGTTGGACATAGGCAACATTAGGGTCTTATCATTCTCGCTTTGAGGGGATCGCTAGATCCCTGTTAGAGATCAAAAACACTTCGTAAACGTGGATTTGGCAATCCACTTCAAGCAAGATATAGAAGTGTAGCGAGAATGATAAAGCCTTAGTCAACATGGAGGGCATTTGACGACACAAGATAGGGTTCAGAAAGAGATGACGATCTCGCATGGCGAGGCTCTTTCCAAGACACGCCGGGCGCGGGAAAAACTCATAGCCTGGGATGCGCAGATCGCTGCGGTTATTTCCCATGCCGGCAGTCCCCCGGTACTTGCGTCTGCCGTGATGTTGTTGGCTGCCGCAACGTCCCCGGTCGGGGTGGGCGCATGGATCTGGAGCCTCGTTTATCTTCTCTTGGCCGTAGTGCTGCCCGTGCTGCGTCTCATCTGGTTGGTACGGCAGGGCTGGATCACGGACCTCGATGTGCAGCTGCGCAAGCAGCGCATCGGCCCGCTACTACATGCGCTCGCCTTGGGTGGCGCGGCCTGTGTCCTGATGATGCTGGGAGAGGCGCCGGCCGGGCTCAACATGCTGGCGCTGACGCTATGGGCGCTTCAGGCGCTGATCCTGGGCATCACGTTGCGGTGGAAGATCAGCGTGCACAGCACGATCTCGGCGGTGGCGGCGCTGTTTGTGGGGGCCACGTTTGGCCTGCTCTGGCTGCCGTTGACAGGCGTGCTGTTGATCGCCTGGTCCCGCGTGCGCTTGCGACGTCACACTGTCGCTCAGGTGGCGGCGGGCGTCGCGCTGGGTGCCGTGGTCGCCGGACTCGCCCTCGCGGTGGGGGGCGTATAAGCCATGTCTGTGTGGTGGGATTTCGAAGTAGATCGACTACCAAAACCACCCTCGCTACTCCAAAACGTGCTTAGACGTGACCAAGGCAAACGAAGGCGGGGTTGATACGGGTGGCAAACGTAACTGGGGACCACACAATACGTTTAGCCCCCCTTGCGAACCGCTTCGTTTGCCCGTGGTGTTATCCGCGTGTAAGTTCCATCGACTGAGGTTATCATGATGTGGCGTACATTCCTCAACGGACTCTATCGACGCCTCCATCTCAATTCCCTGCGCAAGAAATTGCTCACGCCCATTGCCGTCGTGATGCTGATCTCGCTGCTGGGCAGCGCGGTGGCCTTTCTGATCGGCACGACGTTGACGCAACGCCGCCTGCTGGAACAGCAAGTCAACCTGGAGGCCGAGCGCGTCAGCAAAGCCTTGGTCGAGCGTGTCGAGGACGTGCAACAAAGCGCGGTGTTGCTGGCCAACGATCCCGAGGTTCAACGCGCGCTCCTGGCGTCCTCTCAGGACGACGCCCTGATGTCGCTGCACGGCCGCGCCGTGGCGATCCACGAGCGCCTGGGCATGGACATGATCCAGGTTTACAACCGCCAGAACGAGCCGCGCGTCAATCTCCTGGACGCGAGCCTCTGCCGCGAGTCCCTGCTGCTGGAGGAGACGCAGGCCGGCACGCCCGTGGTGCGCACCATCTCGGGCCACGTCCTGCTGCTCGGCCGCGCCGACTTGCCTGATGGCGACGGCGTGGTGATCACGGGCATTGATCTTGCGCCCGAACTGGCGCGCCTGGTCTCGCGGTTCCGGCTCTCGGCGGATCTGGGATTGCGCGCCGAAGACACCGAAGTGAGCAATAGCATCGAATTTCCTTTTGAGGTGGTGTCTGGACGCCACGACGATCTGTACAGTGAGTCCTTTTTCCTGACCTTGGGTTCGACGCCGGTGACCTTGTTGCTGGCCCGCCCGGTGACGGATATGCAGCAGGTGAGCAACACCGGGTTACTGGTGATGGTGGTCAGTACGGTGATGACCACGGTCTTGTTGGTCGGCGTCAACGTGGCAAGCACGCGCGCTATCGAGAAGCCGATCCACCGGCTGTCTGAGGCGGCAGAGCTCGTGGCCGAGGGAGATCTGCAAACGTCGGTCCACACTGAGAACTTGCCCTCATTGCTGGGCATCGGCGATAACGACGAGATTGGCCTGCTGGCCGACGTTTTCAACGATATGCTCAGGCAACTGCGTCGCCTTTATGATCACCTGGAGTCCGAAGTTGCTGCGCGGACGCACGAGCTGGCGACGACAGCCGACGTAGCGCAGGCGGTCTCCTCCAGCCTCGATCTCGACGTGGTGATGCGTATGGCCGCGCACCTGATCCACATCCGCTTCGATTTCTGTCACCTGGAGATATTCACCGTCGATCCGCCGGGCGACTGCGCCGTGCTGCGGGAATCCATCGGGGAGAGTGGACAGCCGCCGCGTCGCCAGCGGATCACCATCGCCCGGCGCGCGTCTACGCTGGTGGGGAGCGCTGCCATAACGCGCTCCGCCTGCGTCGTGCAAGATACGCTGGAGGACACGCGCTACGACGCGAGTGCGTGGCTGGAGAGGACGAGGTCGGCCGTGGCTGTGCCCATGCTCATCGGGCGGACCGTCGTGGGCGTGCTGGCCGCTGAGAGCCAGGAGCCGGGCACGTTCACGCCGGAGGTCGTCAGCCTCCTGACGACGCTGGCTAACCAGATCGCCATGGGGATCAAGAACGCGCAATTGTACCGCTCGGAACAGCGCCGCCGCCGTTTTGCCGAGCATCTGGAGCTGGCCGGGCGAGTGTTGACCAGCAGCCTGGAGATGAAGGAGGTGCCCGGTCGCGTGCTCTCCCTGCTGGAGGCCGTCGTCGCTTACGAGCGGGGATCGGTGTGGCTGAGGCAAGAGGAGGAGCTGGTGCCGTTGGCCGTCTCTGGATTCTCCGATCTGGAGTGCAAGCGCCTGGGGCCGGTGCCTGTTCGATCCGGAGATGTTTTCCATCAGCTGATGGCCGACAAAGAACCGCTCATCCTGGACGACGTGACGCACGAACCCGGCTGGGTCCAGTTGCCCTGGCTGCCCGTGCACCGCTCCTGGTTGGGCGCGCCCATTATCTCCAAGGGAGACGTGATCGGCATGATCTCGCTGACGCGCGCGGAGGC
>DAOTUH010000236.1:0-17085 GCA_034437255.1 Anaerolineae bacterium
AGGATAGCCGAAACCGAAACGGGCCGGGCTACAGCACCCGCACCTTAGATAATTATTGGGCAGCCATGTCAGCAGCAAGCGCAAGGCGGAAGCACGGCAAAACCCCTACCCCGGCTGCAAAGTAGGGGCAGGGGCGCAGAACGCCCGCAAAATCCCCGCAATAGGGGCGAACGTCAATAAAATCAACGAGTTATGCAAAATAAAACTGCGGGCTGGGAACCGCAAAACAACCGCAAAAAGCCCGAATTTACGATACTAGAGCCGGAAGCGGAAGAGGCTCAGATCGTAACGCATGACCTTTCCGAGACGAAGCTACAGCGTGTGGCAGAGGCGTGGTATCAGCGCAACAAGCATTTGCCCAGCCAAGTAGTCAGGACATCCGTGTCCGTAGCGAAAGTGGTTGGGGTGGTAGCAGTATGCGCCGGGACAGTAGGCGGGACAGCGTACGCTATCTACTGGACAGCCGCACAGATTGTCCTTTGGTTGTCCGCCCAAGCCTGGACAAAACCCGTCCTTGCTATTGTTCTATTGTCCGCAGGGGTGTCCGCCGCTTGGCAGTATAGTAAGGACAGCGTAAAGCGGACAGAGGCGGACAGGCAGAGCGGACAGGACGGACAACGCAGACGGACACACGCGGACACCAACGCGGACAGCCGGACAGTCACGCGGACAGCCGGACAGACCATAATCATAAACCAATACAATCAAAAATGAAAGAGACACTAGCAGCGATAATCGGAGTTATAACAGCGGGCTTGCTGTTTTATTTCAACTGGGTATTAGGCGTAGCAGCATGGATAGCCGTAGCGGTAGGCGGCTATGTATTCAGCAAGATGCACGAGCGCAGCGAAGAAATAAAAGCACTCAACAGGCGCATCGAAAACATACACTTGCTGACGGCCCACCCCGACACCGGGGCGCAGCCGAACATACAGCGGCACAAAGGCAACTATATAGTTGTCAAGCTAGAGGATGTATTTGCCGAGGCCGAAAAGCTCAGGGGTATGTTACGAGAATCCCGCAACCCGCTCTACCTTGGGACCGACGACGATGGCAACCCCATCCCCAACCATCTGCGGATTGACGTGAAGCCGATCATCTTCCGCCACGGCGAAAATTGTAATGAGCTTTGGGAAGAGTATATTGAGCGGGCAGAGCAGGAGATCAGCGAAAGCCGCAGGGCAACACATGGGGAGTATGCGGCAAAGGCAAGGGAGTTTTACCAGGGGGCGAAGTATGGGCATGGGGATAGCCATTTGAGAAAGGCTGAATAAACTTTCTTTAAAAAAGTGGCACAAATATTTGGTATTCTGGCACAAAAAGGCCACCTTTGTTATTGCAAGCGGGAGGCATTCTCCCACAGTCACACAAAACCATTTTCTAACCGGCTTCGGCCATTATCTTTTCTCTTATGACCTGTTTTTCTGACCGCTTGTTTTCTTACATTGAAGTTGCTGCCGATGCAGCAGCGCACTCCAAGGCAACTCAAGCTGCATATTCCGCAGCAGTTATTGCCCATGATGCTCTTATCAGTGAAGACCCTTCTGAGCGCTTCATGCTTGCAAAGGTGTTTTTTACCAAGCACTATTCAGAGGTTACAGACCTCAACCTGCCATACCAGGCTACACTCCGAGCCGCAGCATCTAAGATGCGTGGCCTGTTAGCTACCAATGGTCACGGGCACGACATTTACCTTTAGGCAACACATTCCCTCTTTCACGGGGCTGGCTGCCGATCATAGCTGGCCCCATTTTTTTCAGTCACAAAAATTACCACCATGACACAAGAAACAATTTACAACGCAAGCGAATCGCTTTTTGATTTAGCTCTGAGCCAAATGTACTACAGGGAGGCTGCGGACAGCGTATACGATGCAAAACTGTTTGCCGAAGAAGGCGACCACGAAATGGAGGCAGAGTGCCTTGCGGGTGCAAAAACAGCGTTTGATAAAAGTGCGCGTTGCCTTGAGCGTGTAAGCCTGGAAGACCTACGCGACCACCGCAATAGCTACTTGGAGCCTGACCGACAAGGACGGGCAAAACCCCGTGTTATCATCATTGATGTGAACGACTAACTTCCTCTTTCCTAACCTCACCCCGCCACCGCCGCAAGGTATTGGAGCGGGGCTGGGGTGGTAGAGGGCTTTTCCTCAGCAATAAAAATCAAAGAACCATGCTAAAAATTTGCATTTCTCAGCAGACACCAAGCTCAATGGGATTTCACCCCAACCACCCGTTCAACGAGTGCCTTCACATTGGCGCAGGGCTTGGTATTTATAAGCCAAGCACACAAGAATATGCGTTTGGCGTTCCCGGCGTACCTTACATGCAGACCGCTATTGTTAAGGCTCCTTCCTTGCAAAACGCACTTGAGCAGATGAAAGAAGAGTATCCGGGTTTCGGGGATGATTATTTTGAGTTCCATAAAAAAATGGTAGAGCAAACTGAGCCAGGAGGGTACGCAAGAATACACGCAAATAATCGGCGCGTGTATGTAGACAAGACTACTGAATGCAACTATGTTGTGCAGGGTAAAGAGTACGCAGACGTAGACAAAGCAACGTGGGCTGCTTTAGAGGCTAGCAACACATAAGGAGTTTACTTTTTCAGTCACACAAAACCACCAACCACCATGACAAAATTCACGTTAGCAGACCAAGTCCAAACCTGCATCCAAAACGCCCAAGACGCAGCAGAAGAAGCGCAGCAGGTAATGCGAACCAGTTTAAGCCGCAGGTTTACTGAGGCCAGTCAGCTTTACCTTGAATGCAAGTTCACGGAATCCCATGCCAAGTTTTTGCTGGAGCGGCTACAGGAGGGCGATACAGAGTTTGCCATCCGCGCAGAAGCCGCCAAGACGCCACGGCGCCTTCGCCGCTCTCCGCCTGCAATGTCAGATTGCGACTGCAGACCGTCTCCTCCTCGCGCTTCACCGTCATCCAGAGGGACGCGCCCGGACAGACGCCTTGGTACGCATAGCGCAGGTAGAAGACATGCGGTAGATCCGTTATTGCTGCAACCGCCGGTCCCGCCGGTGTCGGGGCCAGGGAGATCGAGGTAAGCCGAGGTCCTCTCCCTTGAACAGAAAAGGTATGTTCCGCAATCGTGGTCTCGTCCACGTGCACGTTAAGCATGTAAGCCTCCGGCACCAACGGCTCGCCGTCTGGAAACGCGACGTACAGATCCCGCTCCTTTGGTGTCCAGGTTCCCGAGGCGATCACGGCCGTTTCGCTTGCACGGTGGATCTCCCACTCGGCGACAGCACCTGCGGGCCATTCGCCCTCAATCACGGGCTGCAGGCGTATCTGCGTCGCATCCCGACAGAGCATCTGAAGTGGATTCACCCATCGTAGATTGGGAGCCACTGTGGTCGGTTTGCGTTCCGGCGTGCTCGTCTGCTGCATCGATCCGGCACCGGCACATGCCGATAGAAGCCCACACATCACCAGCACGAGAAGCCACGGCTTAAGCTTGGCGTTCATCTTCCCTTACCTCCCGCGTCACTGAATTCCATCAGCATTTTCTCTGCATACTCACGATGGTGTGAATGCTGACCGATCTTCAGGTAGGCCCTAAAGTCCGCCAGCGCATGCTCGTAGTCGCCCAACTGTTGATAGGCCACGGCGCGGTTGAAGAGCGCGGCTTCCAGCTTCGTACCGCGCACCAACAGGCGCGAAAACTCAATGACGGCCCTACGCGGATGGTCCAGCTCACGCCAGTAAATGATCCCCTGGTCAAGTCGCGCCTGTGCCAGAGAAGGATCCAAATCCAGCGCGCGTTGATACCATAACACGGCTCTGTCATAAGCCACAACGTCGTCACGGGCGTTGCCCCGGTAATGCTGGACAATGCCCATCCAATAACAGCCATAAGCCCTGGCTTTCCGGAAGAGAGACCCCGGCGTGAACTTCATTGGCACATCTCCCGGTAAACGTCCACCGTCTCCTGGGCGATCTGATGCTGCGTAAAATGCTGCAGCACACGCGCGCGGCCTTTCGTGCCCAGTGTCCGCCTCAACGCAGCGTCGTCCATCAGACGTGTCAGGATAGCACGTAAGGCGCTCACATCGTCCTCAGGAAACGTCAACCCAGCCTCCCCGATCACGTGGGGGATCTCGCCCGTCTCCGAGCCCACCACGGCAACGCCACAGGCCATCGCTTCGACGAGTACCCGACCGAACTGCTCGGTCCAGTTAGGACGCGCGCGCGAGGGCAGCACCAAAACGTCGACCTTGCGATAGAACGCGGGCATCGCCGTCGAGGGCATCATGCTCAAGAAATGCACCCGACCGTTCAAACGGTCTGCCTGCATTTGCAGGCGTTCCGCCGCAGGTCCCTGACCCAGAATCGTGGCGCGCCAGTCACCGCGCAGGCCTTGCAGCGCGTCCAGCAGAAGATCGACGCCCTTCTCAGGTACCAGACGCCCGACATACGCGATGTGAACCGCCCCATCCTCACGTCGCGTCTCCGGCGGCGAAAAGATTACCGGATCGACGCCGAACTGCGGGATCACCGCCAGCGGTCCCTGATAACCCTTGGCTCGCCACACTGCTTTGGCCGACTGACTGCCCACGATAGCGTAATCCGTGTGGCGCAGATTGTACCGCTCGATCCACGAAAACGGCCAGGGGTACGTGCGCCGCAGATTCTGCCAGGAGAACCAGAGTGTCTTTGCCCCCAGACGACACGCCTGCCGATTCGCCAGATACGTCGCCAGATTGTAAGGCTCTTCGTCAATATGCACGAGATCCGGCTTCACCTCCTGAAGCACCCGCCCAAAGGTCGGGTAGACGTGAAAATGAAACGAGCCGTTCAACGCCAGTGGTAAAACGATCAGCCGGTAGCCCTCGGTGTGCGCCCGCTCAAGCCGCGTGACGCCACGCTCGTCTTTCCACGCCGGCGGCACGGCCACACTCAACTCAACGTCCGAATGTGCGGCTATCTCTTCGAGCTTGCGCTGGTACGCCCCAACGATACAAGCCTTAGAAAGCATCAGAACTCGCAAGCTATCTCCTTCACTATCGTGCTAAGGGCCCGTGAATGTATAAGTTCTCTTTGCTGTCAACCGCTACAGTGAAGATGCAAGGAAACTGGCGTTTGAGGCTTGTCTTCCAGGCTTCAAACGCGACTCCATGATAAGTGTCATCAGATTTGGTTAGACATACAGGAAGTTATTCCTTAACATGCCCTAAGGCTAGTATACCCTAACGCGCGCTTAGAGGAAAGGGCTGGCAAGGAGACAAGTCGGGCACGCTTTGCCCTCCTAACGTTCCGATGTATGATTATTTCGTGACGTGAAAAGAGGTAATTTTCGGACAGCTTTATCTCAGCACATTAGTACTACAGTGAGATTTTGTTCGGAAGATAAGAAACATTTCCCAAGTCAGCTAAATTTGGACACCGGCGAGCACGGAATAATACAGATCTGAAGCGCAACCGTGAGCGGAGTTCGTGTTTATCCGTGTTATATGACGAAAGTCTCATTGCCGTGGTAGAAATCGGAGCGTAACCTATGGAGATCGAAGCCTTAATGCAGCGACTGGCACGGCTGGAGCCCCTGGACCTGGGCCACTTCCCCACACCGCTGGCCTTGCTTGGACGGCTCACGGAAACTCTGGGCGGCCCGGAGATCTGGATCAAGCGCGACGATCTCAGCGGGCTGGGCGGGGGCGGGAACAAAATCCGCAAGCTCAGGTATCTCGCAGCAGAAGCCCTGCGTCAGGAGAGCGACGTGATCATGACAACAGGCGCACAGCAGTCCAACCACGCCCGGCAGACGGCGAGCACGGCAGCCCGCCTGGGCCTGCCATGCGTGCTCGTCCTGGGCGGCAATCCTCCGGCAGGGGCGCAAGGGAACTATTTGCTCGACAGGTTTTTTGACGCGGAGGTTCGCTGGGCCGGCGACCGCCCCCTGATGAAAGCCCTGCTGGCAGAGGCCGAGGTTTTGCACAGCGAAGGACACCGGCCCTTCGTCGTGCCCTACGGAGGGAGTAACGGCTTGGGGGCCTGTGGTTTCGTCGAGGCATTCGTCGAGCTGGCTCGCCAGATCAAGGCGCGCGCTTTGCACTTTAACGCCGTCATCGTCGCGTCCAGCAGCGGCGGCACCCAGGCCGGGCTGAGCGTCGGCGCCCATGCGCTGAAAGCCACCACCCGTGTCATCGGGATCAGCATCGCAGAAAAGAGCCCCACCCTGCACCGGCAGCTGGCGGACATCGCAGCGCAGATTCAAACACGGCTTGACCTGGATTTCGAATTGGGGGCGGACCACTTTCTTACCATCGATGACTATCTTGGCGGCGGATACGGCGTGGTGAGCGACCTGGAACGCAGGGCCATCCGTACGCTGGCCCAGACTGAGGGATTGCTAGCCGACCCGGTCTACACGGGACGCGCGCTGGGCGGGCTGATGGGCTTGATCCGCAAGGGGGCGTTCCGCCATGACGAACGGGTGCTCTTCTGGCACACCGGCGGCACGCCCAGCCTCTACGCTTACGCGGAGGAGCTCATAGCATGAAACGCTGGCTATGGCTTCTGCCCGGTCTCGCGGTCGGCGTGGGCCTGGGCCTGCTGATCGGCTGGGTGATCGCGCCGGTGACCTACTACGATACTGTGCCGGCCCAGCTACATCCACTCTACCAGGAAGAATACGTGCGACTGGTCGCGCTCACCTACGCGGTCACGCAAGACCTGGAGGCCGCCCAAACCGATCTGACGGCCCTGAATCCGACAGATCCTGTGGCCCCACTGCAAGAAGTGACGGCGGAGCTGATCGCGGAAGATGCGCCGACGGTTGTTATCGAATCGCTGGCGCGTCTTGCGCAGGACCTTGACGCCGAGATGCCGGTCATGGCACCATACTTAAGGGAAACACGGTGAAGATTCACTGGATCGTGCTCATCGGGCTGGCGTTGGGACTGGCGGGCGGTCTCTACTATGCCTGGAACATCGACCCGGTCCAATACTATGACAACGTCCCGGATCAGATGGCGCCGCGTTATCGCAGCCGCTGGATTCGGATGGTGGCCTTCGCCTACGGTCATACCGGCAACCTGCGACGAGCGGAGGTCCAATTGCGCCACTTGTCCGATAAGGAGATTCGCCAGGAGCTGGTCGAGGCATTAGACGCTGCCGTGGAAGACGGGCTCCCTACCACCGCGCTGACGAGGATGGCAACCCTGGCCAAACAGTACGGCGCGAAAAGCCCCGCCATTTCGATATACACAGAGAGCGGTGATCCACTGGTTGCCGCTACGCCGGAAACGCCGGTGGTGCCCACAGCAACGCCCATGCCGCCAACGCCGTCATCCACGTCAACGCCGATCCCGCCGTTACCCACGCCGAGCCCCACCCTGGATCCGGCGGAGTTTTCCATCGCGCCCACCGCGACGCCGCTGGCGCCCTCCTATGTCATCACCGAAGTCGTCCGTTCATGCCTGCCCAAGCCACGCATCGCCATCTCCCTCACCCAGCAGATCAGCGTCACCGACCGAGACACCTCGCGGCTGGAGATCGTGGGCATGCCTAATGTGGAGATCTGGCTTCTCTGGTCCGAAGGCGCTGACCGGGCCATCACGGGGTTGCATCCCCGCCAGGGATTGGGCTACGCGGATTTCTTGATTGAGCCTATGACGACCTACAATCTGTACATCGAGTCGCCTACCGGCGCGCCACTCACGGCTTTGAACGTGGATCCCTGTGAAACCCAGGACGAACCGACGTGGAGCTCATGGTTACTCACCATTCGGAGCACGGAGATCATCTCACCCTGAGTAAGGCACGCAGGTATCCAAGCCGTCCCAACGCGACTCTCCGCTACGCTACGTCGCTGACTACGAACCTCTCCCGCTCGTAGGAAAGCTCGTAGGCGCAGCCGAAGTGCCGTCCAGCGGTCTTGCCCAAAAGGGTATTGTCTCCGGTGAAATGCGACCTATAATAGAGATAGGCAGATCCCTAAGGCAGGCTGAGGGGTACGCTTGCCTGGGGGCAATGTCCAAGGACCTGAGTGGATTCAACGAACATCATCACAACTTGTTAAGAGGAGGAGATATATGCGCAAGGCACTCTCATTCCTAGAAGGATTGGTCGTCGGAGCCATCACGGGGGGTAGCATTGCCATTTTGCTGGCACCGAAGTCAGGACCCGAGTTGCAGCAGGATATCCAGGCGTACGTCGATCATCTGGTTGAAGAGGGTAGGAACGCGGCAGAAGCACGCCGTCAAGAGCTGGAAGAGCAACTGGATGCTTTCAAACAGGGCCGTCCGCTTCCCCCGACACCGTCTGAATCCTGAGACGTCACGTCCGGTACGGACTGTTTCCCAGAAAGCCAATCAGTGCAAGGCACGTGCCGCGTCCACAAACGCTTCAAACAGCGGTTCCATCGTCGGGCTGATCTTGATCATAGCTTCGGGGTGCCACTGCACACAGACACAGAAGAGATAATCCAGCATTTCCAGCCCTTCGATGACGCCATCGGGTGCTCGAGCCACCACGCGCAGGCCGGCTCCGGGCTCGCTCACTGCCTGGTGATGCGCGCTGTTGACCTCGAATTCGGTTCCACCCAAAATCTCCGCCAGCTGGCTGTCCGGCTCGATGTAGACGGCATGGACGTTGTTCTCCATCGGGCGTCCCGGCACGTACGCATGCTCAATCGCGTCAGAGATCTGGGCTGTGATGTCCTGGTAGAGCTCTCCGCCCAGCGCCACGTTCAACACTTGATGACCGCGACAGATGCCCAGCATCGGCAAGCCGTGATCCAGGATAGCACAAATCAGCCCCAACTCCGAACGGTCGCGTTCTTCGTCCACGCCCCCCATCCAGGTGGCAGGAGACTGATTATAGTGCGCCGGTCCAATGTCCTCACCGCCCGAGAGTAAGATACCATCCAGTCGATCCAGGACTGTAGCCCAATCCTCGTCTTGCAAGACAGGAGGCAGGATTACGGGGGTGCCTCCGGCCTTCTGAATAGCGCGCACATAGGTCTGTCCCACGGAGAACATGGGGCTGCTAAGCAAACGGGCGGAAGTGTCCTTCCGCCCTGTGATGCCAATCAACGGCTGCATTTTTCAAGCCACTTATTCAGTGTCAGGATTACCGTTTTTCCTTCAACCGCGCGGCCTTGCCTCGACGCTCGCGCAGGTAGTAGAGCTGTGCCCGACGAACTTTCGCCCGGCGTACGATCTCTATCTTCTCAATGCGCGGGGAGTGCAGAAGAAAAGTGCGCTCCACGCCAACACCGTGAGCCGCGATGCGCCGCACGGTGAAATTCTTGTTCACGCCGCCTCCGCGAAGGCGAATGACGGTGCCCTGAAAGGCCTGAACGCGCTCTCGCTCACCTTCCACGATCCGCAGATGGACGCGGACGGTATCACCGGGTCGAAGATCTGGTAATTCCTCAGCAGGTTTCAGCATTTGGCGTTCTAAGGATTCAACTAAGCTCATAACTCACCCCCACATAAATCTGCCACCCGAATTGGCGGCAACCACAAATTATAACATACTCCGGGAGATTGACAACGCATCGCTGACGACGAGTCAGGGCAACTGTGTCTACATCATATCAACGACAGACATCAAATTTTTCTAAGTGAACAAAGACTTCACTGAAATAACCCTCAACCTCACGCAAAGGCGCCAAGAACGCTAAGAAAATTCATAAGATGGTAAATTTTGTTGATCTAGGTTGGCTTTGATGTTCAGAAAAGTAATGAGCAACTTAAAAATCTTGGTGACTGTCCGACCTTTGGTCGGCGGCGTCTTTGCGTGAGGCACAACCTTTTTCAGTAGAGTGAACAAAAGTTCACACAAATTCCGATGTCTAAGGACTCGTAAAAATATAAGTTCCCGTCACCATCAACCTGATGCAGCAAAGAATAAAGGAAACTGACGTTTAAGGCTTGTTTCCATGTTCCAACGCAAATTGTCCTGACGATACTTGTAGAGTTGATTCAGAAATCGGGAAGGTATTCTGGCTCTTTCGGAGTTCGCCGGCTAAGTACATGGCTCCACTAAGTACATGGCTCCACAATTTAAAATTCAAACCGCTCGCCGTCCCCGTCCTCGGACGGCCCAGATAGCGGTTTGCTGCGTCCACGCCCCCGGGGACAGAGGCTGGGAGCATTTTAATTTGCGGGGGCAGGGGCTGGTGCTGAACTTAGCCTATACAATAACATTCCGGCGAAATCCCAAAGAACCGTTATTCTTTAACAAGCCCTAAGCACCGCGTGCAGAGGATTATTTCACTCGTATACGCCATCCAGCATGGAGATAATCTGAATCGCGGGGTAAGCCGCGGCTATCCCACAAATGGCCATTCCATCTCCAGAACTGTTCTTTCGTCATGCCATAGCGATTAACCAAGCCCCAGAGCGTATCGTTCGCCGTAGCCGTGACGTACTCGGGCTGCGGAACCGTCGCGCTGGATACCGGTTGGTCTTCTGAAGCGACAGAGGGCTTTTCGACTTCACAGGCAACGTTCGCCGCCTGGAGAATGGGCCAGCAGGCCTTTTCCGTCACCGCCGCATGGTAGACGCTGAAAAAATCAACTCCATGGTCAATGATTGCTTCAACCCATGGGATCAGCGCTTCGGGTAAGAACGTTTCCCTGGAGCCTTCGCCGTAAGTAGGCGAGAGCACCGGATAGATCGCTGGCGTTGCGTTCCACAGCAAGCTCAAGTCACTGAGGGATTGATAGACCTCGCGATGAATCATCTGCTCCGCGTCAGCGTTCCAGGATGGGAAACAGAGCGGCATCCACCCACCCTGGCAAAAGGGCGCCAGGACTTCCAAGGCCCGACGATCCGGAAGATGAGACAGCGGCGGCGTGGCAAGAAGCAGCTTGGATAACGGAACGCCCGATGGCCCCAGTTCGTCGGCCAGCGGTTGGATTTGGGCTTGCGTGATGAACGCTTGACCCAAGAACAACACGACCGCGTCATATCCCAGCTCTTCAGCACGTTGGATGGCATGTAGCGCATCCTGAGGCGCGCGATCGGTGATATAAATCCAGGCCAGGGGGCGAAATCCAAGGGAACGAACACGGTTCAAGAGTCCAAGCGCGGTCTCTGGATAATAGAGAGGCCCATGTCCCACTTTGACCAACAAATGACTTGCTTCGATCTTCGTCGCCATCTCAACGGCACGCTGCAAATCATAAGAGTGCGCAAGCCAGATCCCCTTGCCACAAAATTCAGTCATGCACCCCCCTCATCGTTATCATGTCCCATGCAAACGGCGGGACCCAAGGCCGCAACCTCGCGTCCCGCCGGAAGTAGCAGGTTAGCCAATCACGCACTACGTAATCGTCGCGTCAGAACGATAAGACCGATCAACAAACCTCCAGCAATCACCAAGACGAACTCACCCAAACCGGTCTCAGGCGTCTCATCCGTTGTATTCCCCGACGGCGTATTCGTGGCGCGAGGCGTGCGCGTCGGCGTCGGGGAGCGTCGGGGACGAGAGGTGGCTGTCACAGTTACTTCGGCTTCGGCGACCTCCTCAGGCTCCTCTTCTTCGTCCTCTTCGTCCTCTTCGTCCTCTTCGTCTTCTTCGCCCACTTCTTCTGTATCTTCTGGCGTAGGCGTGTTCGTCGCCTTGATAACCGGTGTATCCGTCGCCGTAGGTTCTGGCGTGTCCGTCTCCGTTGGCTCGACAGTCTCCTCGGGTTCTTCGTCACCCTCGTCTTCTCCAGCAATAGGCTCCGAAGTCACGGTGCCACCATTAGCGACCATCTCAGCAATCGCGGTATTGGTCGCCTGAATCGCGGCGTTCTCCTCCACTCGTTCAGCCTGCATGCTAGGATTGATCACAAAAACCCAAAGAAGAAACACCCCAATGGCTACTAAAAGCAAGCCGCCGAGAACCGCCACCGCGATAAGAAACATTCTGTTCTGGGCTTCCGCTTCTTCTCCCTCCAGAGCTTCCTCTTCAGGCTCCGCGAAAATATCTTCACCGAAGGCGTCGCGCAGATCATCAGACATAATCTTGCTCCTTGTTCCATGAGGTGTATTGCTGCTGCTTAAACCATTTTTAAAACTATACCATAAAATAAATTAGATAGCAAGAAAACTGACATTCGAGCAAACACAATAAATCTAAGGGAATCTAGGCACATAAGAGCTTGTCAAAGAATAACTTCCCGAACGTATAACCGGGATTAATGACATTTATCGCGAATTGGCGTTTAAAGCCCTCGTCCCAAGCCCCAAACACCCATTCCCTTGAGATTTCGCTGCATCAAATTGACAGCAACGGGAGCTGATACTCTTGCGCCCCCAGGGTAATGCCAGATACTTAGAGAATACGTTCCAAATTCGCAAAGGGGACGAATTGAGTCTCTTCCTCACCAAAATCAACGTATGCCCCCCGAAGCCTTGCTCCTGTTTGCACGGTAATCAACCCCGAAGGTAATTCCGAAACCGTGCCGGTCATTCCCAAATAGGGGTCTCGTAAAGCACGGACGCGATCTCCAACTTTAAGAGGCGCTTGAGGATCTACTGAAGTTCCACTTTTCGCGGGCATGGGGATCGCGACATAAGGACGCTGCCCGGATCGCCAGCTCGAAACGGACGCGCTCAACGCTGCTTCGCGTCCGTCTAATGAACTAAAGAGCTCAAAAGCAGCATTAGACATCGGTATGTCACCAATGCCCTCCGTTGCAAAAATTGGTATTTCTAGTTCGCGAAACCGAGGAAGCAATTCCGGCGAAGCGCCGCCTATAATCATACCACGTACCTGCATTTCGATAGCTTGATCGAGCGCTTCATCATCCAATGAAACACCGCCAACGATAATTGAACCCTGTGCGGAAGCGTCCAAACGTCGAGCACGCAGCGGATGATGTGGCGCCCGGACAACCAATCGCAAAACTCCATAGGTCTCCTGGTCATTGCCCCAGGCTCCCTGAATCAAGGCGCCATAGGTACGAATCAGTACCCCATCATCGGGCCATACGCGAACGACCGTACCCGGTACGAGTGCCGAGAGCTGCTCTGTAACCGGCTGTGCTTCGAGGAGCAGACGTCCGCGCCCATATCCTGTAACGACACCAGAAAATGGCGCCGAACAAACACGCCCTCCCAGACCACCCCGCGAAGCCAGAACCGTGTTTTCCTCGACCGCGTCACCGACGGACACCTGTAAGGCGTTGCGCACACGCTTAGAAGGTAGATTCAACACCCGGGCCACGTTAATAATTCGGAAGTCGGGCAACTCCTTCGCTTCTGCCACAACCTGATAAGGCTCTACAGTCTCGTCCTCTTCTACCAGAACCTCACCCACTCTGGATAGATGTCGCTCCACCTCAATCAACGTCAAGGGATTGATGATGCTATAGGGCAAAAGCATAGATTTATCCCCCTACGTCCCAGACCCAGCGGCGCAGCAGTTTGCGACGTTGATCAGCTTCTTCGGGCAGTTCCAATGGACGTCCCCTACCATCGACGACGAGACCAACTAGGCCACCTAACGCCTGGATCTTCCCACCTTTTCCGGGTCCACCCAACCCGACATCGACATTACGGGCCGGTTTGAGTTCCAGCGTGGCACGCTGCCCGGGGAGAAGAGGCCAGACCTCCAGCTCTCCATGGTGCGCTTCAACGGAGAGCTCACTGCCGTTATCGTAGTTAATTTTCATACGCAGAATCGTATCTCCCGAACGTCCCCGTTCCACCGGCGAGATAACCGTGCCCAGAGAGACCAACGTCCCTACTTCCAGTGCTGATGCCGCCGCCAAGGGTTTAATGGTCGCAATGGCCCCTAACGCAGATGCAGCACGCCTGACATCAAGGAGCATCGTGGAGATCCCTACCGGCTGCACGCCATCCAACACGGTCAACAGTGCATGTCCAGGCCGGGGCATGTGCACAATGCCTCCGCCAGAAATGAGGATGGGATCGAAATAGGGCATCAATTCTGGATCTGGCGAAACCGCTTTTCCTACGTTCCAGGTTGATTTTGCGACGTCCAGCGCTTCACGAAGCAGTTCTCGAGCCAGGGCTTGTTCAAGCCAAAGATCGGAAAGGGTTTGAGGCACGGTGATTGGATGCAACGCGCGATTATACAAAAAGGCACAGACATTCGCAGGATCCATATCCTCAGGCATCCAACGAATCAGACGTCCGATGTTCTCCGCTCCGCCCCAATCCACGGAATTGTGAACGAAGCCCTCTCCGCCCCGAATCGTAGGATAAAGCAATCCCTCGAAACACGCCATGACGCTGGTACTCGCTGCACCCAAGTCAATGCCTAACACACCGCGATCCGGGTTATCCTCTCGATGCCACAAGTATTCCACAACATGCCCAAAGGCCGACGCCGTGGGCTGAAGTGAGAATCCGCTCCAGGCAGCCAGAGTATCCGCACCAGGCACACGATACAATCTCTGCTCAATGAAAACTTGCTCCAGCTGATCCTGAGCCGGTGCCAGGTATTCCACATCGACGGAAGGACGGACATTATCCACCACATCTACACGGGTCAGTTCGCCCATAAGCTTGGTGATACGGGAGCGCAGTTGAGCGTTGCCCGCATAGATCAGGCGAGGTCGTTGGTCGCTCTGTAACATAGAGGTGCCTAACGCAATTGCGTCGGCTAACTCCATGATGGGACGGCTAGCTCCACCATCCACTCCGCCCACGAGCAAAACAGCATCCGGTGCCAGATCACGCACGGCTCGGGCCCACGCCTCTTCTGGGGAGCGGAGACTACCTTCACGAGAAAGAATGGTCTCAATGGTGGTGTAGGTTCCCAGCGCCACCCGACGCGCGCTTTCTAAACTCATCTCCTGTACAAGGCCAGCCAGTACGAGATGCAGCGGTTCAACGGCACTAAGCAAGGCAACAAAGGCATCCACTCCAACGAGACCTCGACGAGGGGTGACTAAGCGTCCTTCCGCAAAGAAAGATCGGCCTGTGATAGACTCTATCTTTTCGAGCGCGTGGATCACACCCGCGCTGACATCGTGCCAGGGGGCTTCGTAGGTTGTGGCTGTTTGTGCTTGCGCCACAAAGCGATAGCGGTCCTCAACGCGCTCCAAGAGCAAAATCTTGGTAGCCACGGCGCCACAATCAGCGACAAGAATGGATTCAATCGTGGTCTCATCAGGCATGCATCAGGCTCCAAGCATCGGCAAGAGTAAGTCTACTACAAACGGCCACCAGCGCTCGATCAATAGCGTAAAGGCGGAGGTCAACGCACCGGCATACGCTACAGCTAACGCCACCATCACCAGAGTGCGCCCAGCCCAGCGGGCACCTTTCTCAAACGGGGAAGGCGTCTCGCTATTTCTCCAATAAGGCCGGGGAGAGAACGCAAAAAGAGCCAGCAGGACGCCGATCACAGTCAGAACCCCCTCCAGAGCTAGAGACCACCCTTGATCCAGAACCATGGCCCGCCCGGTAGCGACCATCTGAGGAAAGAGCGTGCCGAGCAAAGCACCCGACATGGCCACGGCCCCACCCACGCCCAAAAGCAGGCCCATGGAGATATTTCCCGCAGGAGAGAGTCTTGGAAATCGCTTGAGAAGCAAGAGCGCCCCGAAAACTAACGGAGGAACCACTAACACAGGATATTGATCTCCTGACAAGCCACCGATCACGTAGCGGATAAGAAAATGAAGTGTCACCGCAAAGGCGTAGCCGGTGCCGACGCCGACCAATAATGCTACGATCCAGCGATAAAGGAAATTATCTCCCAACAGGTATCCCAAAAAGACCGCAAGTGTGAGCCCCATCCCGATCCACCCAACAATGTCCAAGGTCATGCTTACGTGCTCCTATTGCGTTTAGGAGATAAAAGAGATACAACCAATCCCAACAGAAGCGTTCCCGCAGCCACCCACTGCATGAACATGAGTGTCTGGGCACGCAACATCACATTGGCATCAGGTTCACCCCGGGCCTGCCAATAAGCCGCAGCCCCTTGGACACCGACCAGCCATCCCTCAACCTCTTCACCCAGAAAATAGGGCTTGACTAACGGCCCAACAGCGGCGCTGACGCCTATGCCCAACGGACGGGCGGCTGCGCCCAAGGCAGCGTTCTGTTCCACCCACCAACGCAAACGCTCGGGGCGCGCCGTGAAAACCAACAGCAGGTCGATCTCTTCACCACCAGGCGCACTGCCCAAGAAACTGGCGATCCCGCTGCTGCCGCCGGGCCAGTATCCAAGGTTTTCCAAGGTACGCGACTCGTCTTGGAAGAGCTTCCCTTCTGCCCACTTCAGGCGCTCTTGAACAAGCGCTTCGCCGACAGGGATCGTACTGAGAGCCTGGACCCGAACATCGCGCTCCAGAAGATGATCAAACACGGCCTCAATCAACAGGTTCATCTCAGCCGCTTCGGCCGGCCCGTACTCCAGGGCCACCGCCACTGTATCGCCCGGTTGGAGATTCCTGACTGCCGCCTGCAGAGGCAGAACACTGGGTTGCTGAGGTGGTGAGAAAAGCGAGGTCGGTACGACTCCCCAGATCACAACAGTCAACATCACCACGCTGAGCATCAGGAAAATGCCCACCCGCAGGACGTTCTCCAGCCAGCGAGGATGTGTGCGTCTCTGAATGATTACCCGTTCTTTTTCACGAGGACGTTCCAGTAATTCTTGCCAGAACTGGGCCTCTTCGACAACATGCTCTGGCGGTTCAAGCCCCATCGCAAGTTGAAAGTCCTCGGGCATGTCCACCAATGAACGCGGCGGAAGCGTAACCTGCATGCCCCCCAAAGGCCCCTCAACTTCAGGCTCCACCACTGCCGCCGCCATCTCATCGGGGATCACGCGGGGCATCTCGGCGGCCTCCCCCGTTGGCTGCAGCGACTGGACCCAGTCTGGAATATCCGCCCGGACCAGTCCCTCCTCAGCAGCTTTAGCGATCTCTTCTTCCGAGAGATGACGTTTGGGGAGCGGACCCGTACCTGGTGGCTTAAGATCGCGGAGCCAACCTGGTAAATCCGCCTGTTCTAAGCCTTCAGGCACCCTCGTTTCCACAGCCTCACCGGGCTCCACCGCAGCCGGACCCAATTCACGAAGCCATTCCGGGATCTCGGTCTCCTCAATGTCTTCGGCTTCCGCGACGAAAACGGCGGACTCCTCTTCCG
>DAOTUH010000237.1:0-5061 GCA_034437255.1 Anaerolineae bacterium
ATTCGCCAGGGCGGCACGGGAGATCTCACTCTCCATGTTCTGGGGCTCGTCCAGGATAAGGATGGGTTGCGCGGCCTGCACCAGATCCAGCGGGCGCTGGCCCATCATGCGGTCCATGCGCCGGTTGAAGATGTTGGAGTCCTTGTTGAAGGAGTCCAGCGTCATCACCATGATCTCCAGGTCGTTGCTGGCGACGAACTGGCGCACGCGGGCCAGGTTGCCGGAGTCGTACTCGTAGAAGCGGTAGGGCAGGTTGTCGTAGAGACGAGCGAAGTGCTCTTCGGTCATGCGCAGCGTCTTGAGTACGCCCTCGCGGATGGCGACGGAGGGTACAACGACAATGTACTTGCGGAAGCCGTAGGCCTGGTAGAGCTCCATGAGGGTGCGGAGATAGACGTAGGTCTTGCCGGTGCCGGTCTCCATCTCCACGGAGAAGTCGCGGCTGATTAGTGCTTCGGAGACGGGTACGGGCGCGCCGTGGTGCAGGCGCTCGTCCCGCTGCACGGCTTGCACGTTTGCCAGGAGCGCGTCGTCAGTGAGCGTCAGGCGGTTGCCGACGACGCCGTTCTGCGCGATCAGGTTGAAGCCGGTCTCCTGGGCCTGGGCGCCCTCGAAGAGGCGCACCACGGCGTCGATGGCGTTGACCTGGTAGTCAAGGTTGGGATCGAAGCGAAATTTCATAAGACTTACAAATCCTCCACAAAGCCCAAAAGCTCGAGTATTTCGGCAGGATAGGTACATTGATTTAATGCAGCTCTTCGTGCCCATGCCGCTGCACACATATTGAAGCGTAAGTCTTCATGTGGTGCCGGAGCCAGTCTACAGTTTTCTCTTGCTAAACACTTCTCATACGTGGCCCAGACCAGTTTGTGAGCGATGTGACCGTCGCACATCCATCTCACTACACTAATGTCTGCATCTTGTACCAGAGCACTCCAGTGTCTGTATCGATTAATCAAATTCTCGAGTTTATCTGCTAAAAGTCTTTTACTTAGATCATTCCTCCAGGTGTCAAAATCAATTTCTAGGTTTTGCTCTGCAATTGTCAAGATGCTGGCGTTTATTGTGGGTCTGATACGATTCAATCGGTTTATATCCCTTGCTGCTAATCCGATTGCACACGCTATACAAATCAAGGAATCAAATAGCTCATTGTATCCAGCAGAGACGATCCGGAACCCGTCCGGGCAAGCTTCCATGAGTGGTTCTCTTAATATGTTTGGATCCAGAAAGTAGTTCTCAATTGAATGACCTCGTGACCAAACTAACCGCTTATCTACTCTGTGTCCTTGGATATCATCTTGTAATTCTGGAGCTAAACTGAATCCCCTGAACTCCCGGTCTGAAAATCCTACGAATCTACGAGCGTGCTCAAAGTTACTAATCATTGAGCAGACAATCTCGACGATTTGACGATTATTGCCGTCTAACTCAATGAGGCTCTCTGCGGTATCCATAGAAATCGAATCACGATCGAATCCTTGCGGTAAATACTCAAACAGTGTAACAAACGCACGACAATCAGATGACCCTTCTACCAGCATATGTCGTGTAGCAGAATCCATTTCCAGATATTTGAGGTACTCCTCCAGCCTATATTTAGTGTCAGAAGTCATACGATATCTCGTTTGACACGCCCTGGTGAACAATGATCTCCTGAGAAGGATATCTGGAAGCTATAACTGGCGAATGCGTGCATGCAATCACCTGACTATACTGACCGACGTCTTTCATGAGGTTTACCAGCTTGCGTTGCCAAGCAACGTGGAGCGAGTTTTCTGGCTCGTCAATTAGGAGAACCTGATGCTGGTCGGCGGTTGCCGCCGTGTACAGGAGAATCACAATCTCCCTTTCTCCAGATGACAGTGACCCAAGTTTGGAGTAGCTACCATTGTCGTGTTTAATTCTTACCGCCGGTAGACTTGGTTCCAAACGTTTTTGATCCACCATTAACTTTTTTGTTTCAAGAAGACTGTTAACAGCACGCACGTAAGAAACGATTTTTGTTTCATGTATTTGGGAATTTACGAGTGCTTCCTCAACTTCAGCAAGTGAAGGGTAACTTACACAGGGAACAAAGGGGGTACGCCAAAAACGAATCCTGTTTGTTATACTGTTAGGTCCGATTTTGTGATTTAGTGTCCTGAACGCCTCTACTGTAGCCCTAAATGCTGGCAGGTACACAGCCGATAATGTACTATCTTCATGCTCTTGTTGGTCGCAGAATTCCTGAGAAGGAGAATCCTTGTAAGCGTGAAGCGAAGGCTCGCTAGACACGATTTCCGACTCCGATAGTACTTCGAAACGTTCACCTGATTTTACTTGGACCAAGTTGTCGGTTACATCTGTAATGTCGTCGCGATCCCTAAATCTTGTCAAGATTATGCTATTGCCGTCTTTGAACTTGATATGAATTGAACTGAATCTAAGAAAGACGAAACGATCAAAGTCTCCACGGAGTGCATTAGCCAAGATCTGTAGAACCGTTGTTTTAAACGATCCATTATGCCCGGTTAAGATGTTCACACCGGGATCGAACTCAAGTCCTATGTCACCTTGCCCAAAGAGACCTTCTATTTCTATCTTCTGTACGAACTTGTGCACTTTCTCCTCCTGTTGAAGAGATACGCAAGATCAGACTCATACTATTTCAAGATGCACTGCAACGCCAGATTTACCTTCTGCGAGTCGTCGAGCGCGGCGTCCTGGCAGATGAAGAGAGGCTCTTCTCCTTGAGATGTCATGGACTCTCTCTTGGGTATCTTAAGCTGAAGAAACGCCTCGTAGGATTCTGGAGTTGCATCACCTTTCCCTATTCAGTGAATCGAAATTCCACTATATGGCATTGTCTTCATATAAAACGGGATTCTTACCTAAACCACCCGTAGCTCACACTGCAAGCTCAGGTTCACCTTCAGCGCGTCGTCTAACGCGGCGTCCTGGCAGATGAAGAGCGTCTCCTCCTCCAGCGGCAGCGCGTCAAGCGTGGCGAAGGTGATCTCGTCATCCAGGCAGACGTAACACTCGGTCAGACCGGAGGCTTCCTCGGGCGGCTGGGTGACGTGAGTGACGGTGTTGTCGTTGAGGGACAATGTCTCGATGGCGCTGTTGAGGCTGAAGCCCTGCTTGAGCAGCACCTCGTAGAGCACGTGCTGCACGTCGACCGCGTCCTTGAGGCCCGCGTCGAAGTAGGAGAGCTGCTGTTCCAGGTCGTCAGCCTCGGCGGGCGGCTCCCACCGGCGGAAGGTCGAGGGGGCCAATTTGAAGACCTTGAAGCCGGGCACGTCCTGCGTGTTGCGTGGTGCGTACTGCTCGTCGTCGGACGGCGCGTCGAGGGCCAAGGCCAGCTGGGGTTCGGGGACGCGAATTGAGGCTGGCTCTGTATCCCACAACGCGCGCTCCGCCTGCAGGCGCTCAATGACACGGCGGATGCGCTCTTTGCCGACTTCCGCAATGGTGGAGAATCCACGCTTAGCCACTTCTGATTCTGCCTCCAATGGTTCTGGTAGTTGAACACAAATGAAACGCCGCCGTTTATTGTCCTCACGGTTCTGTTGGAAGACGGCCTGGGCTAAGGAACAAGAACCCGCAAAAAAGTCCAGTACAAGATCGTGATCTTCGGTGGTTTGTTCAATGAGTCGCTGCATAAGCTCTGACGGCTTAGGGAAGTCGAAAACCTGGAAACCGAATAGCTCTCGTATCTCAGCGGTACCATCTGCTGTGAACACATCGTCAATGACACTAGGAAACGCAATATACTTTCTCAAAAGATCAGCGCGGAATTTTTTCTCGCGTGGACGTCCATCAGGATCAGATGGGAAGAGAATACAACCCTCTCCGATCAAGGCTTCCATGCGCTCTTTCGAGTATCTCCAGCCAGTATTAGCCGGTGGCGAATAAGAAATGCCTGTCTCTGGATCTACAATATCGTAGTGTAGATTTGGTCTTTGTTCCACAGTTGCCAGGCCGAGTATGCTTCTTGACATCCAAGGGCCTCTGGGGTCGTTATCTGGATTTTTGAATTTGGACTCATCACGTTCAACGCCTCGAAACTCAAAGTCCGCTCTTTTGGAGTAAACGAGTATGTATTCGTGATCTGTTGAAATGTTTGTTATGGCGCGAGTATCCGTGAACTGCCTACTCTTCCAAATCAGCTGCGCGATGAAATTCTCCTCACCAAAGATCTCATTCATCAGCAACCGCAGATGATGCACTTCGTTGTCATCAATGCTAACAAAAATCAAGCCGTCTTCCCGCAGCAACTGGCGAGCCAAAAAGAGACGCGGGTACATCATGGTCAGCCAGTCGGAGTGATAGCGCCCCCGGCTCTCGGGATTGCTGATCAGCACGTTGCCCTCGGCGTCCATCTGGCCCGTCTTCTCCAGGTAGGCGCGCAGCGGCTCGCTGTAGTCGTCCCGGTAGACAAAGTCGTTGCCGGTGTTGTAGGGCGGGTCAATGTAGATCATCTTCACCTTGCCCACGTAGGACTTGTAGAGCAACTTGAGCACTTCCAGGTTCTCGCCCTCGATAAAGAGGTGGCGCGTCTCGTCCCAGTTGACCGACTCCTCCGGCACGGGCTTCAGACTGGCGGCGCTAGGCTCTTGCAGCGCGCGGAACGCCTCCTGCTTGCCGGCCCAGGTGAACGTGTAAGCGTCGTCATCCGCCAGCGCGTCCAGATCGCCCAGCGTAGCGCGCAGCCGGTCGAAGTCGACCCGGCCCTCGGTCACACACTCGGGAAAGAGCGTCTTGAGCTTCTCGACCTGCTCAGCAGCGAGGTCGGGGGTGGTTTTGGAGATTTCTGTAGCTTCAGGCATCGTTACTCCTACCCATCATTTTCTTTACAAAGATTTCGGATATTGACATACAGTCCTATTGTCGTTATAATAAGGTTGAGAGAACGCCCTGTCGTCCGCGAAGTCCTAAGTGCCACTGGGGATACGGTGTAGGTATAGCCTACAACATAGCGGCGACGGGGCTTAATTTTTGCTTTTGGACTCGTCCACCACAAAATTCTTCGGTAGGGCTCTCTTAGATTTTGCGGGGTGACTAAAAAGCGATTTT
>DAOTUH010000238.1:0-13004 GCA_034437255.1 Anaerolineae bacterium
CCCACCCCGCTCCAGCACCTGCTCATAGACCGCCCGGATCAACGGTGCCGCCGCGCTGGAACCGCGCACCAGCACACGCTCGCCGGACTGAACGTCTACAGAATACTCGACCAACAAGCATGCCAACCGCCCCACACGAATGTCCATGTTACCTCCAAAATCGCTGAAGTAGATCATGTCTGAATAATAATGGCCCTCAAAATCGTTGAAATAGATCATGTCTGAATAATTCTGAATAATAATGGCCCTACTTTACGGAGGATCCATCATCTCTTCCATCCGCGATGCCTCAGGTCTGAATAATTCTGAATAATAATGGCCCTATTTTACCAGATATCCGACGTCTTGGGAGTACTATTCTTCATCGGCAAAGGGAGCAAATGGCATATCGGCTTGAGGGTGAAATCACGATGTCAGTCACAAATCGGACACGGACGAACACAGCAAAACACGGCAAAAACAGCGAGAAGCGCAGAACCCAGGTCATGTCTGACCTGGGTTCTGCGCAAAAACGCAATGCCCGGATGGGATGTTGGCTTGCGTGTGGTTCCCTACTTGATTTTAATAACTTTGGGGCGTGAAACCTCGGCTTTCGGCAAGACCAAGGTGAGGACACCGTCCTCAAACGTTGCGTCCGCTTTCTCTACATCCACAGGCACGTTGATGCGCAGCGTACGGCTGAACGGACAACTGCAGGGACGCTCGTGCATCAGATACTCGACGCCTTCCACAGGCTCCTTCAGCTCGCCCTTGATGGCCAATCGATCCTCCTCTAAGGTGATTTCGACATCATCTGGCCCGAGACCAGGCAGCGACGCTTTAATGACCAGCTCTTCCTCTGTGATGTAAGCATCCAGCGGAAGGCGCAATGCACCGCGTGGCTCCGTCTGGCGTGTGCCACGCGCCTGTGTAGACGGCAGCACACTCTCTTCCAACAGCTGTGACATCGCTTCGCGCAACGACATCATTTCCTCAGCAGGATTCCATTCCATGGACATGCTCAACCTCCTCGTTTTTCTTGTTTAAGGACAACTATGCTTATCCTAACAGGATTTTATTAGAACAAGAACAACGGTAGATTAGAAATCTATTAGATCGAGCAAGAGATTGTATCCAATCTTTAGTCACGACGCCGTCCACCCAGCAGGAAAACGTAGTAGAGAAGGTTTGAGATAGCTTGAGCCAACGCAGCGACATAGGTAAGCGCGGCCGCCATCAGCACGCGACGCGCGCCTTGCTTCTCTTTTTGGCCGACCAACAAGCCGCTCTCTTCCAGCAAGCGCAATCCGCGACGGCTCGCGTTAAGCTCCACAGGTAGCGTCACCAACGCAAAGATGACGGCGCCGGCAAAGGTCAGGACGCCCAGCCACGCCAGTCCCTCCGCGTTGAGCATGAGTCCCACGAAGAAGAGAATCGGGCCTAGCCACGAGGTAAAGTTGACCACAGGAACCAGCCCGGAACGCAGTTGCATGGGCAGGTAGTTCTGAGCGTCTTGTTGCGCGTGTCCCAACTCGTGGGCGACGATAGCCAGGGACGCGACGGAGGCCTGCCGCGCGACGCCCGAAGAGAGCCGCAGCACGCGCTTCCGAGGATCGTAATGATCCGAGAGTTCGCCGGATGCGCGCTCAATGTTCAAATTCAGGCCGGCCATGCGCATCAGGCGCTGAGCTGCTTCCAAACCGGTCACGCCGGTCCCGTTGGACACACGCAGATACTTGCGATAGGAACTGCGCACCCAGGCCTGCGCCACCAAGGCCAAAATCAACGCGGGCAGCGCAAAAATCCAGTACGTAGGATCTAGAAACCTAAACCACATAACACCACCTCCAACTCACCGGTATTCAACATACAGACTTCATCTTCATTTTCATTGTAACGCAAGAATATTAGAAAAACATCAGAACTGGAACCCGGTAGAGTCCCAGAGAGCCAAAAAAGCATGCTGGCAAAAGTGGTTGAGCTCACTTGAGCCGCCCCGGGGGAGCGCAGAGCCTGCCTGGAGAGGCACGAAGGCTAAGAGCATCAGTGTGCGTCTTTTACCCCAATGCTAAAATCGAGCCCTCGCTGTTTACGAGGGCTCGATTTGAAAGAGCACAGACGCCTATCATCAAGAAAGAAGTGTGACTGTCTTCCACAATACCTCTTGAACGCTATCCGCATCGTGGGCCACGCAAGAGACAACGGGCACGTCCTCGGGAAGAGAGAGCGCCTGCGCGATCTCCGAAGGGGAAGCCGCTTTTCTGCCATCCTGTTTGTTGGCGGCGACCAGGAACGGCACCCGATGCTTTTTCCTCAGCAACCGGAGGATACGAATGGCTTCCATCCAACTCGTACGATCCTCACTATCGAGGATCAGAATAAACGCGTCCATATCCGAAGAAAGAATCGACCACATAAAATCGAACCGGTCTTGGCCCGGTGTACCGTAGAGGTGTAACAACACGTCACCCACCCGCGTCTGCCCATAATCCAGAGCCACTGTTGTCTCATCCTTAACCTTGGCATCCTCTGGATCGGTGATGGCTCGCTCTGTAGTGACGATGTCGATATCACTGCCTGTCTCCACAAAAGCCGTTTTACCCGAGTTAAATGTTCCCGTCACCAGAACCTTGCGAATTTTCATGATGAGGCCTCCGTGTGATTCTTTTCAAAATCGATAAATTTGTATCCAAGTCCTCGTTCGGTAATAATATAGTGTGGATCCGAGGTGTCCTCCTCAATCTTCTTACGCAAGTAATTGATATAAAGCCGTAGATAGGAGATCTCGTTCTTGTACTCGTAACCCCAGACTTTGGAGAGCAAAGTGCCATAGGGCACAGTCCAACCGGCGTTCTCAATAAGATGTCGCAATAGGCGAAATTCCGTCGGGCGCAGTTTGATCCGCTCTCCCTCCACAATGACCTCACCCGAGTTGATATCCACGCTCAAGCGGTCATCGATCTTGAGTATTGAGGTATCAGGCAGCGTCAGCGGCTCAACGCGGCGCAAAATAGCGCGCACACGGCTCACCAGTTCGCGCGGGCTAAAGGGTTTCGTGAGATAATCGTCGGCCCCCAGATCAAGGCCCCGGATGCGATCTTTCTCAGCATTGCGTACCGTGAGCATCAACACCGGCACTGTGGAGATTTCACGTATCATCCGCAGTGTCTCGAACCCATCAATCTCTGGCATTTTGACATCTAAGACCACAATGTCGGGCATACGCTCCCGAACCTGATCCAGACCCTCTAATCCCGTGGTCGCTTCGATGACGCGAAACCCTTCCATCTCCAGGTTGATCCGCACGAGGCGCCGGATGCGTTTTTCGTCATCGACGACCAGTACCAGCGGATGTTCTGGCACGTTATTCTCTAATGAAGGTAACAATCCGCTCTTCTCCTTCCTTGGGCAGGATCTCTACACTGTGAATTCGGTGCCAAGGATAAATCGCCTGATTGGTCTCCGGTAAGAAATAAGGAACGTCCCTCCCATCCCGCAAGCGCGGCCCCCTGACAACAAGGAATTGATCATTGGGGTCTGGAAGATCTTCCATCTCTCCAATAACAGCGTCCTCGTTCATAACGTGAATCAAGATTGTGTAAGCCATAATATTTTGACCCCCTCACAAAATTCGGGTAAGAACGTAGTCAGGAACGTGACGGGCGATACATCACTTAACGCGCCAGACACCCCTTGATTCACTTCGTCTACCCAAGATTAGCTCCCGGCGTGAATGTGGACTTTGATCTCTAACATACCCAATCTCAAGGTATCCTCATCATGGATACGGAGAGACACATAAGGCTCCAGACGCTTGCCGTTTAGGAATGTCCCATTAGTGCTGTCGAGATCCTCAAGCGATAGTCGATCATCATCATCCAAGAAAATGCGGGCGTGACGACGCGAAACGCCTTCCTCCAGCCCGCCCTCGGCCGTCAGATCAACCTCCGGGAAGATGCCATGAGCCGCATCCAGTCGTCCGAGCAGGATACCAGAGTCGGCAGACAGCATGATACGGCGTTCTGACTTCGGGATCTCCAACTCAATTCTATACGAAACATCGGAAGCAACGTCAGTCGCTTGTTTCCCTTGCTCCGTCCCCGCATCATCCTCTTCTTCGGGTAAGGGTTCCGTACGCAAAGGTCCCCCGGATGGCAAGTAGGTACCGCATTCGACACAGAAGAGCGTTCCCAATAAATTCTTGACACCACATGACGGACAGATAATTTTGTCTTTGTTTTCATCTGAATGCATACGCTATCCTCCCCAGGGCTTACTCCAAGATAATTTCCCGTTTGTGCCTTCGCCCTACTTTGCACCTGGCCATATCACTTACTCATACCTAAGAGCCTGTCAAAGAATAAGTTCCCGTCGCCGTTAACAAGTGAAGTTACGCTGTGACCGTTTAGGTTTGTAAGCATCCAGGTGCAACGCACTTACGAATCGAAACAAACCGCGCTACAAAGTTCTCCAAACATAGTTTAGGAATCCCAGACTCGTGAACTCCGGCGAAAGTGCATTGCACCTCGGAAGACTAAACAGATAGGTTACTCTTTAACACACCGCATTAAGGTCTTTTAGCGGCATTCACTTGACCTATGTTATCATTTCGCACATCAAGAACTACTTGTCAGGATGTATCGACAAGCCACGAGTTCCGAAACGCACGTCTTTACGACCTTGTTGGGAGGCCTCAGCTCCCTGGGATACACGTTTTGCTTCTAACATGGCTGCACGTGCCAACTCTCGATGCCCCATGTCAAAAAGCCGAGTCGCCGCCGACTCAAGCAGCTGAGTAGCTCTCTGCTGATCCCCACTCTCAAGCACCCGCCACGCCTGTTCCTGCATGCGAAATACGACAAGACGAGAAAGCATACTCAACATACGCATGGGCACAGCTTCGTCCAACTGCTGTATCTTCTTTTTTACAAAATCTACTACAATATCCCGCTGTACGCGAACTATATCGCTACTTGCTACCGATGTCGCTTCGAAAACTGTGCGGGCCAATCGGTACTCACCGATGTTAGGTTGATGAATCAGCAACTCCAGCAAGAGCGTGTTGGTTTCATCTCCCAGGTTAGCCAGGGTAATTACGCTATTATTGTAAACTTCCAGCTCTTCCATATACGGTACAATCCGTGCCGCAGACCGCATATCCACATAGGCGGCATGATTCACGTATAAGTGCGCATCCCGCAAGCTAACTGCACTCAGATCCTTAACCTGGTTATGCAAGATAGTTTTTAAGTGCGTAGCCGACCTGACGTAATCACAAATACCCTGACCCGCACGGGCGAGACGATCCAGAAACAAGTCGTTCCAATCCGAGCCAATGCCCACGGCAGAAATCCCGATGCCCTCCGAGGTGGCCTGCCTCGCCTCGGTCAGAGCCAATTCTTCATCCCCGTATGTATGACCATCGGTCAACAAAATGACGTGATTAAGATACTTAGGGCTGGCGTGGCGGCGCACTTCACGGAGACCGGCAAGCACCCCCTGAAAAATCTCTGTGCCTCCTTCGGCCCGAAGCCGCGTCACTGCAGACTGGAGCTTGACCTTATCATCAACGGTGGCAGAAGATGCGATTACCTTGGGGCGATCACTGAACTTCACAATAGCCAATCGATCTTGATTACTGAGGGAATCGATGAGTTCGTGAGTAGCGAGCTTGACATTTTTAATACGACGCCCTTGCATAGATGTACTGCAATCAAGGACCAAGGCAAGGTTGAGAGGCTGCCCCCCAGCCCCTGACGGCCCGGTCCCCTGAATATCAAGCATGACGTATAAGCGCTGCGTGGTATCAAGTGCTGGCATCTCTTTGCGACTGAGGACCACGTTCACTACAATAGGAGCATCGGGAGTCAAACCTCGCGAATGACGCTGAAGATCGTACGCTCGACGTAACGCTGGTTTTGAGAGAACCTCGTAAGCCTCCTGCGTCAATCGAAATGCTTTGGGGTCGCCCTGACCAGTATCTGGATGGTACCTGCGAGCCATACGGCGATGAGCGGCCCGGATCTCCTCTCGGTTGGCTTCGGGCGAGACACCCAGAACCGCGTAATAGTCCCTCTCGGGATCGAGAACCGGGCTCATATCAATCTCCGCTGGATTTCGATCAGAATCACCGAGATATTGTCATTACCTCCCGCAGTATTCGCCGCTTCAGCCAGACGTTTACATGCTTGAGCCGGCGTTGAGGATGTATCGATCAATCGCCACATCTCCTCCTCAGATAAGATCCCCCACAATCCATCGCTGCAAAGGAAGAGCTGATCACGAATCTGAAGAGAAAGGCTAATGACATCCACATCCAAAGCCGCGCCCTGCCCCACAGCGCGATAGAGCATGTTACGCTGTGGGTGGCTGGCGGCCTCTTCCGGCGTAAGCTGGCCAATTTCCACCAATTTATTGACCATGGAGTGATCATTGGTTAAGCGACGTACTTCCCCAGTCCGTGAGCGCAGATAGGCACGCGAGTCGCCCACGTGCCCAATGAACAATCGTGATCCCAACACCATGCCACAGGTCAAGGTCGTACCGCTCCCCGGCAATCTCAGGTTGACAGCACGGTTCGCCGCCGTAATCGCCTCTGCCACAACCTCGGTCAATGAGGGCTGCGTAGAAATCCGTTCTTCTCCCCGCAACAACGAGAGATAAACCTCCGAAAGCAAATGCGTGACCACCGTGCGAGAAGCCGTCGAGCTAGCAATCTCACCGGCTTGATGTCCCCCCATCCCATCTGCCAACACGAAGAGACCGAAAGCAGGCAATAATTCGGCACCTTCCTGTTCAGACGTAAAGACAAATAAACCATCTTCGTTATGGCTGCGCACTTGACCCACGTCGGTAATCCATCCCACGCGGAAAGCGCCGGAAGAAGAGACTTCCTCCGGTTCTGGTACGTTGGCTACGGGCGCTTCGACCGGGGACGCTGGGGCTTCGGCCTCAGACGGCGAGGGCGCGGTCGACGCGCGGGTATCTTCGGCCTCCGGAGGAGAGATTTCCTGCGGACGTGCACGTTCCTCTATTGACGGCTCCGCCACCGTCCCGTTGACCAGGCGCTTCCATATACGTTTTAACCAAGCCATAGCTCATCCTTCCACAAGTAGCCAGCTTCACGCCGGGATCGCATAGACGTAGTGGTCTAAGGAGCCCACATAAACCACATCATTCACCACGGTCGGGCAGGCCGTAATCGCGCCATCCATCTGGTACATCCAGTTCAGATTTCCGCTGCGCGCCTCCAAACAGTAGAGCCCGCCATCCACACCGCCCACATACACCCGATCCTGGTAAACGACCGGGGAGGCGGTGACCTGCGCACCGACTTCGTATCGCCAGACCAAGCGCCCTTCACTTGCATCCAAAGCATAGACATAGCCATCTGTAGAGCCGAAAATCACCAGTTCCTCGGTCACCGCGGGTGTAGATACAATCGCTCCACCCGTCCGGTGGCGCCAGGCAGCCCACCCCGAACGCGCATCGAGAGCGTAAAAGTTCCAATCCAGGGAACCGATGAAAATCAGCCCTTCGTGCAAGACAGGTGACGAAATCATACCACGCCGCGCCCGGAACCGCCACTTCACCTTGCGATCAAGTCCCAAGGCATAGACCACGCCCGCGTTACAAGAGAAGAAAATCATGTTCTTGGCCAACAGCGGCCGCGAGCGCACCGGGCCTTCGGCCTCAAAATGCCACGCTTTCCGGCCACTTAGCAACTGAATGGCGTACAAATTACGGTCGTCGGAGCCGATAAACACGTGCCCCAAATCCGCATAAGGTGACGAGTAAATCTTAGCTCCCAAAGACGCGGTCCAAACCAGACGTCCTGCCCGAGCACCAACGGCATAGACCACGCCGTCGGTCGAACCGAAAACCACCGTGTCGTCCACAATTAATGGGCACGTACCAATCCCGCCTTCTGCCGCATACTTCCAGTTGAAGCTACCATTCTCCCGCTTCAGCGCATACACATTGTGATCGTAGGAGGGCACAAAGACGAATTCGTCTGTGACGGCAACGGCGGCCCGGATCTCATCCTCACAGGCAAAGCGCCACAACGGTTTGACCGTTCCACTGGTAAAGGCCGCCGTCTCACCACTGCTACCCAGACCTTTTGCCAGTCCACGCGCTGAGGGCACCGCCAGTAACGCTCGCTTCATCTCTTCTGCCGACCCCCAACGCTCGTTAATATCATATTCCAAAGCTTTATTCAGGACATCCACCAATTCCCGGGTAACGGTAGGGTTCGACTGATGAATCGGGCGCTCGTGGAAGGAGAATGGCGGCTCAAGGCGGGGATCCTGCTTACTGAGTAGATGATGCAAGGTCGCGCCGAGCGCGTAGAGGTCACCGCGAGGTTCCGACGTACCTCGATACTGCTCCGGAGGTGAATACCCCTCTGTCCCGATCATGGTACCTTTGATGCCGCTCTGAAATACCTTGGCAATGCCAAAATCGACCAGTCGAATTCGTCCTCGACCATCTAGCATGATGTTAGAAGGCTTCAAGTCCCGGAAAATCACGGGGTGCGGCTCGTGGCGGTGAAGATAAGAGAGCACATCGCAGAGCTGAATCGCCCATTCTACCACTTTCTCTTCACGCAAAAAGCCGTCTACTTCTCCCAACAGGGCTTCCAGATCTTTGCCCGAGATAAACTCCAACACAAGGTAGCTTCGCTTTCCCTCGGTGAAGTAATCATAGACCTGCGGGATGGCAGGATGGCTCAAGGTAGCGAGGATACTGGCCTCGCGCTCGAAGTTGCGCACGACCATCTCGCGCACCTCCGGATCGGTGGCCGTGTTGATCATTTCCTTGACCGCACAGATACGTCGCACACTGGAAAAGCGCAGATCCTGCGCTTTGTAGACCGCTCCCATCCCCCCGATGCCAATGACGCCTAAAATACGGTAACGATCCTCGAGTTGTAAATCCTTGTGCAACAACCCCCCGTCGGGACCCTGTGATACCGAAACGGCATCTCGCATAGCCGTCACTGAACGCTGATTCTGAAGATTACGGACCTTCTGGGTCCGTAAATTCTCATCTTCAGAATCTTTGTCTTCCAAAGATTCAGCGGATTCAACTTCTTTCAAGGCTCGATCTTGGGAAAGCGAGGGTCCTTTCTCAAGTTCTGGCTCTGGCTCAGAAGGAACTTCTTCTGTATCCGTGTCCATTGAGGAAAGCTTGCGCAAACGCGCTGAAAGTCCACGGATATGTCGGGTCTTGCCGCGATCGTGCTCACCCGACGAACGTTCGTTCTCGTTATCGTGCCCCATCGGTGCACATCATCCTTAGCTATGATTCCAATAAAAAGATAAAAGGGTTTAGTAGACAGAGGGATACTGACCTACGCTATAATCTAAACCCATCACGACAGTTTCAATGTAACCGTTTAGTCTTATGAGCAGCCCAGGTGCAACGCACTTACGAATCCAAAACAAACTGTGCTACGAAGTTCTCCAGGTATGGTCTAGCATGTCCTGGCTTATCAACTTCGGCGAAAGTGCGTTGCACCTCAGAAGACTAAACAAATACGTTTCAATTATAAGAGGAGTAAGGGAAAAAGCAAACATAAAGATACTTTACTTTCCGGTAAGTGCTAGGGACAAAAAGTGGAAAACAGGCTCAACTCATGGTATGGTTAAGTTTGTACACTAAAAGCCCAGGAGATGTTAACCCATTAACACGAATTATACCCTAGAAACGTTAATTGTCTTGGTCAAAGATCTGCCTATTGGTATCAACAAAGCTATGTTGCATTTCATGTGGATATTGATTACGGGAGCCCTGCTGACCTACGCGAGAGCCTCTTCACAGCGTTACAGTCAATACTCGCTTCGGTTCGTACCCAGAGAATACGGAGTCGCTGGCGCGCCGGGCGTCGACCTACGTCGACGCGTTTTCCGTCCACGAAGGTGGACGTTCAGCCGGAAGGCTTCGGTAGAGTACTTCAGTGCTCGTTGTTGTCTGGACTGACAAACTACTACTCAAAACAAATAACACATGATAAAATGTGAGCTACATTAACGTCACAACCATATATCGGGAGATTCGATGAAAAAGCGTTCTATCATCGCGCACGCCGAAGCCATCAACGCCTGCAACCAGCGTGGCGGGCGGATGCTCTCTCTGGTCGATTTGTTGGAAGCCGAAAGCGTCGACCTGCCGCTGGCGAGTTACCTGGCAGCCATGATGCGCCAGGGCAACTCGCTGTTGGTCGGCGCGCAACCCGGCGGCGCCGGCAAGACGGCGGTGATGTGTGCTCTGCTAAATTTCATACCGGATGGAACCGATTTACAGGCCGTCGAAGGCTTTACGACCCTGCGTCAAGCATTACAAACCTCTGCGGACAACTCAACGTGTTACATCGCGCATGAGATCAGTCCGGCAACGTACTACTACGCCTATCTTTGGGGATCCGAAGCGCGCCAGTTCTTCAAACTGACGTCTCAAGGATACATCATCGCCTCCAACCTGCACGCGGACACGATAGAAGAGACGCGCGATCAGCTTATCAGGGAGAATGACGTTGCACCGAAAGATCTTGACACCGTGACGCTGAAAGTCTATTTGGGCACCCAGCGTCAAAGCGCCTGGTCCATGCGACGCTGGATACGGCGTGTCTACGAACATGATGGAGCCGAGGATCGGATGATTTGGACAGCAGACGCACCCGGTCGCTTCGTCCGGCAGCGCGAAAGCCATGTCGTCCCAGAGACTGACGAGCAACGTTGCGCGGATCTGCTAACCCACATGAAAGAAGAGAACACCCGCCGCATCGCCGATGTACGGCGCGCAGTGCTGCAGCACAAGCCTGAATCTTAGCAACCCCGGTGTTGGAATCGCTTCGTTTGCCCCAGAGCCATTGACAGGGCAATCGCATCTAAATTCCAAGGCCTATATAACGAGCACTAAGGTCCTCTACCGAAGCCTTACGGCTGACCGTCCGGCTGCGCGGACGCGCCGAGCGTTCGCACCTTGGAGAGCGACTTTCCGTGGGCCATGGCAGTCGTGCATTCGGCAGCGTCGAAGCTTTATCGGCTGGATTCTACAATCGGTCTGTGCAGTTAACATCACATAGAGAACGCCAGGTTTTTGATGCGATTGCCCTGGAGCCATCGATTTGATCCGCTTGGATTTCCCTGTAAAATCATCTGTATAAGTTTGAAGGATTGTGGGGCAATAGCTTCATTTCCGACCAGTTTTCGCCCAGCCAGGGGGGCGAACCAGCGCAACCAGGCCATCAAGTGGAACATCAGCCCTGAATTTTCACAAACTTATACAAGATCATCCTATAATCACTTCATCTAATATGTGATCGTACAAACAAGATTCAACCAAAAGCGAGGAACCCTTGAATGCGTATGAACGTATGATGCAGCGATTGCGTGGCGAGCGTGTGGATCGCCCGCCGAATTTCGATATCATGATGCAGTTTGCCGCGCATTACATCGGGCAGCCGCTATCAGCCTACTATCTTGATCACCGTGTGCTCGTCGAGGCCAATCTGGCAGTCGTGGAAGCCTTCGACCTGGACATCGTGCAAGCCATCTCCGATCCTTATCGCGAAGCCGCGGATTTCGGGGCGGAGATTGCGTTTCCAGAGGATGGGTTACCCGTAAGCACCACGCCGCTGCTGCAAACGCCGGAAACACTGGAACAGCTCAAACAGCCAAAGCCCGAGATGGGCCCTCGCATGAGCGACCGCCTGGCAGCCGTGCAAGCGTTAAGCGAGGCCGTCGGCGGCGAGGTGCCCGTGATGGGCTGGGTGGAGGGCGCGCTGGCCGAGGCTGCCGACCTGCGCGGCGTCGGCCAGCTGATGATGGACCTCTACGACCGGCCAGACTGGGTCGAGGCGCTGCTGGAACGCTGCGTAGCCGTGGAGATCGACTTCGCGCGTGCCCAGATCGAGGCGGGCGCCGATATCATCGGCCTGGGGGATGCCATCGCCTCCCAAATCTCGCGCCGCATGTACCGCCGGTGGGCCCTCCCCTACGAGCGGCGTATCTTCGAAGCGGTTCACGAGGCGGGCGCGCTGGCGCGGCTCCACATCTGCGGCGACACCAGTCACATCCTTGCAAAGATGGTGGAGAGCGACGCCGACATCATCGATATCGACTGGATGGTGGACATGGGCACCGCTGCGGAGACTTTCGGTGAGGATGCGGCCGTCTGCGGCAACTTCGATCCCACCCGCATCATGTTGCAGGGCACACCGGAGGAAGTCTACCACGCCACCCAACAATGCATGCGGCAGGGCGGACCGTACAGCATCAGCGCGGCAGGCTGCGAGATTCCCGACGGCACGCCGCACGAGAACCTCCACGCCCAATCGCGGGCCCTGCGCGAACTATAGCAAATAATCCGTCGAATCCGTTGGCTGCCCTGAAAAAAGGTCAGCCAAAGAAAAACATGGCATCCGAATCACGTAATGGAGTGGGAACGTTCGGTGATGGCTCATTCCGCCCGCTCTCCGCTCTACAACGCATTGGATATGGCAATCCAGGAGCAATTTGGCCGTTCCAATGACTGCCCCAACGGGGCGGGGGCTCTTCGCGAGGCAGATCCGAACACTGCCTGTCGGGATCCTCAGACCGGTTTCGCTCTCACTGGTACCGGAGGCGAGCACTGGTGTGTGAATTGCCACGTGCCGCTGGAGCGACGGCTGGGCGAAATGCAGGCCTGGAGTGGGCTGGGCTTCGGCTTCAACGAGACCCGGTTACCCATGCCCAGTCAGCTGGGCAAGACGGCCATGGAAGGGATTACGTGCACCTTCTGCCATCAGGTTACCGGCCCGGCCGCCAATCTCCCTGGTCAGGACGGATACGTCGGAAACGACACCTGGCGCTCGCCGTTTACCGGGACGCTTTTTTCCTTTCGTACGCCGGATGATGCCCCGGGCATCGCAAATAGTGGCTACTACCATGATCCATCGCATATGTTCGATGGTCAGCTCCACCCGGGAAGTCCAGCAAGGGTTCACGCTCAGGCAGACCCGGCGGCCATGGATTATCTGC
>DAOTUH010000239.1:0-3254 GCA_034437255.1 Anaerolineae bacterium
CCGAAAAGTGCTCAATAATAGTCGCGGTGGATGGTTGTGTCATGTAATTCTCCTTCCTTAGGTCTAAGATCTGATTACGAAGAGGAATTATACCCAGATTCTCGCTAAATATAAATGCGTTTGCCCTACCTCCCAGGCCAAGAATGCGTTGACCGTGGTCGCAGATGAAGATATCCCTTTCTAAAGGTTTGCCCATGACGGTGGCAGTCGAACACTGCTAGCCACGTATCGCAAGAGCCTATGGGATGCATTCGTATTGCATAGGCTCTTTTCCACACGTAGTCACCCGCAGGGAGACACGCTGCTCCCTGTCGGGAGTTCTCTATATCAGCGTGTCTCTTTGCATTATTCATGATGCAAGGAGGAAACGATGTTAGATGCAGCATTGACCTACGTGCGCAATGACCTCTCCATCATCCCCTGCGCGATCACCAAACGACCGGTGGTAACTGCTTGGAAGCCATACCAGACTTGCCGGCCGGCGGAGATCGACGTCTACCGTTGGTTCTGGCCGCCGAACCCCCTGGGTGAGGCGGTGGCCATCGTCACCGGTGCCATCAGTGGTCACCTGGAGGTCTTAGACTTCGATGATCCGGTCCTGTTCAAACCCTGGTATACCCAGGCGCTGCAGGCTGGGATCGGGGGGCTGCCGGTGGTGCACACCCAATCCGGTGGCTACCACGTCTACTACCGCGCCCCAGCGGTCCAGGGCAATCAGAAACTTACCGGGCGACCAAAGGGCAAAAGATACCAGACGCTGATTGAGACGCGGGGCGAGGGTGGTTACGTCCTGGCGCCGCCCAGCGCTGGGTACGTGCTCCAGGACAGCAACCTCAACAGTATCCCGATGCTAACCACGGAACAACGTCAGACGCTGCTCGAGCTGGCCCGGTCCTATGACCAGCGCCCAGCCGAGCCGCAGTACGTCAAGCGGCACACACCGCGCACCCGGCCCTCACGCCGGTCCTGCAGCGGCGGCCTGCGCCCTGGCGACGATTACAATCGCCGGGGAGCCGTGTTCGACGTGTTGGAAAAGCATCGTTGGCAACTGGTGCGGCGCACCGGTGAAGAAACGCACTGGCGCCGGCCGGGGAAATCCCACGGCACCCCCTCAGCCACCTTCAACTACGGGGGCAGCAATCTCTTCTTCGTCTTCTCCACCAACGCCGTCCCTTTTGAGCCGGAGCGGTCGTATAGTCGTTTCGGGGTCTACGCGATGCTGGAGCACCGGGGCAACTTCGCCACGGCGGCTCGGCGCTTGCGGGCCCTGGGCTACGGAGGTGCAGCATGACCTCCCGACAGATGGGGCTGTTTGAAGAGCGCTCCCCAGTACCGGACGAAGCCCCCGCCGACGATTATCTGGAGGTGGACGGCTGGACGGTCATCTCCCGCTACACGCGGGCGCAGGCCCTCGAGGACGGGACGCTGGTGGACGTGTCTGACACGGCCTGTGAGGCTGGCTTTCGCTGGCCGGTCGCGGTGACCGCCGAGGTCTGGGCGCTCATTGAGCAGATCCCAGACCAGTATAGTCACGAGGACGTTCAGGGACGACTCTGGGACGTGCTCTACATGCTCCACATGGCTATCAAATCCCCGAAACAGCGCGGCGGCCCTAACGATGTGGTGGTGAAGAAAGACGCAGTGGAAACCCACTATCGTCTGACTTTGCATCACGCAGCAACTGCCGACGCGGATGGTGAGCTCGTGCTCAAAGCACTTGCCGGCCCTGGAGATCAGGGTGAGCCGGTGATCACCATCATGCGAACGTGGGAAAGCTGAGGCGACCCCCGATGGCTACTGCGACGACAGTTGAAACGGTTGATGAATTTGACGCATTGCTGAGGGAGATCCAGGCGGATCGGCCGCGCCCTGCTCCTGAGTTCCCGCTGGCAGGTGAAGCCTTTGGGTATCGCAACGGTGACCGCACCATCGCGGTGTTGCATCCCTGGGGTGACAACTGGCGGATCACCACATTCATGTCCGATGGTCCGACCGGCCATGTGGAGATTGAAGCCGGTGACACGGAGACGCTTGCACGCGAGCTCCGGTGGAACAGTCTGACCCGCGATGACGGCGCCCTAGCGGAGCTGGAAGCGTGGTCGAAGACCACGGAGTGGGAGCAAGGCCTCCTCCGCTTGCTGATCTTGCGGGCCTGGAATGCGTGCTCCTGTGGGCAGCGCATGGACCTGAGCCACGAGATCGACGCGTATTACGCCGAACACACGCCGGAGGAAACGCTGGCGTGGCTGCCGACGATCTATCGGCGGTTGCGAGAAGGAACGTAGTTTACCAGTTCACCCCGCAGGGAGCCGCAGCGCTCCCGGCAGTCAGGGGAGAACCGTTGCGCTGCGGCTCTTTGCCCTATCCATGCCAGGAGAAAAACGATATGCCGAAGTTTTACAATGAGCAAGTGGTCATTGGGAAGGGCCAAAAACATGCCGGTGCGCTCCATCGCGCCTGGGCCGTAGCGTCTGAATTGTATGCCACCTGGAAATGGGATGGTCAGGGCCGGATCGTGATCCATCAGCCCTACGAAACCCATCGCCAGATGCAGTGTAGCCAAAAGCTCGGCTACAGCCGCCGGGGGAGCACCAACGTGCACCTCGGCGTGCATACGTTGGCATACGGAGAGCACTACGAGATCCAGCCGCTGTCCGTCGAGGATTGCCGGCGATTGGGTATCGATGAAGATCGCGCGCTTTCGGAGCGCGCGGCTGAACAGTTCAATGCATTGACGTGATGTTTATCAACCCCGCAGGGAGACACGCTGCTCCCTGGACAGGGGGGAAAGTCGCATCAGCGTGTCTCTTTGCCAGATCATCGCAAGGAGAAGAAAGATAATGACGATCACAGATCTGATTGATGTATTGGTGCTGGCTGACCTGGTCGCGCACGTTCGCGTGTGGGGGCAACCACCGAAAGGCTACCCCACCGAGCACGAGCTATACTACCGTGACCGTGGTTGGTACTACCTCACAGAAGCAGGGCGTCGGCTTCGTCGGAAACACCTCACCGCTTGTCAGCGGCAAGAGGAAATCTACGCAGAGCAAGTGGACCGTTGGGCGCAGAAAGCTGCCCAACGCACCATGCAAGCCGTCGCAGCACTATAAGCACGCAGTCATCATCCTGCAGGGAGACACGGCGCTCCCTCCGGGAGAAAGCAACGCCGCCGTGTCTCTTGGCTGTATTCAATCACAGACAGCAAGGAGAAAACCATGTTGGACATCATGGGAAACGCTTTGATCGCTGGACTC
>DAOTUH010000240.1:0-2075 GCA_034437255.1 Anaerolineae bacterium
TCACAGGAGGCATACGATGTCACGTACGACGTCTGACCGGCTGGCGGTCAAGACTCTTGATCAACGTTTTCGACATGAACTGGAAACTGGTTTCGAGATCCCACCTCGGGTTGCGCAAGGTATCCTCGAGGCGGCTAAAGCGGTGTTCAACCTGGATGCAGTGACCGGAGAGCCCCCGGACCGCTTACGTCCGGGCCAGATCCGTCAGGTGATAGCCGCCGCAGGAGCACCCCATGGGTGTCCCTTGCAAGAACTGGAGATGGTGGAGGTGGTATGGACGGTGGATGCAGGCGCGGAAGATGGGGCCGTCTACGAAGCCCTCGGTACCCAGGCCCTGCGCCGCATCCGCATCTTGCGGTTGGTCGATGAAGCGCTGGATCAGGGCGGCGAGCCCACGCAGGAGGACTTGGCCAAGGCCCTGGGTGTGACCGCGCGTACGATCCGCTCCGACATCGCGGCGTTGCAGGCCGAGGGCTATCAGGTGGCGACCCGTGGGAAGTTGCGGGGCGTAGGCCGGGGCCAAACGCACAAAGTGCTCATCGTGGAATTGTACCTGAAGCGCCATACCTACACTGAGATTCAACGGCGCACCCGCCATTCGGTCACGGCCATCAAACGTTACCTGCAAACCTTCGGCCGTGTGGTATTGTTACAGCGCAAGGGGCTGGCTCCGTCAGAAATCGCCTTTGCCGTGGGGATCTCTGAACGGCTCACCGAGGAATACCTGGCGCTCTACCAGCGCTACAATGTGCCGGAGTATCAGGCGCGCTTGGCCGAGATGGTGCAGCGGGTGCAGGGCGGGTATCCAACGTCTAGGCCTGAGGCAGACGCTGCTAAAAAGGGGGGGGCTATGAGCACCAATCCCTACCACGCGACTACCCAACACACTTTTCGCCAAGCGATCATCCACTTGCTGGAGACGGAGTACAAGTTAGTAGGCAGCCATCGGGTGATTCAGATGATCGCCGACGACATCGCCGAGCTCCAAGCCACCTATTATCGCGCCGCTGAGCGGGTGCCCCCAGGGCATATGGTGTGGCATGGCACCTTGGACGAGGGGCACAAGCCTGCCGTGGGCCGGACCGCGGCTGAAGAGCCCACGGTGACCGCCGTGATCAAGGGGAGCACGGCGGACGACGTTGCCGTTAGAGCCCAAGGGTGTCCTGACGGGCAACACGCAGCGACGTGGGCGCGGCAGTGCAGCATCCGGCGCCTGGCGCGTGTGGTCCAGGCCGGCTTAGATAACCCCGAGGGCCCGCTCCTGCTTTCCTTGACTGAACTCGCCCTGCTGCTTAACCGCTCGATCGCCACTGTGGGCAGCTATGTGCAAGAACACTTTGAACGCACCGGCGAGTTGTTACCTATCAAGGGGCATGTGCTGGATCAGGGCAGTCGCCCGACGCACAAAGGACATATTCTGCAGCTCTATGAGCAGGGCATGGCGCCCCCTGACACTGACTGCACGAACCACGCAGCACAGCTTGGAAGCGGTGGATCGCTACATCAAGGACTATGAACGAGTGAAAGTACTGTTACGTAAAGGGCTAACTACCCAGGAAATCAGTCATGCGATTGGGCGAGGTGAGCGCACCGTGATAGAATATCAAGACATTGCAACTGACTTTCATCCTGACTTAGTGAGTGCGGACGGTTGATGGATATGTGGACAACTCGCAAACAACGGAGACTTGCCCATATATCCACAACCGCTACGACGACTACGGTCTCTCGTCACTGGCAACCGGAAAGATTTCCTAACTGTAACATCTCCTTGTTTCTTCCACTTAAATAGTCCATCAATACCTTTGCCTAGGTGCCAGAAGTAACCGATATCACAGTTGGGTGGTTTACAAATTCACATAAATCACATATAATGTAAACCAAAGAGAGGGTGGGGGGTGAAGGAGGTCAAAATGGTCATAGGAGAACGGTTGAAAATGGCGCGCAAGATGGCAGGCATGAGTCAGCAGGATGTCGCTGACAAGGTCGGTGTCAGCCGGATGTCCATTTCAAAATATGAACGGGGTCGAGGCCGCGAGTCGCATCCAGTCGCGGATGCGGGCTTCGTCCACGGC
>DAOTUH010000241.1:0-5743 GCA_034437255.1 Anaerolineae bacterium
GTGGTCGATCTGCAAGAACGCGCGTTCTCCCCGGTGCAAGGAACCGTCCCCGTCGTCTACGGACACAAGCACGTGGATCGGCCCGAGTTTCTCGCCCTGATTCAGGCGCTTTTCAAGAAAGCCGTTGCAGGGGGGCGTTACGTCGAGGTGAGCGCGCTGCCCGGCGGATACGGGGGCGGCACGACGCTGCTGGCCCGCGCCCGGCGCAGGCGGAACGAAGCGCCGCTCTCCCGCGCTTTCGTCGTCAAGCTGGGCGATCGCGAGGAGATGGCGGGCGAGGAAAAACGATTTCTGGATTACGTGCAGCATGACCTGATTCGCGGGGCCGAGGTGTTGGACTTTGCCGAGTGGGAGGGGCTGGCGGGCATCGCCTATGAGTTCGTGGGCGTGGACCCGGATCACGAGTTCCAGAGCTTCCATCAGTTCTACGAAGGCTACGCCACTGTCGAGATCGGCAACCTGATCCGCAGCGTCTACTCCCAGCTGCGGCGTTCCTGGTATCGGAAAGGGGAAACGGTGCTTACCGATCTCTATCAGGAATACGATCTGCTCCACAAGAAACGTGAGCAGATTATCAAGGACCTCGACGAGATCGTGGATCAGGACGACGGCTACCGGCGCAACTTCACGGTGGGGGAAGAGAAGCTGCAATCGGGCCTGAGACCGGCGTTCTGCCCGGAGATAGATATCCGCTGGCACGATCCCGTGGCGTTCCTCCGGACGTGGCCCGGGCAGACACTGAGGATGCCCGTTCACCGCGCCGTGATCCACGGCGACCTACACGCCCGCAATATCCTTATCGAGATCGCCGAGGACGGTCAGAAGCATCCCTGGTTCATCGATTTCTCGCACACGGGCAATGGCCTTTCGGAAGCCCGCACCACCGAGGCGCTCCAGGCGAGCCAGCCGATCGACGAGAAAAGAGGGGCCACCCTGCGTGATTTCTCCAGGCTTGAGGCGGACGTCAAGTTCATCCTCACCCCGCTGCACGGCGAGGACGACCTGCGGCTCGCTGTGGCCTTCGAGAAGGAGCTGCTCGCGCGGGGATTGCAGCCGGATAAGCTGCCGGCAACGCCGCCGGCTATCGAGCCTCTGGTCGACGAGCGATTCCGCAAAGCGTGGCACGTCATCCGGGAGATCCGCCTCCAGGCAGCCCGGTACGTGGTCAACGGCGGCAATCTACGCCCTTACGCCATGAGCCTGTTGCACGCCACGCTGCCCATCGTCTATTATCATCCGGACCAATTTGCTAACGAGATCAGCGAGCGCCAGCAGAAGCGGTACGCGCTTATCGCAGCCGGCATGTTGTGTGCTCGAATCTAGCCGGACGCGCCGCCCCTCAACCGTTGAACCTGTAGCCCACGTCCCGGATCGTCTCCACGCAGTCGTACGCCGGATCCTCTGTAAGCGTGCGCAGGCGAGGATTCAACGCCTTCCGCAGGCGCTTGATCAACTGGGATAACGCCGCGTTGGTGACGCCGCCAGCCTCGTCGGCGTAGACGCGGACGATGAGCTCGTCAGTGGAGAGGACCTGGCCCTGTGCCTCCGTCAGCGCCAGCAGCAGGGCAAATAGTTTGGGGGAGAGCGGGAAGGTCTCCTCGCCCGTCGGCGTCTCGATCTGGGCCCGGTTGGGAAAGAGCGCCTTGACGCGCACCTTGCCCGAAGCGGAGGACGCCAACTCCCTCACAAAAGCCGCGAACAGCGGAGAGAAGATCGCTCGGGTCTCCCCCTGCCCTTCCGTCAATAGCCCACTCCTCTCCAGATGCGTCACTCGCGCCCGGTCTTCGGATCCAGACGACCCGGTCAGCCCACGCAAGGGGATGCCCACCGCCACCTTGAGCAGAATGGCTTGCTCCTCCGAGGTCAGGTCGCCCCAGAGGTCCCGGCAGAGACTCCTGATCTTGTCGGCGCGCAGCAACTGCCGGGCGATCTCCGCCACGGGCAGCGTCGCATCGACGCGCCCGCTGCCCAGCAGCTCGGCGGCGTTCTTGAGGAAGCCCGGATGCCCGCCGGTGCAGGCAATCAGCCGATCCCCCTGGTTCGGCGTGAAGGTGACGCCCAGCCTCGTCTCGTCGCGCCGGAGGGAGCCCAGCGCGTCCTTGTACGCCAGCGGCCCAACGAAGCAGCCGTCGTCCAGCAGCTCGTGCAACTCGTGGAGGTGCCCCAGGGGCCGGCGCGTGACGAGAATGTACGAGAGGTTGCCCTGGGGACGAGCGTTGCGGAGGTAGAAGAGGTAGTTGAAGAAGGCGCGGTCCAACGCTGCGGCCGCCTCGTCGAAGTAGTCCAGAATCAGCACCAGGGTCAGGTCAGGGCGCATGCGCAGGATCTGCGTCTTCAGGCTGCGCCGGAGGGTGCGCAGGTGCTCGGGCAGATCGCTCTCGCCCGTCGCCAGGCCCCGAACGCACAACTGCGCGATGATCTCGCCCAGGATCTCATCCTCACTATTCTGGGCCAGGCCGGCGCAGTCGATGTGGAGGAAGACGTAGTCGTCCGCCCGCTCTTGGAGATAACGAGCCCGAACCTGGGGATGGGAGACAATGAAGCGGATCACGTTCGACTTGCCCATGCCCGCCAGCCCGGTGACGGCGATGCTGCGCAGCCGGTAGACGGCTGCCATGATCTGCCGGACCTCGGCCTCACGGTAATCGAGGGGAAAGTCGGCTTCTTTGTAAACGGGAGCCCCACTCGTTAGAGACATACGCACCTCCTGCAGCTCGGTGACATTATGATACACGCTCCCCAGGTTTTGGAAAATCCCCCTCTCTGACAGGATTGTACCAAATCCGTTAACCGCTGTTGGTAAATTGACCGCTCCACGTCAAGCAAACCGGACGTTTCGATGGTACGATGTTGTCACGTATAGAAAGTCGTAGCATAATGAAAAAGAGGTAAGATCATGCGCAGGACGTTTAATGGAATCGGAACCCGGTATTACGGCGCGTCCGACCGCCAGCCCGACGGCTCCTTCATCACCACGGAATGGTTCACCCTCTTCGCGCCAATCATCCCGCTGCGCTCGCTGCGAGTGCGCTATCTCGGACGGCAGGAGCGCGGTCACCGCAGCTCGAGCGAGCTCTACAACGTCGTCGGCCAAGCATCTCTAGATACAAAGCTGGTGCTCCAGATTTACGGCCTGCACCTCACCACCTGGATGCTCTTCTTCCTGCCCCTCGTCTTCCCAGACAGGTTCTTTGACACAGCAAGCACCGGGGTGGCGATTCTCATGGTCGGGATGATGGGGTTGTGGATCTGGATCGTGCCCGGCATGCTCTACAAGGCCCGGTGAGATCGTGAGAATTCGTACAATAATCGGCGTTAGGTGCCTGACGGCGCCCCAAGTCTATGAGGAGGATGTACCCATGAACAGTATGATCAATAGGCCTGCCCGTTGCCGACGCATTGCATCTATCGTAGTATGCGCGCTGCTTCTGATCGGGGGCACGTTACTGTCGCTCGCTGTCCCTTCCTCTCCGGTCACGGCCCAACCGCCTGAGCCGCAACGCACCGCCGTCTCCCCGCTGCTGGGAGGGCATCCCGAGGGGAAGACCGGGACCGGCAGCTTGCCCCCCGGCCCCGCCACCGTAGGTCTGAGAGCACTGAGCGAGACGACCGCGTCCCCCCGCTATCGACCGGGCGTGGTCAAGCAGTTTGAAGAGACCTCCTACTATCTCAGAGCTATAGATTTCGTCAGCGCGACGCTGGGTTGGGCCGTGGGCTATCCCCACTGGGACCAGGCGGCGAAGGTCTACATCGCCACCGTCATCCAGACCGCCGACGGCGGGGAGACCTGGTCCGCCCAGGCAACGGGTACCGGCACGAGTCTGTACGACGTCGATTTTGTGAGCGATGAAGCGGGATGGGCGGTGGGCGCCACCGGCACCATCTTGCACACGGACGACGGCGGGGCGACGTGGATCAGCCAGACCCTGCCCATCACGGGGGAGCTGCGCAGCGTCCGCTTCGTGGACGCCGATCACGGCTGGGCGACCGCCGTCCGGCCCAGCCACTACGATTGGCGCGGGGAGGCCGATAACTGGAAGGCGAGCATCTGGCATACGGACGATGGCGTCACCTGGGTTCAACAGAGCGCCCCCGGCAACGCCAGCATCCTGCACGACGTCGACTTTATCGATACCCAGACAGGATGGGCGGTCGGGGCCCGGTATACGGGAGACGATCCCTACGGCGACCCGGAACACGCCGCCGTCGTCTACCACACGAGCGACGGTGGGATCACCTGGGAGGAGCTGTATAGCCCGGAACTGGAGATCACCTTCACGTCCCTGGATCTGGTGGACGCGAACCACGGCTGGGTCGCCGGATTCCCCACCAACAGCGGCGTCACCGGAGGAACGGTCTTCGGCACCTCCGACGGCGGAGAGACCTGGGAGCGCCACGAGCCCGGAGGCAGCATCTTCGCTCCTCTGTGGGATATTGAGTTCCTCGACCCGGATCGCGGCTACGTCGTCGGAGCCGACTACATCGGCGCGTGGGGCCCGCCGGTCTGGCGTACGCTGGATGGCGGCGAGACCTGGGAGAAAGTCCTGATGGATCGGCACGAGAACGACGGGCTGTTCGGCCTGAGCGTGATGGAGGATCGCGTCGTCGCCCTGGGCGACCACGACTACGTCGTCACCTCCACGGATCCCTGGGGCACGTATGAATGGCCTCACGGGGAGAACCTCTTCAGTCAGGCATATATCAACGTCCACTATCGGTTCGAGGACGTCTTTTTCCTGGACGAGGAGACCGGGTGGGCCGTCGGCAGCACCGTCTATACCCCAACGCTCTCGGGACAGGTGATCTTCCACACGTCGGACGGCGGGGCCACGTGGGGAACTCAACACGAGCACGCCTCTCGTCCCGACGCCCTGTTCAGCTACCACCGGCTCGACGGTGTGTTCTTCGCCGACGCGCAGACCGGGTGGGCCGTCGGCACCTCCGAGGAGAAACAGAACACCATTCTCCATACCCACAACGGCGGCGTGGACTGGCAGGAACAGGGACAGGAACTGTATGCACTGTATGCCTCGTGGGAACTGGAGTTCTTTGACGTACAGTTTTTCGACGATCAGGAGGGCTGGGCCCTGGCCACCGACAACTTCCCCAGCGACCACGTCTTTCTGGCCCACACGGTCAACGGGGGAAGCGAGTGGGACTGGGTGGACACGGGGGTCACCGGCAACCTGGCCATTGGGTATGCATTGGTGCAGGGAGAGCTGAGCTTCACCGACGACCAGCACGGCTGGGCCGTCGGCGGCCTGGGGCAGATCGTCCACACGGCGGATGGCGGCACGACCTGGATCACCCAGACCTTGGATTGCGGCCACTCATCCTGCCCGACACGGCTTTTCGCCGTGGAGATGCTCGACAATCAGGAGGGCTGGATTGCGGGCGAGGGGCTGTTCCACACCCGCGACGGCGGCGACCACTGGAATATGGAAGACGTAGACATTGTGGGCGATTTCCAGGACGTCCAGTTCGTCGACGCGCTCAACGGCTGGCTCGCCGGTGACGGCGGCGCGATCCTGGTTACTCGCAATGGCGGTGCCACCTGGCACGAGGTCGATAACGACGTATCGTCCTTCACGTTGCGGGGCGTCTCGTTTGTCACCCAGGACAAGGGCTGGCTGGTGGGAGACTACGGGACCATCCTGACCACGATCCAGATCCCCTACTGGCCCATCTACCTGCCCCTGGTCACGCAGGAGTGACTTCCGCACGAACAGGAGCGGAAAGCCAC
>DAOTUH010000242.1:0-2732 GCA_034437255.1 Anaerolineae bacterium
TACACGCTCTTGCGCGCGGCTGGGCATGACGTGTATGGCATCGATCTGATCAACCGGCCCGCCGTCGGTTGGGAAGACTGGGCGTACAAGCTGGCGCGGCGACTCTTCGTCTGGCGGGCGGGAGTGAACCCGCGCTATTCTCAGGCGGGACGGCTCGTCTGTGGCGACGTTGGTTTATTGCCATTCTCGGCTCAAACGTTTGATCTCGTGGTTTCGATGGCGGCCTTTGAGCATTTTCTCGATGTGCCAGCCGTTATCCGTGCGGTGTACCGTGTGTTGCGACCCGGCGGTGTGGCCTGGATTGGTATTCACCCGTTTACCTCTCCTACTGGGGGGCACAACGTGAGCTTTACGCAATTTCCACTCCGTCGTTTACCGAGGGGTGTTGACGCCTGGGATCATCTACGCCGGAAAAAGCTACCCTTTTCTGTACCGTTGAACAAGTGGCGGATTGAACACTATGTAGACGCTATTGGAGATCATTTTGAGGTTATGGATCAATATTGTGCTTCTAAAGAAGGAGAAAACCTTCTCACGCCTCGGATTGCGGAAGAGTTATCGGAGTACAGGACTGAGGAGTTAACCTGTGCGAACTATGTCATTATCGCCCGTAAATTGGACTGAATCGTGTTAAAAGGAATGCGGATGGGTAGCCGACAACTTCGGGTTGAAGTCAAACGTCGAATGTTGTTGCTTAGCGTCATGCTTGTGATATGGTTTTTCGGCACCTGGAACCTTGCGCATGCTTTCCCCGCCTGGTGGGATGAAGGTTGGACCATGACCGTCGCGCGAACCTGGGTCGAGCGCGGTCACTATGGCTTGTTGCAGTTCGGAGAGCCTGCGCCGCCTGGACTAAATGCTGCCTTTCCGGTTACGGCTTGGATAGCGTTGGGATTCAAGTTGTTTGGTGTGGGAATCTGGCAGGCACGGTTTGTAGCGGTTGTATTCACGTTCTTGGCGCTACTCTTGTTATACCGCTTAACACGTTACCTTTACAATCGTTCGGTTGGCATGGGGGCGCTTTTGGTAGCGGTCTTTATGTCTGTGGGGGAAACGAACCCACTCCACATGGGGCGTCAGGTGCTCGCCGAACCGTTTATGTTTACCTATATACTCGTCGGTTATCTGGGTCTCTACGAGTATCTGCGTGGAAAGAACTGGGGCATGTTTGTTGCTATTTTGTTTTGGGGAATAGCCCTCGAGACAAAGGCGCAGGTCTTGCCGTTCTGGCTTTGCTCAATCCTCTTGCCGTTGGTCTGGGCATTAGTGAGCAAGCGTCTCAAGATCGCGACGACTTTTGCCCTTGCAACCAGCGCTGCTTGGCTAACTTCCCAACTGTTGGCAAGCCTTTGGGTGTGGATCCTGGCCGGCGATACCATGCATCCCCCAGGGGTTCACGGCTTGCTAGCCGTTACTGCGGTCGTGTTGCATCCCACGGTACGTCGGAAAGCACTAACGTATGTCTTGGTGGCCGGCATCCCTTTGATATGCGGCATGTTCTATGAAGCCATAAGGATATTTCGTTTGTCTCGGCGTTCTAGGGGATTGGAGCGTGAAACATATACTCATCTTGCTGTCTGGGGATTCGTGGCTAGTTGGTTAGCGTGGTATATTGCGTTGTCCGCAGCCTGGGGACGCTATCTCTGGCCAGCAGTTTTTGTCGGTGTACCCTTTATAACGCGCTTCATTTACAGTATAACGAATAAGTTTAATTTTACTGCTACGCTCCGTAGTGCAGCGAGTATGTTTAGTCGTCCCTATGTTAATTTGAAGAGCGTGAGATCTTTTGTGGGGATATGTTTTGTTATAGTTTCCGTTGGGTTTGTGATCATGGGACTTTATTTTGCCTATTCAAATTATCTGGACGATGATTGCTCGTTGGGTTACGCAGCTGAGGACGTCGCTGATTATCTAAACACCCGTACACCCCCACATTCCTTGATCGAGACATACGATAGCGAGTTATTTGTGTTATTGGATCGTCCTTACCATTTTCCGCCTGACCAACTGCACGTGGATTTGCTGCAAGCGAGAGACAAACCGCAAAGCGTGCGGCAGCATGGGTATAATCCGCTGGCCTTTTCTCCAGATTACATAGTGGTCAGATATGTAAATGCTCAGGGGGATGTATACTCTAAAATCATAGAAAAAGGGCATTATGAGTTGAAATACATTAACTCAGCCTATAAGGTACACGCTGCTCCATAGTACTTAGGAACCGGTGCTAAATAACTTTCCCAAGTCCTGCGGTAAAAGACGGGAAAAAGGGCACTTTATTTAGGACTCATTCCTTGACTCCACTGAAAAAAGGTTGTGCCTCACGCCAAGACGCCGCCGACCAAAGGTCGGACAGTCGCCAAGATTGTTTAAGTTACTTATGATTTTTGTGAATTTCCTTAGCGTTCTTGGCGCCTTTGCGTGAGGTTAATGCTTATTTCAGTGAAGCCATTCCTTGATATGCGGGATATCCAATCATGAGGAAGATCACCGCCGTCTCGTCCGCGTAGCGCGCCTCCCAGCGCGGCGACCGTGTCGCAGCCTCGATCAACGCCGTTTGCGTCTGGCGGCTGAGCATCAGCGTCCGCACGTCATAATCCGCCAATCGCGCCTCCCAATCCTCCACAGCATTAGTGATGGCAAGGTAGTCCTCCCACACTTCGTAAGGATAGAGCTCAATGCGCGTATCGACGAAGACCTGGTAATCGGGATATGCGGCCCAGATCAGGTAGCTG
>DAOTUH010000243.1:0-36070 GCA_034437255.1 Anaerolineae bacterium
CATCCAGGTGCGCCGCTTGGAGACGTTGTTGGACGAGAAGCACATGGACGTCACGCTGACCGAGGCCGCCAAGCGGTATCTGGCGGAAGAAGGCTACGATCCGGTCTACGGCGCGCGCCCGCTCAAACGGGCCATCCAGCGCGAGTTGCAGGACCCGTTGGCCATGGCCGTGCTGGAAGACCGCTTCGGCGAGGGCGACGTCGTGCGCGTCGATGCACGCGACGGGCGTCTGCGATTCACCGCTGTTGATGAGGCAAAGGATGTAACGGAAAGTACGACCGCGCGCTAGCGCGTAGACGTCAGGTTGAGCGCACCAGAGCTTGAGAAAGCCCTGGTGCGCGTTCGTTTTCTGGTCATTCTATCAACAAAGGTAGCCCTCATTGAATACGATGACCAACACGTCTTTCTATTGGCATCAAGTATGTTATAATTTCACATTACTATTTCTGAGGAACGTATGGTGGTGAGTTAGTTTCGCATTTGATGGGAAGGTGGTTGGAGCAGATGTTTGATTTTACCAATCCTGCGCCGGTTTCACTCACGGCCCTGGCCTTGAACCTGGCCATCGGACTCTGTCTGTCACTTATCGTCGCCTGGTACTATGAGCACTACGCAGAGACGCTTTCCAACCGGCGGAGTTTTGCGCGCCTGCTGCCGGTCCTCAGCCCTGGTCATTACCATCGTGAAATCCTCGCTGGCCCTCACTCTGGGACTCGTCGGCGCGCTTTCTATTGTACGTTTCCGCACGGCCATCAAAGAACCGGAGGAACTGATTTTCCTCTTTATCGCCATCACCGTCGGGCTGGGCGTTGGGGCGGATCAGCGCTGGCCTACGGTCATCGGCGTGGCCGTCATTCTCGGCTATATGGCCTTGCGACTATTGCTCAAACGTGATCCCGACGTTAGCAACCTCTACCTAAACATTCTCATTGATGAGCAAGACGAGACCTCACTTTTCAATCAAGTCAACGCGCGGCTCTTGGAGCACGTGGACACGTTGGACTTCCAGCGTCTTGACAGCCGCGATGGTGTCCTTCAACTGACGTACTACATCCACGGCGACACCCCACAGACACTTAATGCGCTCATCGACGATCTAAAAAAGCATCTCCCCGTCCGTGAAGTGAGCTTTATCCAACAGGAACAAGTGCTAGGAGGCTGATTGCGGATCACAAAATCGAATCAGCGATCCAAGCCCTCCCAACCTCGCAGTCTCGTTTCCCAAGCCGGTCCCGACGCTCTATTGTTGATCGGCTTGTTGGCTTTAGCCGCTGGCCTGGGATATGCAGCCCATGCACTGGGGTGGCAACGCTCACTGATGAGGCTTGGCAGGATGATGGTGCAGCACCCTCGTACCACGTTGGTCTCCTGGTATCACCAGAACACCGTGCCCGTGCTGTACGTCGATCTGCCGTTTGTGAACTACGAGACGTTGACCCAGGCGCGGGAACAGGCGCTGCGACTTGGAGCGTACGTACCGCAGACTCAAGATCACGTGGCTGCAATCATGCGCTACGAGGGAACCGAGGTCCCCGTCGAGGTATGGCCGCTCGCCGGGCCTACCGACGCTTTCCAAGCCGTAGCGTGGCAACTCTCTTTCTATGCCGAGGTATCGCCGCTGCTGAGCATGACTCGTTTCAATCTGACGCCGGCCGATAGTGCGTATGTGAGCACCTGGGGGTATCTTGAGACCCTGCGGCGTTTGGAGATTCCGACGGTGCAGTCTCGCCTTGTCCGCTTGAACATCAATGGTGTCGACGAGGGCCTCTACGTGCTGGAAAAGGTGCCCACGCCCTCGATGGTCACGCCTGGTCAGCTGGTCGTGGGTTTTGACGCAACCGCCTATTGGAGCACCGTCACACAACTCGGCGAGACGGTGCCAGAGAGCGGCTTTCAGTACGCGGATACGGTCGTGTTCGGGGCCTCCGAGGACCCTGCGGTAATCCGCGATGAAGCCCTACGGCGCCTCTACGCCGTGCAATCCGGTGAGCTGGCCCCCGCCGACGCCTTTGACGTGGCGACGCTGGCGCGCTTCATGGCGATCACGACCTTCTGGCGCGGGACGCCCGCAGTGGACTGGCGCACGGTGCGTTGGGCCTACGATCCGGGCAGCCGCCGGTTCATACCCATCGCTCGCGGGTATCATCCCGAGCCGCTGAAGCCGCTGCCGGAGGTCTTCACGGACGATCCCGTGATCCAGATTGCCTACGCGCGTGCGTTGCGAGAGTTCAGCCAGTCCGGCTATCTCGACGCGCTCGAGCGCGCGTTGGGGCCGGAGATGGAAGATTTACGATGGCGTATGGGCGTGGATTTGACGCGCGATCCGCTGCCCTGGTCCACGCTGGAGACTCATCAACGCCTGATGCGTGCGCAACTCTCGCCCTCGCGACCGGTTTCCGCGTACTTCATCGAGGGCGCAGGCGGATTGTGGCTTGGGCTGGCAAACTTGCAACAACTTCCTGTAGAAATCGTGGGGGTCAACGTCGGGGAACATGCTTTCGTGGCTGCAAATTCAGCCTGGGTTATGGCGGAGGATCGCGGGCTGATGCTGGACGACGAGGCGGGCGTCACGTTGCGGGGGCTTGATGGCCCGGTGCCGCGTTTCTTGCACCTGCACATCCCCTTTGACGTACTGGATGGTCCCCGAGAGGGAGCCGTTCACGTCACCGTCCGTATCGCCGGCTTACCCAGTCAGGAAATCGACGTTGAGACGACGTACGACAACGCTGGAGTACATTTTCACGCACTGGAGGCGCGCCCGTGACGCCGATACGCCAGCCGATTCGCTACGAGTTCAAATTTCCCTGCGCGCCTACTCTGCTGCCGAACCTAACAGCCTGGGTCAGACTGCACCCGCTCCATTGGCGTGCGACCTATCCGCCCCGGCAGGTCAACAACGTTTACTTTGACACAGCCGACTATCGAAGCCTCAATGACAATCTGAGCGGTATTGGCGCCCGGCGCAAACTCCGAATCCGCTGGTATGGACCGAATCCAGGGCGGATTGTCCAAGGCCACTTCGAGATCAAATGTAAGAAGGGGCTCGTCGGCTGGAAAATCATGCGCCCTCTGAACCTGGATCTCGATCTGCAGACGGAGACGTGGTCGGATCTGGTGCATCGGCTCCGCCAGCAGGCCTCCGTATCCGCCCTTCACTGGCTTGACGAGTTTCCGGAACCCACGTTGATCAACCACTACTGGCGAGCGTACTACGAGACGACCAACGGGGATCTCCGCCTGACGCTCGACACGGAGCTGCGGGCCTACGTGCAGCGCTCGCAGGCGCGACCGAACGTCCAACGACCGGCGCCTCTCGATGCGCACGTTATCATCGAGCTAAAGTCCCCGGTTGATGACGAGGCGTATCGTCAATTGATAGCAGTGTTACAATCTCTCCCCCTGCGGACAGATCGTTACTCCAAGTACGTCCAGGGCGTCTTACAAGCGCCGGAGTTTGACAAAGTGACTGTGCTATGAAGATCGACAAAGACACGTTGAACGGCACTTCATCGCGGCCCAGAGGCCCTGCCTCGTCCCGGCGTCCGGCGCGCAGCCGCTGGCCTGCCCTGATCACCTTGATCGTGATCGTCGCCGGGTTGGGGTTGCTGGTGACCCGCACACTCTTCGGATCTATCGCCGCACCCTCGAATCCCGCGCCTTCGCCGCAACCCTCGCCGGTAGCCTCTCCAACCCCCGCCCCCACGCCGACTTCGACCTCGCCGGAGATGGACGACACGCTGGAGACACTCTACATCGACGTTGCGCCGGACGACTTCGCTGAGATCGTGAAAATCCGGGAGGCTGCCCTCAATAGCGGGATACTGTTGAGCAGCAACGACGACGCCGTTCCTACCACACTGCGGTTCCGGCAACAGCAGATCCCCGCCGAGGTACGTCTCAAGGGCGACTGGCTCGATCACTATGCCTTCGACAAATGGTCGTTCCGCGTCGAGACGGAGGATGATCATTATCTGCTGGGCATGAAGAACTTCTCTGTCCAGGGCGTGGCGCGGCGGGCGTACCTCAACGAATGGCTTTTCATGCAGCATCTGAAAAGTGAGAGCGTGCTTACCGTGCGCTACCATTTCGTCCACGTCGTGCTGAACGGTGAGTACAAGGGCCTCTACGCCTTGGAGGAGGGCTTCACCAAAGAACTCCTGGAGTTCCAGGGACGCCGGGAAAGCGTCATCATCCGCTACGCAGAGGATCTGCTGTGGGAATATCGCGCCGCCTACGAGAACGACGAGGTGGTGCCCAGAGGCGTCAACGAATTCTACATCATCGATGAGTTCGAGACGGGCAAGGTTGTTGAGGATCCCGCCCTCGCTGCGCAGCGCGATGCGGCGGTGGGACACCTGCGGGCCTTGTGGGCCGGAGAGATGTCCGCGTCGACGGTCTTCGACCCGGAGGTTATGGGCAAGTTTCTGGCTCTGGTCGATCTCTGGGGCGCAGATCATAGCGTGCTCTGGCACAATCTGCGCTTTTACTACAACCCCATCACGACGCGCCTGGAACCCATCGCTTTCGACGCCCATCCGCTGGTCAAGGGCGCGAACGTCGAGCTGGTCAAGCTCCAGGGGCTCCGCCTGACCGTTGAGCATGGAGATCCGCGTCTGCAGCGCGCCTACGTGCGTCATCTGTGGCGTATCAGTCAACCGGCGTATCTTGAGACACTACAGGCGCGATTTGAGCCAGAATTCGCGAGACTGCACGCGGCGCTGGCAGCGGAGTTCGACGCTGAGACATTGGCCCCTCCCTGGGATGCGTTGGCGCAACGTCAGGCCTCGCTGCGCGAGCTTCTGCATCCTTACCAGATGGTCTACGCTTACGTCCCCAGCTCGACCTCAGAGCCGGTGCAGGATGCGCTTCCCCTCGACGTGGGGAACGTGCTGGACTTTCCTGTGGAGATTCTAGGGCTGCACGTGGGCGAGACGTGGGCGCCGGCCCGGCACGCGTGGGTGCAGCCCGCGTCGGCGGATCGCGTAGTCTCCCCGATGGCGACCTCCGGGGATGCGCTGATCCTGCATCCGCTGCCGCTGGAGGCCGAGTTCATGGACTACGTGCGCCTGCAGGTGCCGCCGGAGGATCTGGGGCGGGCAGTGGATGCGAACGCTCCATCGCTGCCTGATCTGAAGCTGGTGACGCGCGTCTGGGGACTGACCCGGACGTTCACCCAGACAGTCATCCCCGCGTATCCTCCGGCGTTGGCGGAGGGGCCGAGGCCGGCGTTTCCAGAGGCGGCGGAGGTGCTCGAGACACATCCGTATCTGCAGCGCATTGCGGGCGAAAATCTGTTCCGCGTCTCTGCCGGCGCCTGGGACGTTCAGGACAGCCTTATCCTTCCTCAAGGCTTTGGCCTCGAGCTGGCGCCCGGCACGACGCTGCGCTTTGGCTCCGAGTCCTACCTGCTCGCCAACGGCCCGTTGCACTTCCTGGGGACGGAGGATCAGCCGATCACGTTGGAGCCACGGGACGAGCAGTGGCGCGGCATCGTGGTGTTGAACGCGGACGCACCCTCGCGCTGGCGCCACGTCACCGTGCGGGATACCAACGCCATCACGCAGGCAGGATGGACGCTCACCGGCGCGATCACCTTCTACGACAGCCCGCTTCGCATGAGTCACAGCCGCATTTTAGGCACGCGGGCTGAAGACGGGCTCAATGTGATTGAGACAGACTTTGAGTTCACGAACTCGGAATTCGCCTACACGGCGTCGGATGCCTTCGACGCCGATTTTAGTCAGGGCGTCGTCGACCAGTGCATCTTCCACGATATCACCGCCGACGGCATCGACGTGAGCGGCTCCGAGGTGACGGTGCGCGCGGTGCGCATGCGCGACCTGGGCGATAAGGCGCTCTCGGTTGGCGAGGGAAGTCGCGTGACTGGGAAGGATCTGGTCGTGCAGAACGCTCTGTTTGGTATCGTGAGCAAAGATCTCTCCACGGTGACGGTGCGCAACGTGACCCTGGAACGCGTGCGGCAAGCGGGGTTGGCGGCGTATATCAAGAAGCCTGCCTACGGGCCGGCCTCTATCACGGCTGATGACGTCGTGTTCATCAATATTCCCGATGCGCGTCGGACCCTGGTGCAGACGGGGAGTTGGATCGATCTGGACGGCGTCCGCATCTGGGGTGCCGAGGTCGATGTGGACGCGCTCTACGATCAGTAGGGTTCTCGGATACATCTCCATTATGAAATCGGCTCTACATTTTCACGGTGACCTGACGGTCCGCGCCCTCCTGGCGGCCTTGGGTGCGCTGGCTCTCCTCACCGGATGTTCACCGGTGCGGGCAGAGCGGGCGCGGCTCTATCAGGAGCTCGCCACGTGGCTGACGACGCACACGCTTTCCGGCGACACGGTGGCTGTCAGTCGGGAGGATGTTGGTCATCTCGATGATTGGCCCATGGTGCCCCTGCCTGCGACCGACGATGCCTTTACGATCCTGGATACGCTCAAGGCAGAGATCCCCGACTACGTCGTCGTAAGTGAAGGGGTGGCCTGGGATGGCGTGCGGGTCCAGTCCTGGTTTCGTCGCCACTATCACCGCGTCCGCACGGTCTCCGGTGCCTACGACGCCTGCTCGCCGTTTACGCTCTACGTCTACCGTCCATCCCCCTTTGACACGGGCGAGACGATCACGCACACAGCGCAGTTCGTGGGCGACGACGTGGGCGCCGTCGAGCTCAAAGCGTACCGCTTGAGCGCGTCCCGTGTGCTGCCAGAGGTGCCCCTGTACGTGACCTTGCGGTGGATGACGCCGACGGGCGTGGAGGCGTCGCTGCGCCTGCGCCTTGAGCTGGTGGACGTTGCGAGCGGGCGGGCCTGGGCGCGGACGCAGCACATTGCGCCGGCGGGTGTCCCTACGGATCTGTGGCTTGAAAACGTGACGATGACCGATGAGCACGTGCTGGTTCCGTCGCCGGACCTTCCCGAAGGGACCTACGCGCTTCGCTTGACGTTGCGTCGGCCCAACGGTCAACGGCTGCGCGTTGGGCCTGGCGACGCGACCGGTCTTACGCTGGCGACGCTGGAGCATCCGCCCGTCGTCAGCGACGCGCCACCGCAGGACGTCTCGGCGCTGCGTGCGACCTTCGGAGAGGAGATCGAGTTGGTAGGGTACACTGCGCCAGCGTGGGCGGCGCCTGGCGATACCGTGCGCGTCGTGTTGTACTGGCATGCGCAGGCGTCGATCTCCAAGGACTACAAAGTCTTCGTGCATCTGTTGACGTCGGATGGTCATCTTGTGGCTCAGGACGATAGCAAGCCCGCTCGCTGGACCTATCCGACGACCGGGTGGACGGCCGGCGAGTACGTCCGGGACGAGCACGTCCTGACGCTGGATCCGGAGACGCCCTGGGGCGATTGGACCCTGGCCGTTGGCATGTACGATCCGACGACGGAAACGCGGTTGCCCGTCCGCGTCGGTGGTGAGCAACAAGCTGACGATTTCGTCGTGTTACAGGAACTGCGAGTGCGGTGAGAGGTTCGCCGAGACCATGCGAAAATTTGCTCCGTTAGCCCTGTTGCTGTTGTCGCTGGTCGGCTTGCTATGGGCTGCCGAGGGCCTGGAACGTTTTCCCCGACCAACTGAAAGTGGTAACACAGAGCTTGAGCCGGGCGGGTCGATGTTTTCACCGCCTCCGGGCCACTACGAAAATGACATCCGTGTGGCCATGCAGCCGACGCATCCGCGCGGCGAGATCATCTTCACCACCGACGGCACGACGCCCACGCTGGACGTCGGCACGCTCTACGCACATCCTCTCTATCTCGACGCTGCCCGGCCGGACGTCGTTCCCTTGCGCGCCGTGGAGGTGATTGACGGGGAGTCTGGTCCCGTGGCCAGCGCGTCTTATGCTGTCGGCGTGCAGCGGCGGCTCCCGGTGCTATCTCTGGTCACGGATCCTGACCATCTCTGGGACGACGCGCGAGGTATCTTTGTCAACACCTGGCAGCGTGGGCGGACGTGGGAGCGGCCCGTGCACTTGACCTACATTGAGGCGGGCGGCGAGACGGGCTTTGCCGTCTCCGCAGGCTTACGGGTGCACAGCAGTGAGCCTTTTGACGCGCCCAAGCAGTCCTTCCGGCTCTATTTTCGTGGCGAGTACGGCCCCACACGACTCCGCTATGCGCTCTTCCCACAACACCGCTATCAACCTGCCAACGACCAATCCTACAATCACTTTCTTCTGCAGGCCGGTGACCGGCACGGTCGTTGGACATTGTTTCGGGATCAGCTCGTAGCCGACGTTGCGGCGGACCTGGATCTGCGCGTAGCACAGCGCCGGCCCGTGCATCTCTTCGTCAATGGGACCTCCTGGGGTCTCTATTGGCTGAGCGAGCGCGTGGGCCGCTTCTTCCTGGAAGACAACTACGGCATCAGTGACGCCAACGTGGTGCAGGATGGTCGGCAGCGGGAAGGCAGCGACGAGGATTGGGACGCCCTGGCGGATTGGGTCAGCGCGCATGATCTGAGCACGCCCGCGAATTTTGAGTATGTCAGCGCCCAGCTGGACGTGGACGACTTCACCGATTTTGCGATTCTCTATCTCTACTTTGGCTTCTCCTCGGAAGACCTCTACGCGGTTCGCCCTCCCGGAGGACGGTGGCGTTTCGTATATGGCGGCAGTCAGACCTTCGCCAATAGCGCCGATGTGTCGCTTTCGGTGTTGCTCGATGCAGAGACGGACTTCGCGTTGTTCCTGCGCAAGCTGCTGGAGAACGAGCGCTACCGCCTGCACTTCGCCGGACGGATGGCGGATCTGCTTAACACGGAATTGACGCCTTTGAAGATGCAACGGCGTGTGGTGGATGAGGCGGCGGCGCTCCGGGCGGACATCTCCTACGAGATGGCCCGTTGGCCCAAGGCCTTGCCCTGGGACGGCAACGTCGCGGCGTTGACCGAGTTTGTGGACGTGCGCGGCGACAAACTACGTGCTCACCTCGTTGATGCGCTGAGGCTGCCGGGCACGGTGGAGATACACGTGCGCGCGGCGCCACCTGGCGGCGCGGGTCGTATCTACGTCAACGGCGAGCCGGTGCCTGCGGACGGCTGGAGTGGAGACTTCTTTGTGGGCACGCCGGTACACGTCGTCGCCGTGCCGGAGCCTGGCTATGCGGTCGGCGGCTGGACAGATGATGAGCAGGGGGCATCGAAGCCGACGGCATCCGTGCGGTTGACGGTCACGGAAGAGACGACATGGACGGCGCGATTTGTCACGTTGCCCGATCTTGGCAGCGTCCCGCGTCCTGACGACGTCGTGATCAACGAGCTCTGGATCAACGACGACGGCACGCGCTATCGTAGTCTGGGGAATCGTCCCGTTGACGGCGATTGGATCGAGCTGCTGGTGCAACGTCCGGCGACAGTGGACCTGCGTGGCTGGCGCATCACCGACAACGACGCCAAGACCGGGATGGACGAAGGCTCGTTGATCCTGCCGTCCATCGGTGCGCTGGCTGCTGTGCCGCGCGACACGCGGATCCTGATCATTGCAACCGAGTCGGCCTCCAACGCGGCCTATTTCCCCCAGGACGATCTGGAGGCCGGTGACGGGCGACTCGTGTTTTACGTTGGGAACGGCAACCTTGACGTGATCACCGATCCCGGCTTTGGCATCAGCCCCGCCAACGATAACGTGGTCGTTCTGGCGCCGGGTCCCTCGGACGCCTTTGATGATGACGTGGGCATAGACTTCGTCGCCGAAGGGCAGGACGTGAGGCCCTATACGTTCGGTGTCCTCGCAGATGGCGTGATCTTTGATACCCCGTTCCATCGCCTGGGACGCGACGACGGCGCCATCTTCACCCGCCTGACGCGGAATGACGCCGTCGGGGATTGGATCGTCGATCCCCCGGCTTTTCAGTCGGGTGACGCCTTTCGATTGGACGCGAGAAACATCGTCACACCGGGGGCGCTGAACGAGGGGCAACGTCGAGCTTTGTGGTGGGCCCGTGTATGGGTGAGGTAAAGCTTCGAGAGAACAACTAATGGAAACTGCGCTTGGTCAATCTGCTGTGCTTGAATTCTTAGCGTTGTGGGTCTCGGGTATTTCGCCGGGTGGTGGGGGATTTCATTGGTAATGACGCTAGCAGCGCACTCTCGTTTTGGGACTAGTCTTGTCGCATGGTCAAGGGCAAATAAAGCCGGTTTGTCCGACCTAGAATCCCATAAATACCTGGCTGCTTGATCCGCGCCGATATATGCCCTACAAGCTGTTCTGTGATGGTAATATTGGACGTCACCCAAGTACTGTCATCGAGGCTATAAAGCGTAAGCGAGTCCGTGATAAAAACTCGTGTTTCGTCATAAGCCAGCTCCAGGTGAAGGTGGTTATGGATGTTCTCCGGAGGATTGACCTCTAGCTTGAAGAAATGATTGAGACCCTGAAGATCTCCCTGGATGTTCGAACGATCGTCGTAAATTAGTTCAAAGACTGTCTTGCCACTCAACGTATCTGCCGGAACTCGGAGCAACGTTAGGTGATCAGGATAGGTAATCCACAAGATACCGCCTTCTGTGCCAATCTCCGCCGAAGCGTAGGGAGTCGGCGTCGGAGTGGGAATGGGTGTTGAGGTAGGGATCGGGGTGGGGATGAAAGCCAAGCGTGTGAGAAACATGTCAGTGGCTCCAGCCATGGACTGTTGATAGGCGTCGGTTGTAGTTAAAAGGTTGGGAGATTCGCTGGCACCGGTTACGTGTGTGATCCAATTGCCGTCCAAAGTAATGTCCCATATTCGATCTTTTCCTGCTCCACCCAGATACGAAGCCTCGTGAAGGAGACCTTTGGGAGTAAGAACCACAATGAATCCATCCTCTTCTCCTCCAAAGCTCGTTTGTATCGCGTTATAGATGGGGAAGTCAGGGGATTTGGTGTGTCCAGCGACATAAACATGACCTAGATGATCGCTTACCAGTCCCCAGCTATGATCGACTTCTGAACCTCCCAGGAAAGTAGAATAGTGTATTTGCCTACCGGAAGGGCTGAGTTTGGTTACGAAGGCATCATAATTCCCTCGGTGATGGGGCTGATGTGCGTTGAGGACAGGGAAGTTAATAGATAAAGTATCTCCAGCCACGTACACATTTCCAGTTTGGTCGAAGTCAATGCCTGTGCAGACGTCGCGATCAACTCCACCCAGGAACGTCGCAAAATCCATCTCGTTGTTCCAAGGATCAAGCTTGATCACTAGACAATCTTCCCGTCCCCCGCCATAATCGGCCTGAGCGGCATTATGCACAGGGAAATTGGGGGATGAGGTCATCCCGGTTGCGTAAACGTTCCCGGTCTGATCCACTGTCATGGAGAAGATCTGATCTCGATGCGGTGCACTGATATAAGTGGAGTAGATGAGCTGGCCCTCAGTATCGAAAATTGAGATAAAGCCATCCTCTTCACCCTCACCATAGGTCATGCTTTGCCAAGGATTGCGCAACGGGAAATCGTCGGAGTAGACTTCGCCACCGATATACACGCGGTTCAGGTGATCAACAGTAATAGCATTGGCTTCCTCAAATCCTTGCCCCCCAATGTAAGTTGCCCATTCCATCTTGCCCTGCGAGCCAAGTTTTAGGACGTAGGCATCCTCATGCCCGGCAAAATCTGCTTGCCAGGCGTGATACATGGGTAAATTAGCGGAAGTAGTTTGCCCAGTGATGTAAGCATTGCCTTCAGCATCCGTGGCAATGGCGTTACCTTCCTCTCCATCCGTGCCCCCGTAGTAGGTAGCGTAAATCAGATTGCCCTGAACATCGAATTTAGCTATAAATACATCCTTATTGTCATTACCTGCGGAGTAGGGTTGAATCGGGTTCATAACCGGCAGATCCTGGGAATATGTCACGCCAGCAATGTAGGAGTGACCCACGTAATCGGTAGTGATGGCCCAGCCCTCATCTCTTTTCAAGCCGCCGAAATATGTAGCATATACAAGCTCAGGGTCAATAACCAATTTTGCGCCTGGAATCAATGTCTCTTGGATATTAAAGCCGTAGGTTTGAGTATCAAGGAGGTGGAATCGTGCTGTGACGGGCTGGCGTTGTCCGTCATACTCCTGGTAAGCGTGAGGGATATGCTCGCTCAGCATTGCATCGTCGTTGGTGAGGATCTGCAAGTTATCTCCGGATATTCTCAACTGCTTTATCCCAGTATAGTGGCATTGGATACTTTTCAGTGCAGCGCCAGGATGGATGATGAATTCTGACTTTAGCCCACTGTTCAAAATAGTGTAACGCAGATCTATACCAGGATACAGGTCAGGATAGAGTAGCTGTTGGTAGAGCACAACATCCTCGCGCCATTGATGGGGTGATGTCCCACGATAGTAATTTGCTGTGGCTTCCAGGGGTTTTTGCCCCTGGGGTCGGCTTGCAGGATTACTGGCTTGAAATTCTATGGTTATCGTTTCACCCGATGCAAGGTAGAGCAAGACACGGCCTTTTTCGAACTGGACATCCCCTTCTTGAGTTATCGTCCGGAAATGTGTTCCGGTTTCATCTGGCACGAAGTAGCCTAGCGTGAGTTCATGCGCTGTTGGCTGGATCTGGGGCGTGGACGCCGATAAAGTTGAAGGGGTTGGCAACCACGTGTTGGCTGTGGACAATGTGATTATCATCGCAACGATTATGAAAGACCATTTCTTCATGCATATCACCTCTTGATATACTTAGGCTAGGGAATAAGGGTAAGGCTGATCGGGGGAATTTGTGCGGATTGGGAAAGAAGTATGATCCCATCTAGCCAGTAAGCACCTGTGTGTAGCGTATATTCACCCGGAGCGCTATCTTTTGGGATGACCAGCTGATGAGATTGAGCGAATCGATCTCCGGCTTGCCACTGCTCTGCGGGAAACCCCAGCCCATCGCCGACAGCGACGGTTCTCCCATCGGCGTGACGCAGATGGAGCATGATGGAGAGCGGCTCGCTGGGGGAGTGCAGGACTTCCCAGAAGGTCATGACCTCGACGGTCGCGCCGGGCTTAGCAGTTGCTGGCGCTGACATACCCAGAAAAGCCACCGTCTCTTCTAGAGCGACCGTCGACTCTGGACCGTCGGGCGGGCGCAAACCCACCATATTGCAGGAGGCGCATCGCCAGATAGCAAAGGCAGGGCGGAACCCGTTCCGAGGTTGAAGATACTGCAATGCGAGTCCATCGATCTGCGAACTGTCGAACCACGCGGGCAGGAGGTCGGCGCGAAGGGTATCGTTCGTGGGCCAGCGCAGACGCGTCTGCTCCGGTATGACACGGGCAAACCACCCGGCGGTCGCGTCGCCGCCAGGCAACACCCAGCTCTGCGTGCAGTCAAAGGTGACGCGGCGCAGATCGGGCATCCCGAAACCTTCATCAATAAGCTCATCCGTCAACGGGGCGACCGGCGTACGGCACTGTGCAATCCACCTTCCTGCCAGAGGCTCCACCTCGTAGAGAAACATGACGTGTCCAATTTTCGCAAAGGGCTCCTGATGATGAAACCAATCGAACGTGGGTGGATAGGGGAGCGGGACACCATCAAGAGTTGTGGCGCTGATCGCATATATTCCTGGCTCTGGATTTAAGCGTTGCGGCAATACGGGCGGCGCGCCCGTCATAGGCGCGATGGAGCGGTAATCCACACCATAGGCTGCGGGATCATAGAAAATGAAAGTTGAGAGATTTACAGTTCCCAGGGCGCTCTTATCCTGATATTCTGCCAACGCCTTGAACGTCTGCCCCCAATCCGTGTTAGAATCCGCTAGAAAACGCCAGCCATTATCCGGCCCACCAGCAATAGGATTAAAGAAAGCTAGGTAGTGAGGGGCCATATACAGTGTGCTTAGGGCGAGCCAGATGAGTAGCAGGCATTGTATGACGCGACTAGCATGACGTATGAGACCAGAGACGTGAAACGGGACTAGCGATGGAGATCTCGCCACTCCAATGTAGAGAAAGGGTAATACGGGTAGCAGGTGTCGGTAACCGATGTTGAGAGGACTGGTGAGACTGGCAAGCGCGTAGATGATGGGGAAAAGATAAAAAGTGATACCAGGGATACGGAGCGTCGATTTTGATGCAGAGTAAATAATGTGCACCAAACTAATGCCAAGTGAGATAAGTGTGGGGAGTGGGGTTTTGATGAGAAAGGCTATGGGGAAATATAGCATCCACCCGTGCATTGAGTTCTGTCCCAATAGAAAGGCCTCGCGGCCATAAGCGAGATTCTCGCGCAGGCGCTGCCAGCGCTCAATGTGACTGGCGGCCGGCAGTGGGATTGTGCCGCCCAGGATATTGTCTATTGGACGTAACTCGAAACCGTAGAGTGCCCAGAGTATGAGCAGTGAAAGCGTTACGATGCCGCCGAAGCTCCACAGCTTAGTGAAAGGAGATTCTGAGCCTTGCCGTCGCTGTCTTTCCACGTCGAACAGCACGCCTAATCCTAGCACTGGATAGATTAGCAATGCCGTAAGTTTTGCCCCCTGCGCTAGTCCCAGCAGTAAGGCCGCGCTCCACCAGCGACGGCGAGTGGGGTGCTTAAGCCAGCGTGTTCCGCTCCACATGGCCCAGAAACTGAAAGCTGTTGCGCCCATGTCGGTGGTTGCCAGGCTGCCATGAGCCAGGAAATTGGGGTCAAAGGTGCAAAGCATCAATGCCAGCAATCCTGCCATGGGGCCAGCGAGTACAGAGCTGCAGCGATAAATTGTAGCGGCAAGAACCAGCGTAAGAAGAATAGCCGCAATCCTTGGTGTAACAATGATGCGATCCAAGGGACGATACGCCAGCGTCGTTGCTTGGGCCACCGCAATGAGATTGCCGCTGGCATAAGCAGCAGCGTGCTCAGGAGGTGGGAGATCGGGCAGAAAGAAGAGCGGCCATGCGAAAAGCGCTTTCGCCACGGGGGTATGCTCGTCGAATAGACGAAGTTTACCCGTGCGTAGGTATTCGTAGCCGCTGGTGATGTGAAAGCCTTCGTCGATGGTGGCCGAGAGCTGTGTCGCGGAAGCCAGCAATTGTGCAAAAAATACCAGTAGCAGCAAGAGCGCAGCCCAGCGCTGCCAGCGACCTTTTGCGTGGTGCCTCACTTTGTCGATCATGGCTGGGGCGATTCTACAGATTCGAGCAAGATCCGGTCGACGTTCGGGTCTTCTCCTGCCACGGACAACTTCTCGAGGCTGTCTAGCCAGTACGCGCCCGTCTGGAGCCAGTATTCTCCAGCGGGCGTACCGGCGGGGACGGCGAGCGGATGTCGCTGCACGATCACGTCTCCCGGCTGTAACTGCTCGAAAGGAACACCTAATCCGTCGCCGACGGCCATGGGCTGACTGTTGGCGTTCACCAGGTGGGCCATCAGCGAGAGCGGTCGCTCCACGGGGGCGGTGACGCGCCAGTAGGTGATCAGGGAAAGGTCGGCGTTCTGCTCGTGCACCTGATGTCCCAGGAGCGTCAGGGGGCCTTCGAGATCGACCGGGCTGGTGATCTCGACTCCCTGCTCCTGGGCCTGCGCGATGGACCATGTAACCGGCGCCGCGCAATATGTCATTGGCGACGGTGCGACGCTTTCGGGCGTCCACGCATAGACGTTGTGCGGAGGCGCGAGTCCCGTGGTCTTTTGCTCGAAAGTGAGCTCTGCATGTTCCAACTGGCTCTGCATGAAGGCGTTGGGATCGTCCAGCGTTGTGCGGTGAATCGTGAACCAACCGGGCTCTGATTCAGCCTGGGGATAGATCCAGCTCTGCGTGCAATCGAAAGTCAGCAGGCGCAAGCCCGCATAGCGGAACCGTTCCTCAATTTCTTCAGCGGGAAGTGGCACGACGGGCGTGCTACATTGCGCTACCCACGTTGGCCTTGGCTTGGGCTCCTCGACGTGGTAGACGAGCATGGCGTTGGCGATGAGTGCGTCCGGCTCGCGGTGCCAGAACCAATTGTACATCTCCGGGTCGATGACCTGCAGACCGCGCAGCGTCGACGCGCTGATGATGTACGGCCCTGATTTTGGATTGTACCGATAAGGCAGCACAGCCGGCGCGTTGGGCAGCGGCGGCAGGGGGGTTACCTCTTCCAGATCGTAGAGACGGAGCGGCACAAAGCGCGTGAAAGGGCTGAAATAAACGTCGTCTGTTCCGTGTTGCTCGACGTAATCATAGACGGCTTTGAAGGCCTGGTTCCAGTCCACGTTGGAGTCGGTCATCAGCCGATAGCCGTTCTCTGGGCCTCCGGCAGCCTCGTTGAAATAGGTGAGATGCCAGGGCCAGACAGCAAGCGTACTCACCGCTTCCCAGCCGATGAGCAGGAGCACGATAGTCCCGACCCAGATCTGTCTCCGTCGGGAGTGTGCCCAGCGTCTTAACGGAACGATGAGGCCGCCGATGAAGACGTAGAGAAAGGGCAGAATGGGCAGGATGTGACGATAGCCGATATTGACGGCGCTCGCTATGCTGATCGCCAGATACGTGGCGGGCAACGCTGCGAGGAGTGCGGCCTGCCAGGGCTTGCGCAGCCATGGGTGGATCAGGAGCAGCCCGGCGCCGGTCAGCAGGATCGTCGCCAGCGGCGTCTTCAACAGGAAGGCGATGGGAAAATAGTACCACCGACCGCCGGTGTACATCTCGCCCAGCAGGAAGGCGGGGCGTCGTTGCGTGGAGACATCACCCCCCACGTGCAAGAAGGAGCGCCAGAACGTGGGCGCCGGCACGGTGAAGGGAATGCCCTCGGTCTGCCCGATGTGGAAGAGATGCACGGCCCAGAGCGCCAACGCTGCAGTGATCCCGTAGAGCACGTAGCGCGGCAGGATTTTCTTACGTTCCCAGTGCTGCCAGCCCCATCCAAACAGCAGCAGGCTGGTTATAGGCACCAGAATGCCGCCTGAGATCTTCGCCGCAAGGGAGGCGCCCAGTAATACGCCTGTGCCCATGATGCGCAGCGGGGTAGGGCGCTTGAGCATCCGTTGAAAAGCGTATAGGGTCGCAAAGATCAGCAACGCAATGCCCAGATCCAGCGCGCAGAGTGAAGTGTGGGCGATGATGTTGGGATCAAAAGTCAGCAGGGCCAACGCCAGCAAGCCTCCCCCGGGACCGAACCAGTCCGTCGCCCAGCGAAAGACCAACGCGCCCAGGAGCACGCCCAGCCACGTGATGGTGACGCGCGCCGGAATCAACCACGTATCGATGGGCATAGCCCACCAGGCGTCGGCGTAAGCGAAGAGGCGACGGTCTCCCAGTTCCCAGGTGGCGACCTCTTCCGTCACCGGCGTCTCCGGAGAGAGGTGTAGTGGCCAGCTCATCCATAGCTCCAGCAAGGGCGGATGGTCATCCATCAGTCGCAAGTCGCCTGTCTCCCAGATGCTGTAGCCCGTGGTGATGTGCACCGGCTCATCAAAGGTGACAGATAACTCCGGCAGCGTCGTGGTTGCCTGGGCGAACAGTAGCCAGAGCAGCAGGAGGGCTGCGTAGACGTGGTAAGGTCGCTTGGTCAATGGTTTACTCATGCGGACACTCGTAAATCCAGAAGAGTTCCCGGTCTCTCAGTTGATAAGCATGGATAAGGTCACAGTACTGCCGGGCGCCCTTGCGCAGCGCCGCCGATTCCTGCTTGAGCGGGTAGGGGGTCGTCATGTAGGTTGTGTGATAATCGTAGATCACGTACCGGTAGTTCAAAACGTCCTCAGGGCGCTCTAATTTGGTTTGAAACGTGATCTCCGGCAAATCGTAGACGATGCGGTAGTAGCCCATCATGATGCCGCAGGTCGTGGGCGCGAGGATTTCGCCGGGCGGCTGATCGGCGAGATATTCCAGCGTCTGTGCGGCGCCCTGACAGTGGAAGACTGCCGGTCCCCAGAACTCTCCAATGACGGCATCGCCGAAATCGTAGCCCGTCATAAGATAGTCGGGATGGGTCACTGCCAGTACGCGCGCGTTTTCCCCGCTGAGGAGGAGCAGTGCCAGCAACGCCCCAACTTTGATCCACCGGGGGATCTGGCGGTGTTGACCTTGCAGTAGCGTGATAATCTGGTTTACCGTCCGACCTGCCAGCACGAAGAATGGCCCGATCAAGAGCACGGCATAAGTGGGCGATTGCCAGCGGCGCGCTATCAGCGCCGCCAGCGGGTAGAGGTTGAAGAGCAGTACTTTCTCCAGCGGACGGCGTGACTTCAATCGTGTGAGCAACCATCCGAACTGAAAGCATAATGCCAGCGCGAAGGGGATGGTGAATTTGAGCGGGATGACCACGGCCCAGTACCAGCGCGGCAGTGTCTCGTAGACACGTCCCAGGAAATGCAGGCCCCGAACCTGCTGCCAGTGCTGCTGCTGATCCTGCCAGGCGGCGAGCACGTTGTCCCAGCGCAGGTAGATGGGTGAGGTGAGCAGGAATCCGCTCGCCCATAGCGCACCGGTGAGCAGGAGCCAGGGAAAGGTGCGGCGCCAAGTCCGGCGTTCCCGCACGGCAATAACCAGCAGGTTACCCAGGATGAGCACGCCGCTGAGCTTGGACCCGGTAGCCACGCCGCTGACGACCCCGAAGAGTAAGAGATATCTGATCTCGGTGGCGTTGAATTTACCGCCTTCATGGGTGTGTCTCTGTTGCCAGAATTTGAGGAGTAGCCAGAGCGCCAGGGTGTAAAAGAGGGCCAGCAGCGCGTCACCGTGGGTGCCGGAGAGGCGGGAGATCAGCAGATGGAAAGGATTGAAGGCAGCCAGGGCCATGGCGGCTACGCCTGTCCAGGGATCGAAAACGAGACGCCCGATTTGCCAGATGACCAGCAGCGAGAGCGCGCCCGCGATCACCGAGGGAAAGCGTAGCTTGAACTCGCTATCGCCCCAGAGCTTGAGCACCAGTGTCTCTACGTAGATAGGCAGCCGGGCCTGGCTCGGCTCGCGGTCGGCGGCGGTCAGATCGCCGTTGAGCAGGTAGGAGAAGGCGATTTCGCGGTCGGTGGCTTCGTCCCAGGTGTAGCTGGGGATATCCAGCTGATAAAGTCGCAGCGCCAGCGCAGCCGCGAGCAGAAGTACGACGGCGAGGATCTCGCGTCGGGCGGGCCGCGTGTGCACTTGATCGAGGGATGACGTCATCAGGGAGCCTCCACGTTGATAGAATTTAGCAAGATGCGGTCACCGGCAGTTTTCCCATTGAGCAGGACGGGCCACCGTTCCAGTGTCTCCAGCCAGTAAGCGCCCGCCTGGAACCAATAGCGTCCCGGGGGCGCCGCTGCTGGAAGCGTGAACTGATGGCGTTGCGCCAGCACGTCTCCGGTGCGCCATTCTGTGATGGGCACACCTAGCCCGTCGCCTGCAGCGACGAAGTGCCCATCCTCTCCCAACAGATGCGCCATCAGGGAGAGCGGTTGCGCGGTCGTCTCCGTGACACGCCAGTAAGTCCAGAACTCGATTTCTTGACCGGCTCGCACTTTTTTGGGGGGGAGTGTGTAACCCAAAAAGTTCAGTGGGCCATCCAGCGTCAGCGGGGTGATAGCGGCGGTCTGCGTTGCGTCGGCGGGTGCCAGGCCTGAAGGGACGGGATAGATAGCCTCTTCGTCCGGTCCCACATAGCCGGAAGGCTGTTCGTAGAGGCTGAAAGGCGGCGTACCGTGGGGAATGCGCTGCTCATAACTGAGGCGGGTGGACGTCAGATGCGCCTGCGTGAACGCATTGGCATGGAGCGCCGCCTCTCGATGGAGCGCATACCAGCCCGGATCTGCGCCGCCGGTGGGATAAAGCCAGCTCTCCGTGCAGTCGAAATAGGCGAAGCGCGGATCGGTGAGACCGAACCCGTCGGCGTCAGGATGATCCAGCGGGATGGGCGCGACGGGTTGCGTGCATTGGGCGATCCACGTAGGTTGGGTTTGACGCGGCTTGATGTGGTAGACGAACATGGCGTGTCCAATGCGCGCGTCCGGCTCCAACTTGCGGAAGTAATCGAACTGCTCAGGGTCGGTGATACCCACGCCCTGCAGCGTCGTCGTGCTGAAGACGTAGGTCCCAGGGGCTGGATTGAAACGGGCCGGCATAATCGGGGGCACGCGACTGAAGGGCGGGAGCCGGTCGTAGTTTAGTCCGTAAGCAGCGGGCTCGTTCATGGTGAACTGGCTCATGTAGAAGCGGCCGACGCCCTGGCTATCTAAGTACTCCTTCAGCGCGACCCAATTCTGGCCCCAATCGAGGTTAGAATCCACCAGATATTGGTAGCCCTGATCAGGCCCACCTGCCAGCTCGTTGAAGTAAGCAAGGTAGAACGGGTGCATGCGCACCGTGCCGATGACGTACCAGCCACCCAGGAGCACGAGCCCGGCCGTGATCAGGGCACGCACCTTGGGCACGGAGGCAACGAGTGTGGAGAATTGGAATCGCGTGAGCCGGCTGACAATCACAAAGAGAAAGGGGAGAATCGGTAATAGATGGCGGTAACCGATGTTCAGCGTGCTGTTCATACTCACACCGATGTAGGTGAGCGTGAACAGCAGAGCAACGAAACGTGGGCGCAGGATCTGCTTCTTCAATCGTCGCCATTGCAAAGCGGGCAGTCGGGCAAGGCTTTCCAGCATCAAGAGCGCCAGGAGCGGAATCGGGGTTTTGAGCAGGAAGGCGATGGGGAAATAGTACCAGACGCCTTGATGGATGTGCTCGCCCATGATAAATGCCGCGTGACCCGCCCCTATATGATTGAGCACATAACGCAACGGCAGCAGATGGCTGGCAGCCGGAATGGGAAAAGGCCAGCCTTCCGGTTGGCGTATCTCGAAGCGGTAGACGGCCCATAAGGCCAGAAACGCTGTCAACCCGATGAGTACAAAACCGCCAAGCCATTGCTGCGCAGCCTGAAGGCGTCGGGGGCGTGGAGTGCGCAAGATTTGTAGAAGCACCATAATCGTGAAGAGGGGAACGAGCAGCGCGGCGGTCATCTTGGCGGTCAGCGCCAAGCCCAACGTGAGACCGGCCATCCAGCACCGTCGCCGCTGCGGGTTACGCAGCCAACGCCAGAAATAATACGTCGCGATGAAAATGCCGGCCGTCACGCCGAGATCAGTGGCAGCAACGCCGGCGTGAGCGATCAGGTTTGGGTCGAAGGCGTAGAGGACAAGGGCCGCCAAGCCGGCGAGGGGGCCGCCCTCGTCGGTGGCCCAACGGTACACGCAGGCGCCTAAGATCACGCCGACGAGCATCACGGGCACACGCGCAGCATAGACTACCGGTTGGAGCGGACGTTGGGCGAGATACGTCTTTCTGGCGACGCGCACCAGATTCGCCTCGTCCCAGCCCGAGACGGTGCGTGGGTCGGGGAGCGGTGGATTCTGTAGCAGGAGGGGAAGTGCTTCCAGCATCTTGATCAGCGGCGGGTGTTCCTCAACCAGCCGGTGGTCGCCCGTGACCAGGGACGCGTACCCGCTGGCTACGTGCAGCCCTTCGTCCAGGGTGACGGAGGTCTCCGTGGCGGAAGAGGCGACCTGGGCGAAGAAGATGCAGAGAAGCAGCATAATGCCTATACGAATGCGTGTCCGAGACGGTTCAATTCTAGTGAACATACGAGGTAATGATACCCGTTACTTGCTCAATTGCAACACATCGCGTCCAGAGCGTGATAGTATGCAGTTGACCCCTTCCGTTTTTTGATTATACTTCTAACATATTCAGTCTGTATCGTGTGAAAACTTTGAGTTGCAAGGAGGCTTTTGATGTTAAACTCACCCAGACATCGTGCTGGCGTTGCCTTGGTTCTGTCGGTTGCGCTGGTACTGTCACTGTCTATTATTTCGGCAGCACCTGAAGAGCCGGAAGACGGCACCGGGACTGTAAGCCCACAAGCTTCGACCGCTTCACTTCATAACCCCACGTTTGACAATCACGATTGGTATGAATTCAATGATCGGTATGGAAATTGGTTTTCAGGTTCATGGTTGCCCGATGACGATAACAACGATCCCGACGGTATCCCACTCAGCGAGCGTCAGGACTGGCGATTGTGGTATCAACAAGGAACGACCATTCTGGAATATGATCCAGAGAATAAGAAATCGGAACACGACCAAGGGATTCAGATGCGCCCATACGATTGGGAAACCTCAATGGCTCAAGAGGGCGGCATTTACCAGGTGATCTATAACACGGTCCCCTGTCTGGAATATAAATTCACCATGCGAGTTTGGGGATACCCTGAGGAGGCTGATGACACGTTCCACGGTGCGAAAGCCGGTATTACCCGAGACGGATGGCATCTGGAAACAGATGATCCGGCGGTCAAGAGTTTCCCCAACTCGATGAAATGGGGCGACACTGAGATGCACCAGGATTACTATGGTGATATTTCAGTGACAGCTGAAGCATGGGCAGATCATATCACCGTCTTTGCTTATGGAAAATCAACCGGCGGACGTACCAGCCGTATACTCTGGGATACCGGCTCGTTTTCTGAGGTGACGCCGGATCCTATTTTTGATCCGAATACTTATACGGGTTCCTCCGGCATTTTCGCTTTGAACGCCTCGACCGATGGCAGTGGGAATACATTGATCACCTGGTCCACCGCAGAACCTGCCATCTCTCAGGTCTACTACCACCGCACCTCAGGTCCATCTGGAGACCCTACAGAACCTATGTCCTATACTGTCTATCTGCCCTTAGTAAGCAGTAGCCCGAAATGGCAGGTCACTACCTTGGACAAAACCTCGCAGATCAATCACTCCTTCACGTTGTCTGGGCTGGACAGTGGCGACTACGAGTATATTGTGGTTTCTAAGGGCTACGCTGGGGGTAGTGCCTGCGAGACGTGGACAGGAAAAGGTGATTTTAACGTTCCATAACGGCGGCTTTTTGTCAGCGGAGTGCGGCTCAGCACCCTGTCTTGAGGGCAGGGTGCTTTTTTTCGGCTCCTCAGGGAATGTGCAATGTGGTCAGGGGAAGCCGCTCTCCCAGAGTGCCCTCTGGGGAGTGGATGGGATAGGGCGTGACGGTCTCCAGATCATAGGCGCCGGTGTAGATGGTGTACTCGCCTGTCGGCGCGCCGGCGGGGAGGGAGAGGTCGTGTTTCTGGACGAAGATATCGCCGGGTTGCCATTGGTTCACGGGGAAGCCCAACCCGTCGCCTACCACTACGGGCGTGCCTCCCGGCCCGATAAGGTGCAGCATAATGGAGAGTGGATTTTCGGGGTGCTTACGAACCTGCCAGTAGGTCTCTACAGTGAAGGTATCGCCAACTTGGACGCTCTCATTCGATAGCGTGTGTCCTAGGAAGATCAGGGAATTTCCTACCTGTATTTCTTTCTCTGATGTGTGGCGTGGTCTGACGAGGTTATTGTCTTGTTCATATAACCGAAATGGTGGGAGAAAACCTGTAATTTCTTGCTCGTAGCTGAGGTGTGTCTCTACCAAGTGTCCCTTGATGAAAGCATTGCCTTTCAACGCGGTCTCGCGGAATAAAGCATACTGGCCTGGTGCACTGCCCCCGCTGGGATAAACCCAGCTTTGGGTGCAATCAAAGGTGATGTGACGTAAATCAGTGCGCCCGAAGCCCTCTGCGATGGCCTCAGCGGTCAGTGGCGCGACCGGCACGGTGCATTGGGCGATCCACTGAGGCCTGATTTTGTTGTCTGGCACCTCGTATACGAAAACCGCGTGACTAGGCCGCGCGACCGGTTCGCGTTGACGAAACCAATCATAAGTTTCGTTCTGAGCAATCATGACTCCCTGTAAGGGGGTGGCGCTTAGCGCATAAGTCCCGGGCTTTGGATTAAAGCGTTGTTCCATCACAGGTGACGCAGCGGATGCGGGTGCGATGGGGACATAATCCAGTCCGTAGTGAGCGGGATCCACAAATGTATAGTAACTGATATAAAGAGGACGTTGGGTGGTATGCTGATCTGTCCATCTTTCCAGGGCGATGAAACCCTGCCCCCAATCGAGGTTGGAGTCAATGAGATAGTCCGCCGCGTTCCCCCGCGCTCGGGCCAGTGGATTGAAGTAAGCTAAATAGTGGGGAAATACACGCATCGCGCTTATGATCAACCAGAGTACGAAAATTTTGGCTAGGATTCGCTGCCAATGGCGTCGCGTTCTGGCAACCCACCCGCCACACAACACGTACAGAAAGGGCAGCATGACCAGCAGATAACGGTACCCGATGTTGATGTTGCTGTTCACGGCGGCGATGCCGTAGAGCAGGGGGGGAAGCCAGATTGTGTGTCGCTCCCACCAGCGTCGAGGTGAAGATGTGAATCCCGTGATCAATGTGCCTAGCAGGAGGATCAGGGTGGGCAGCGGGGTTTTGAGCAGAAACGCCAGGGGGTAGTAGTACCACCAACCCGTGTAATTGACCTCTCCTAGCAGATACGCGATGTGACCTGTTCGCAGGTGGGTGCTCATCTCCCGCCAGATGATCCAGTGCGTGGCAAAGGGAACAGGGATGTCTGAACCTGGGAGGGGCCTGGTCTCAAAACGGTACAGGGCCCACAGAACCAGGAAGGCCACGCCCAGTGCCAGCAAATATCGTGTAGCCCAGTCGCGCACGTCGCGTAGCAGATCACCTGGCGCGTTGCGAAGGCGCGCTATATTTCTGAGCGCGCGCAGTCCGAGGAGCGCGCCAACCGTGCCGACTGCAAAGAACCCCGAGGTCTTGGACCCCAGCGCCAGGCCCAAGCCTAGCCCGGTCAAGAGACCCCAGGGCCAGGTGCGTCCAGATTTTGTCCATCTGGAGGCGGTATAGATGGCGATAAAAGTCCAAGTTGCCAGGAGTACATCGGTTGTCGCCAACCCGGCGTGTGCGATGAAATTAGGATCGAAAGCGAGCAACGCTACAGCGAGCAGCCCGCCACTATCTCCAAACATCTTGTGTGCCCACCGAAAGACGACAGCGAGACCCAACACTGCAACCAGAGCGATGGGCACACGGGAAGCAAAGGTCGCCGCCTGAAGATAATCTCTCCGTCCATACCAGTCACTGAACGCACGGGCGAAGCGCGAAAGATTGGCCTCCTGCCAGCCATCAAGTTGTTCCACATCAGGACCGGGTTGTAACGTCAGCAAGGCACCCGGCAGCATGTCAGGCAGCGGCGGTTGGGCCACAGGACGCTGCAGCCGGAAATCGCCCCGCGTCCAGTAAACATAACCCTGCGCCATGTGCACCGGTTCGTCGGCGGTCAGGGAGAGGTGTGGGCCAGCAGCTACCGTCTGGCCGAAGAAGAGACAGATGAGCATCAGGACGAGATAACGTGATACCATGTTTTTGGACGTCATGGTTCGCCGTTTACGATCTGTAGGTTACCTAAAGCCAAGCGATCGACGGGCGCTGAGTCTGTTTTCCAGTTCCAGCGCTCCATGTTATCCAACCAGTAACCGCCAGTGTAAATAACGTACTCGCCCCCTGGCGTGGTTGGCGGTATGTTTAACGGGTGCCGCTGGACGATCACGTCGCCGGGCTGCCATTGATCGATGGGGACGCCGAGTCCGTCTCCAATGGCAATAGGCGTTCCGTCGGTGCTGATCACGTGGGCCATTAACGAGAGCGGACGATTGGGCAATCTTTCGACTTCCCAAAACGTCTGCAGTATCACGATGTCGCCCGGCTGTGCCTCCGTCGAGTCCATCTGATGGCCGAGGAAACGTAACGGGCCGTTTTCGGACACAATCGAAGCAGCATGTTCAGGCATAGGTGCTCCATGGACGCGATAGACGGCATACGCTGTCGTGCCGTCTGGCTGCCGGGCCTCTAGCGAGAGTCTAGCCGTGGGAGGGATCTCCACCTCGGCGGGGAGGATGTAGCGGCCTGGACCCTCGGCAGGAAATGCCCAGCTCTGTTCGCAATCGAAATGAAGAACACGCAGGTCTGAAACGCCGAGTTTGTGTGCGATCACCTCGTCGGGCAGCCCAACGTCTGGATGCATGCAGGTGCCCACCCACGTCGGTGCTGGGCTGGTTGGGACCTCGTAGACAAAGAGGGCGTGCCCCGGGCGCGCCGTCGGCTCGTGGGCGCGGAACCAGGCGTAGGTGTTGAGGTCGGGCGCATAAGGCCCCTGAAGCACCGTTGCGCCGATAGCGTAGAGGCCCGGTTCTGGGCGCCACGGCGTGAAATCCCCCGCGCGGGGATCCGGCGGCAGGAAGTCCGCGTTGATGCCGTAAGCCTCCGGTCGCGCCGGGCTGTAGTGCGCGTAATAGACGTGCTCAGCGTCGTTCCTCTCCATCCACGCGCGCAGATCCCACAGATTTTGTCCCCAGTCCAGGTTGGAATCCACCAGGTACGTGTAGCCTTTCTCCGGCCCGCCGGCGATCTCGTTGAAAAACGTCAAATAGTGGGGCGCGGTGCCGAGCGTGCCAATCATCAGCCAGATCAGCACACCTAACGTTAGAATGCGTGATGCGTGATGGGTGATGCGTGATGCATGAGGGCGACGTAAAACGTGCGCCATAGTGTTTCCGCTGCCTATGTAGATGAAGGGCAGGAGTGGGAGCAGGTGGCGATAACCGATGTTGACGGTGCTGAAGAGGCTGGTAGCGGCGTAGAGAAGTGGAAAGAAGTAAAGCGTGATGCGTGTTGCGTGATGCGTGATGCGTGATGCGTGAAAACGATACGCAATACGAAATACGGAATACGCCCCCAAACCCAAGACCGGCAGCGGCGTTTTCAGCAAGAAAGCCATTGGGAAATACCACCACCACCCTTGATCGCTCACGCGCCCCATCAAGAACGTAGGATGGCCCAGTGCATAGTGCTCGCGCAGCGCGAGAAAGATCTTCAGGTGCGTCGCCGCCGGCATGGGAAAGGGGAGACCGGGGACTGAACCGATCTCAAATCCGTACCCTGCCCAGACCACCAGCCCCACCGGCATAAACACGTAAGCTGCGCGCCGCAAAAGTTGCGTAACCCCTGCCCCCTGCCCCGTGCCCCCTCCCTCTTGCCCCCTGCCCAGTATCACTCCTGCCACCGGCACCAGCATCAAGGCCGACACTTTCGCCAGCTGCGCCTGCCCCAACAACACGCCCACGCCTATCCATCTGGGGATCGGGTGCTCTGTCGTTCTGCTGCGTTCCAGCGTGTACAACGTCGCCACGCTGAAAAAAACCGCTGCCACGTCCGTGGTGATCAGCGAGCCGTGCGCGATGACGTTCGGATCGAAAGCGTAGAGCGCCAGTGCCAGTGACCCGGCGCGCCACCCGCCCACCTCCCGCGCCCAACGGAAGATCACCGCGCCCAGCAGTACGCCCAACAGCAGGATGGGTAGCCGGCCCGCCAGCGCCAGGCGTCGGGGATGCGGGTACTGCCAGACCACGGCGTCGGTGATGGCCGAGAGACTGGCGATCTTCCAGCCGTCGATGGTCCGGGGATCAGGTAGGTCACGCTGGAGCAATAGCGGCGCGGCTGCCAGCGCGTTGGCCAGCGGTGGGTGGATGTGCACCGGCTGCAGGCGGAAATCACCGGTGCGCAGCGTCGCATAGCCCGCGGCAAGATGAGGGCCTTCGTCAAAGGTGAGGGACGCGTGTCGCGCGTGAATCAGCCCTTGCGCAAAGAACGCCAGGAGCAGGACGAGTGTCAAAGCGTGCCTTAGCTGTTGTTTAGGCCGAGACATTAGGGCTGATCATCCGTATTGGACAAGGAAAAGGTCAACGCCGCGTTAGGCAGAGGCTCATCGGCGCCCTCTTCTACAGCCGCGAGCCGTGCTCCTGTTTGAGGATCGTACCAGCCAAGTTCGAGGGTGTAGGCTTGGTCGCGCGGCTGAGGACGGGGAATAAGGTACACATCGTGAATTTGATCACCTGGCTGCCAAAGCGAGGTCGGAAAACCTCCTTTAAGGGGCGGCGCGTCGGCATTTGCCACCGTGTCCCCATCTGCCGAATTTACGTGTAGAAAGACAGTGTAGTCAGGGTTCATAGGAGCTAGACACGTCCAGGTCAAGCTTACCCGCCACGCTTCTTCTGTAGTCTGTACATCAAGACCGTCAAGGCGGATCACGTGATCGAAGAAAACGGGGGAAGAGAGTCGACCCCGTGATATGTCTTTTGACTCGTTGGAGCTTCCAACTCTTACCATCGTGAGATTCGCCGCCTTGCCAACCACTGTATCTCCAACCTTGAAAGGAAGCGCAGTATCGTTTTCTAAGTCGTGTAGGATGACGTATAAGAACCATCCCTGTGTCCCAGCGGACACCCGGTCTGGCACCGGCACCTGGTACGAGTCCACGATGATCTCAGCCGGTTGCCAGTAGCCGGTGGGATAATCGCCGCCGCCGGTCCATGTGTTGTAATTGAGTAATTTTGTCGTTTGGTTAGGGATCGCCGAGACCATCTGTAGCGATAACGTGTAGTGCTTGTCCACGGGTTGGCGTGCCTGCCAGTACAGCGTCAGATCGACGGTTTCGCCGGGTGCAAAGGAGCACTGATGCAGATCATACCCTAGCAGGGCAATGCTATCCCCAAATTGTCCCTCGAATCTGTGCGTGGGCGCAACTTCTGCTGGATCGGTATAGATTGGAGGCAGTCGTGTGGGTGGCGCCATGACGACGAAAGGAACGAATAGTGCGATGAGTGCCATAAGGCTCAGGAGGGTCGGCGCCAGAAATCGCCATCGCACGTGCCAGTACCCCCATCCACGCCCAAGAAGTGTGGCGACGACAAAGAACGTAGGATATAGCAACCGTCCTTTTGCGGCGTGTATCACCCAATTCCACCGGACGTAGGCGACGAACATCATCCCTAGCCAGATCGACATCACCAGCAGGGACCGCCATTTTTCTCGTACGCGTCGCCGGTCTGCAATGAGGCCCGCAAGCCCCATCACGGATATGAGCGCGTAGAACATGTAAAAGACGGACGGCGGCATCGTGCAACCGAAAACGCCCCACCACGAGAGGAAAACGCCCGGCAATTCTTGGAGGAAGATGCCCAGGTTCATCTGTTCGCGGACGGGCATGACGGCCAGGTGCGCTTGCATAGCCGTGGGGTCGCCGTAGAGGTGCCAGTTGCGCACAAACCACCAGCCAGCGATAGCGCTGAAAGCCGAGATAGCCAGCATGGCATGCAAAGCGAGGATTTTGGCGCGTTGGCTAAGCGACTTGGCTTTGTGGTGCCGGAATTGGGCGATAGCGATCGCCAACAAGGAAAAGGGCAGGAGTACAAGACCTGAGGCTTTGCTCAGGGTCGCGAGTCCGGCAAGACCTCCCAGCAGGAGAGGATGCCACCAGCGCATCCCTCTCTTGAGAACTCGTAAACTGAGATAGCCGCCCCAGGTTGCCCACAATGTGATCATAGTGTCGTTGTTGATCGCCGCAGCGGTGAAAATAAACTCTGGCGCAAAGGCTGTAAAACCGGCAGCAAGCCAGGCGACAACGCCATGATCTGGAAATACCAGACGGGCTGTTGCGTAAACACCTGCTACCGTACCGGCTGCCAACAACGTGGACCACAGACGCAGCGTGTGCAGCGTACGAATCTCACCCTGATAGGGAAAGTGCTCTTTCCTCGGGTTGTGGGCCAGACTCGCCACGTTGTTGCGAGCATCGGCCTGACCGCATGTGGTATGGGGATTGAACGCGAAGTCGGGCGGTCTGTCGGCTATGTCAAGTCCCAGAGGACGTTCCAGCAGCCGCACAAACAAGGCGCCACTGAGGTAATATAAGGGCGCCTGTGTTCCCTCTTGAGCATAGTAAGGAAAAGATGCTGGATCTGGGATGACGGGTAGGCCTTTTTCTCGCAGCAAGTGTCTGACGTAGTAGTAATGCCCAATCTCGTCTGGGGCCTCAAAAGGTAAGGAATAAGCATTGTAGATAGAAGCCAATATGAGGAATACCAGGATTAAAAGCCCAAAGATATATCGCTCTTTTTCTCTCATAACGGTTGCCTTACTCTGGATCGATATTGAAAAGCGGAATTGTGTCCTCGACAATGCGCTTTCCTTGATCATCTATCACGGGAAGACGTTCTAAAGATTCCGATTCATACATTCCCACGATGACTTGAAGATCGTGTTCGACATCAATCTCTGGGATCTTGAGCGCGTGAGGATCAGGGACAATATCGCCGGCGTGCCAAATCGAAGTTGGGTAGCGACCATTTCGGGGTTTGGCATCGTGTTGTGTGATAACTTCACCTTTGTTGTCCCGTAGATGGACAAACACTTTGTAGTCCTCGCCCAAAGTCGTTTCTGCCTTCCAGTAAAGTGTGACGGTGAAAGGCTGTTGACTCTGAATGTTGGGTGACCGCTCGTATCCTATCAGTTCGACGTGACCCCCTAACTGATACTGCGTCGCGTGCTCCGGCTTGATCTCACCCGGGTTTTCTGGGACAATGGCGACTTCTGCTACGCTAGGGGGAGAAATTTGAACCTGATCAGGATTGTAAGCCGCCAGGGCTTTATTCGGGGTTTGATCGTAGAAGCCAATCAGGAGATCGTATTGCTCTGGGGTCGGGGCCCAGGACGCGACGGACACACGATAGCGGTCGCAGAAAGCCTTGCCCACTTCCCAAAGCGACGTTGGATAGGAGCCTAGTCCGGGATAAGTATGCCGCTCTCCGACGCGACGGTTCTCGTGGCCCAGCAGTTGCACGTAAACCGTGTATGCGTTGTCCAGAGGGCGGAGTGCTTCCCAGCAGGCGGTGACGGTCATGGTGTCGCCCGGGGTGGGACGCGTCGGAGACACGTCAATGCCCAGCAACTTGATGCGGTCACCATACGTGAAGTTGACAGTTGAAACCTTATCCCACACTTGATCCGGGGAGAGCAATCGCGGTGGCCCGAACGCGCACCAAAGACGCACTCCCGGCGCCAACGTCGTCAAGATGGCCATGCTCAGGAGAAATCCGCGCCCTACATTTCGCCATCGGCACCGCTGGATCCCTGCTGCCATCATCACGGCCCAGGCACCGATGGCAGGAAACAGCAGCCGTCCATGGGGAGCACCAACCATCTGCATCCAGCGCAGCAGCGCAGCCAAGATCAGGGCAAACCAGGCCATCGCCAACACCAGGGCTGAACGAGGGCTCCCTGGGCGCCGTGAGTCTAGGAGGATTGTGTGAAGGGCACGCAGTCCGAGGATGAGAGCTCCAATAGTGAGGAACGCATAGATAGCATCGGGCCAAAAGACGTGTCCCCACCCATACGCGCCCCAGAAGGAACGGATCAGCAAGGGGAGATCGGGTAGCAGCTCCAACAACGTCATGGGCTCTGGATGCTGCCAGGGCGTGTTGACGTGGCTTGAGATGCCCAAGGGATCACCGTACAGCGCGTAGTTGCGGATATACCACCAGCTGCCCAGCACGAGCACGGCTGCGACGTAGAGTCCCAAATGGGCGAAGATCTCTCCCCAAGGACGGTGATCGCGCCACGCGATCCAGAACAGCGCCGCGCCGATGAAGGGGATTAGCAGCAGAGCACTGGTCTTGGTAAGGACAGCCAATCCGACGACGGTGCCGATGAGAAGCGCGCGCCGGTGCGTCAGGCCTCGGCGAAGCGTGCGTACCGTCAGCCAGAGCGCCACGGTGGAGAGGGCTGCCGCCGCACTGTCGTTGCTCACCACGCTGCTGATGAAGACGAACTGCGGCTGGAACGCCACCAATGCGCCCGTGAGCAGCGCGCCCCGCCGTGTGCCAAAGGTTTCGTAGCCCAATCCCCAACTCGTCGCCAGGGTGATCCCGCCGAAGAGCAGCGAAGTCAGCCGCACGATGTGTACCGAAAGCACGGCCCCTCGCCACGGAATATGCTCTTGATCCGTGTGGATGAGCATGTTCTTGTTGTCCGCTATCGTCCCTGCGGCCTGATACCCGAAATTGGGATTGTGCCAAAAGATGTCCTCTAGATCATCGTCTGGGAAGGGCGCACTGAGGAGCGCTGCGACACCGTAGTAAAGCGGAGGTTGTGCTACTTCCTGTCCTGCGCCGCTGGCGTCACTGTCCATGGCCGGAAGGCCGTGTCCCTCCGCCAGCCATCGGACATAGGCGTAATGCCAGACTTCATCCGGGGCCTCGAAGAGTGGCGTGGCCCAGCCATGCAGCAGTACCAGCAGCACGAATGCCCCGATCAGTGCTTGGGCCGGTCGCTGATGGAAGAAGCTTGATAGATGGTGGGAGATTCTCAACCTCCGATTTCTAGCGCAGGATGTTTGTTGCTATCACTGCCGTCCATTTGTCTGACTGGACCGTTTCGCATACATCCCCGTTGAGCCTGCGCGCGACGATGATAAAGTTGATGCCCTGTCCTGGGCTTAGCCCGTTGATCAGTGCCTGATGTTCCGTTGCCCGCATAAAGCTAATACCTGTCACGTGATCCAGAGGATCCTCGTCCCGACTAACTAAGGGGAGATAAGCGGTATGTGTCAAGGTGTCCGTAGACGTGACGGGCGTCGAGGTTGTGAAGACATTATACCAGACCTGCGTCGCCGCCGCTGGTTCAGTGGTCTGCCAGCTTATGGTAATATTCTCCGTTCCTGTGACCACGCTGACGTTATGGATGAAGTCGGACACACCTATGGGGTCCGGCAAAAGTCCGTTCTCGTACGTCATCGGTATTAGAGATCCAGAATCCCAATACGTCTCGTCAAATGAAGGGCTTGGCTCTGGGGCAGTATAGAGGATGGCCGTGAGTTTGTCACCCAACGGTTCTACCGTGACGGTGAGCTCTTCCCAGATCGTTTGTTGCGTCTGTTCGTTCGACCACACTATCGAATCGGGCAGGCTGTTCTCCACGGCACGATCTATCTTGGTGCCGTACGGGTCCAGGCCGATGCGACTATGGGGCACGGTGTTGGCATAGCCAGAATGGGTTTTTGTGTACATGGAGAGTTGATAAGGACGACACGCTGTTACGTTGTTCACTACTTGGAAGATACCAGCAGTGTAGTCGTGATGCGAGTGATAGATCTGCGCGTGGTTACCCTCGTAAGGAAGCCGAGCCCAGCCGGCATCCGTGTACTCGGGCACATCAGTGCCGTGAATCCACCAACGCTTCCAGTTTGCTGCTACATAGTGGTTGGGATAATGCTGTGTAAAGTCGCCATCCTCAAAGCCGGGATTGACCAGCACGTTTCCATCTTCTGCCGTTACCGGCTCGCGACGAGATGCAGTTGGGGCACCAATAAGGATTACTGCGATTGCCAATACCAGTATGGTGTGCGCCAGTCGTCGTTTGATCATTTCACTTATGTTCTCCGAGTCGATGTCATCAGTTCACAACGCGCTATTTTACCACATCTTCGAGTTTTTGGAGGATAGACATGCTGGGCGCAGTACCGGTAGCTCGTTGGATCATCGAGCTGGCGTGCTGCTCAGGGTAAGATTGTCAAAGGGATATCTACTCTGTCTTTCAGACCTGATACGGCCTCCTCATCTGTTTGCTGCAGGCGAATGCCCTCTGGGTCGTAAAGCCCGACGCGGAGGGCATAATCTCCGGCAGGCAGCGAGGGTAGCGGGTGTGGATCGACGACGATCTCGCCGGGCGCCCACGTGTGCGTGGGCTTCTCTCCAATCTGGGGCCAGCTATCGTGTTGAGCGATGGGCTGCACGGCGTCTGGCCCTGTTACGTGGACGAAGACATTATACGGCGTCTCCCCGGTCTCCCCTGCGCGCCAGATCAGGGTGACGGTGAAGGGCGCGTTGGCCCGTGGTTCCGGTGGTTCGAAACGATAGCCCACCAACGCCGCGAAATCGTCCTCAAAGTCGGCCTTGAGCAGTGTGATATCGTCGGGCGCCGTGAAGATGCGTCCAGATGCGATGCTGACTTTGGGACCCGTCCAGGTGACGGTGGCCGCTTCCTGGCCGGCGGGAGTCAGCGAGACGTGCAACGCTTCTGTCTGATCCAGGGTGCGGCAGTCAATGGGCACGCGGAAGGGGGTGGCGAAGCGGTCGCCGACCTCCCACGGTTGCGTTGCGAAATCGGGCGCCGGTTCCAGCGTTTGCCGGTGTGCGCCGGCTGCTACGGTGAGCCGATATGTTTGCGTGGGGGGCTGCTCAATCTCCCAGAAGAGCCGTCCTGTCAATGTGCCGCAGGGGGTGACTTCGTCGGCGTTGATTTGCACGCCCAGCAACGCCACCGGCGCTATCTTGCCCCGGCGAGAGATTGGCTCAGCCTCAGCCGGAAGCGACGGAGGTTCTGTTGGCTGTGTCAGCGAGACCTTTTTCAGGCTTAGCAGCTCGCTACGCTCTCCCTCGCTGTAGAGCGTGAGCGTTGGCGTGTACGTGCCCGGCGGCGCCCACGGATCGACGGGTAGGCTTACCTGCCCCAAAACCGGCGTCGCCACGGGCCAACGCTCGGGGCGATAATCTCCACCGCCAGGCGTGGTATCGACGCGCCCCCATTCGTGGTCGTTGCTGTCCTGGAGCTGTACCAGGATCTGGGGAAAGGTGGCTTCGTGAGCTGCCGGGTCGTCGGTTGTCCACCAGGTCCATAGTATCATCGGCTGATCGGGGGGCGAGGCCGCGTCGGGCAGTGTGTAGCCCCAGAGTGTCAGGTGTGGGAGGAGTTCGCATGCAGGCCGGGCCATGGTGGGCGGCTCAGGAGGCAGAGCTATGGGTTGGTTCAGCTCGAAGTGTTGTAACTCCAGGCCGTGAAAATAGGGCGTCGGTTGCTCTTCACCGAGGTAAGAAAGCAGTGTCGGCACCACGTCTGTGGGATCGGTGACGTCGTCCAGCCAGTTGACCACCCAGACGTCGGATGCATCCTGCAGCGCTTCGTTGAGCAGCGGTGCTGTGTTGGCATAGTGCAAGACATGCGTGACGTCCAGCAATTCATCATCGGGCAGCGGCAGCAGACCGTTCCATCCGCCATAGTAAGCCCAGGCCGGAAAGACCGATCCGGTCTCTATGATCACCACATCATCGGCCGACCGCCGCTCTTGGACATAGTCGGCGACGCCACGCCAGTCCTCATGTGCGAAGCCGGGGTTCACGAGTAGATTGGCGTCGGTGCGCAGCAGAATGCTGACGTGCACCAGCGTTGCCAGGGTCAGCAGTCCCAGGACGATCCAGCGGGTTCGTTTGTGCACCGTCCCCCACGCCAAAGCCACGGCCAACAGCGGCACCGGTGAGAAGAGGACGGCATGGCGTGCACCCCATTTGGGCAGCCAGCGGAAAACCAGCGCCATCGGGAGTAACGGGAGCGCGTAACAGAGCGGATAGAGAGCCACGCGAGGGCGGTTCAGGGTTAGGAGTGTGGCTATCACACTTCCACTCAACAAGACCAGAGATATGGTCTGGATCTGCGAGACTATCCAGAAATCAGAGAGTGTCATGCCCTGGATGGCGGTTTTGAAAAAGGCCGAGGTTGGTAGATATCCGGCCCAGTATCCTGCGTTCTCGCCCAAATGGCGCGCGGCCACCAGGGCCCAAGGTGTGATCAACAACGCCACGAGAGCAGCCATAGGTGCCAGCGTACGGAGCCACGAGAGAAACCGCCCTTTTTTTTCGCCAGAAAGAAAAAGCAACGCGAAGAGGGCCTGCCCCAACAGCCAGAACCCCGCCAGAACCAGCGTGTAGCAGGCCAACAGGGTGGCGACTGCCCAGAGCCAGGCCCACCGCCGCCGGGCACGTGCGCTTTGAGCGAGCAGCGTTTCCACCAACGCCACGTCGGCCAGTAGGGTCCAGGTGAGGAGGGGGCCGTACATGCGCACCTCGCGGGCGGCCCAGAGCACCGGCGTTCCGATGGCGAAAAGCCCCAGGGCTATCTCTTGCCCCAGCCGCGAGTCCGTCAAGCGTCCCACGAGCCGGCCGGCGGCCGCCACGCCCAGCACGCCTAGCAGCGCCGAGGGGAAGCGCAACGCAACTTCACCGGTGCCTGCCAGCGGTATCCAGGCCCGGATCAGGAGATAATAGGCAGGCGGGATGATCTCGCGGATGCTCAGCGAGATCATTTTGCTCAGCGAGACCCCGGTTGTGACCCACCACATATAGGCCTCATCGTACCAGAGGCTTTGTGCTCCCAGGCGCCACGCACGCAATAGGAAGGCGAAGAGGAGCAGAGTGAGTGCCGGCCCCCAACGTCGGACCCAACGGCTCACGGGGCCTCCCAGATAACGGCGGCGTCGTTGGGCAGGCGCACGTCCTCTTGCGTCGCGGGTAAGCGTTCTCCGCTTTGAGGGTGGTAGAGGCCCACGCTGATTTGAGCCGGGTTGCTATCTCCTTCCCACGTTAGCGCGT
>DAOTUH010000244.1:0-14293 GCA_034437255.1 Anaerolineae bacterium
GCGCATTTCTCCATCGAGCAGATGGTGCACAAGACGGAGGCGCTCTACGAGCAGTTGCTCGCGGAGAAAGGGCTCGCGTGATGCCCTTCTTCCCTTCCTTGCCGGAGCGCTACGTCCGACGTACAATGAAAGTGTACGACATTGAACGACGACCGGAGTACCCAGGAGAGAAGAGATGCCAAATCGGGCCGACGATTGGTTCAGACAAGCGGAGCGGGATCTGGCGCAAGCCGAGGATTCCCAAAAAGCCGTCCGCCACGAGTGGGCGTGTTTTGCGGCGCAACAAGCGGCGGAAAAAGCCGTCAAAGCGTTGCACCTCTATCATCGACAAGAGGCGTGGGGGCACGTCGTAGCGCGCCTCCTCCGAGAACTGCCGGCATCCGTTTCAACTCCGCCCGGGTTGATTGAAAAAGGGAGAGTCCTGGACAACTTCTACATTCCCGCCCGCTATCCCAACGGGCATCCAGAGGGCGCCCCTTTTGAACACTACGGCCCGCTGCAAAGCGAGGAGGCCATTACCTATGCCCACGAGATCCTTGAATTCGTCCGTGCTCACCTGGCCGGATCGTCAGGAGATTGAGCACGCGTTGCGGCAGTGGGTCCAAACCCACGTCGTGCATCGCCCTGACGTGTTGCGCGTGGGCTATTTCGGCTCCTACGCCCATGACGATTGGGGCGTGGGCAGTGACCTGGATCTGATCATCCTTCTAACCGACACAGAGCAACCTATGACCCGGCGCGCACGGATGTGGGACACGCTGAGTTTACCGGTCCCGACCGACGTGTTGGTTTATACGGTCGATGAGTGGCGGACACTGCACCAGCGTCATGCTCGTCTCGTGCAACAGCCCATCTGCTGGGTTTACCAAAAGCACGGATCCAAGACGCAGCGTGGCGATACGACGGCACATCAAAAAACTGAGGCTTGACCCCTTCTCAAATGTTGTCCTTACCCGTTCTCACGTCAGCCCAGCCTCATCGTCGCCGGCGCGCTGAGCACCCCCTTCCACTGACTGGCCTTGATTGCCGCCTCGCAAGATTTGAGGCGAAGTGGGAATCGCGGTATACTGGTGATCGGTCGTAAGTCATCTCAGAGCCGTAAGCGCTAAGCCGTAAGCGCTGAGCCGTAAGCACTACAGGTACACATGGCATTTGACACCTCGATTGTGGATAAGGCGCGAGACAAAAAGCGTGCCCAGAGGGAGAGCGCGCGCCAGGCCTTGCTCTCCCAACTGCTCGATTTGATAGACAAACATAGTGCGGAACTCAACATCTCCGAGGCCTACGTCTTCGGTTCAATCACTCGCCCTGGCCGGTTTCGTGAGGAGTCAGACATAGATGTGGCTGTCGAGCAGCTCGATGCCGAATCGTTCTTCCGCGCTATGAGCCTTCTCTCCACCGCTTTGGGACGCGCGGTCGATTTGGTCGAATTGCACACATGTCATTTTGCCCAGCAAATCAGAGAGAGAGGGATACGATGGACGAAGCGGTCTTGATCCTACTTACCTCCGATGTGGAAGCTCAGATGACGTTAATCGATGCTATTTTTTCCAAGCTGGAAGAACGCACGCAAGGCCTGCAGCCGGATGACGACGCACGATTGGAAAGTGCAGCCTATCAGCTCCACAATCTGTATAACACCATCGAAGACCTCTTCAAGGTGATCGCCGACTACTTTGAAAACCAGCTCTCCGACACACCGCATTGGCACATCCGATTGCTGCGCCGGATGAGTCACGACATCACCGGTGTACGCCCGGCCCTGCTGTCTGGGGTACACTAGAGCACCAGCAAGCCGTTTGCCCAGCGCCCTCTTCCCTTGCCGAAGTGCAATTTCCAGCGTAAAATGAACGCAGATACTCTAAGGGAGGTGCTTAGCATGTCCTCAAAAATAGAAGTGTTGGAAAAATGGGAGCAGGTTCCTCTCGGCGAAGTCATCGCGCGAATCCTGGAACAGGAAGAGACGTGGATTATTCGGGTATCAGAGGAGCAGGAGATAACCCTTCGACCTCAAGCGCGGCTCAAGCCGCTCCCCACGCTGGAAGGCTACGTACCCGAAGGTTGGAAAGAGGCGCTCTATGAGTGAGGAAGATGGTTTGAGCATCGCGGGCCCGCCTTCTACTCTAAAAGACCCAACCACACGCTAAGCTCCTTCCCGATGAGTTCTCCTACCCCCGTCCTCCACGTCATCACGCGCCTCATCGTCGGCGGCGCGCAGGAGAACACCATGCTCACCGCCGCGCTGCTCGACCCCCGGCGCTACGCCGTCGACGTCATCTCCGGCCCGCAGACCGGTCCCGAAGGCAGCCTCATCGAAGAAGTCCGTGCGCGCGGTGTCCCCCTCGATATCTATCCCGATTTACGGCGCGAGATCGCCCCCTGGCGCGACCTAAAAGCGCTGCTGCAGCTCACCCGGCGGATGCGGCGGGAACGTTACACTATCGTCCACACGCACTCCAGCAAAGCCGGCGTCCTGGGACGCCTCGCCGCGAAACTCGCCGGCGTGCCCATCATCGTCCATACCGTCCACGGCTGGAGCTTCCACGAGCACATGTCCCCGCTGCGCCGCCGCCTCTTCGTGGCCCTGGAGAGACTGGCCGCCTCCTTCACCGACGCCATGATCGTCGTGGCGGAACCGGATATCGAAAAGGGCCTGCGTGAGGATATCGGACGCCCGGAGCAGTACCGCCTCATCCGCAGCGCCATCTCCCTGGAGCGCTTCGATCCCGCCGCCGTGGACGGCGCCGCCGCGCGCCATGAGCTGGGCCTGCCGCCGGCCGCGCCCGTCCTGGGTAACGTCGGACGCTTCTCCGCGCAGAAGAATCCCCTCGACTGGGTGCGCGTCGCCGCGCGCGTGGCCCGCGCCCTGCCCGACTGCCGCTTTCTTCTGGTGGGCGACGGCCCGCTCCGCGCCGAGGTGGAAGCGCTCATCACCGCCAAAGGCCTCACCGACCGCTTCGTGCTCACCGGGCTGCGCCGCGACGTGCCCCGCCTCTTAGCCGCCATGGACGTCTTCCTGCTCACCTCGCTCTGGGAAGGGCTGCCCCGGGTCATTCCCCAGGCCATGAGCATGCGCGTGCCCGTCGTTGCCAACCGGGCAGACGGCACGGTCGAGGCCATCGCGCACGGCGCAACCGGCTTCCTGGCCGAGCCCGGTGATCTCGACGCGCTAGCCGCGCACTGTCTCACCCTGCTCCGCGATCCCGAACAGCGACGCGTCATGGGCGAGCGGGGACGCGCCTTCGCCACGCACGAATTCGACGTTCGCGAGATGGTGACGCGGATCGACCGCCTCTACCGGGATCTGTTGACCGAGAAAAAGCTGGCGCATTAACCGCCCATCTCTCTTCGTGTTCTCATTTCCTCACAAATGAGAACACACCGCGAGGGAATCCATGATCCGAACCCAGATTCAGCTGACGGCAGAGCAATCGCGCTGCGTGCATGAATCCATGCTGTTGCTTCATAAGGTGACGGGATTCGTAGTAAGCCACGCAGTCTATGGGCGGAGTGACGTCGGACAGCGTAAAACGGCACTCCACGGGGTTCCGTGCCTGACTACGAACTTTTTGTCACACGAAAGAGGCTTGGAGATTTCACCTGAACTTGATGATCAAAAATCATTATCCGGCGAAATCCAACAGAGCCGCCTGCTGAGGTGCTCACAAATCTAAACGGTTACAAAAAAGGTTTTCAGGTGAGTCAATTGTGTTATGATGGGAGAAAAGGGAAACCATGCTCACAGAAACCGAAAAACTGCTTGCTTACCGACGATCCCTTCAAACCCGTTGGGAACGCCGCAGGGAGAAAGCGGAGCGAAGACGCCAGGCAGCCTACTGTGCGGTTCAGGAGGCGTCAGCCGGCGTTTTCTGTCGCTATCCCTCGTTACACCGTGCCTACCTCTTCGGCTCGGTCACGTATCCGGGAGCATTTCATGCCCAGTCTGATATCGACATTGCCGTTGAGGGATTGGATCCCCAACGCTACTTCGACGTATGGCGTGATTTAGAACGCGCGCTGCCTCATTGGGTGATTGATCTGAGAGACATCTCATCGGCGTCGTCTTTTGCAGACTTGGTTCGCAAGACGGGAGTTATCATCTATGAAAACCCAGATTCGACGGCTGCAGGCAGAGATTCAATCTGATCTAGAGGCTATCGCCGAGGTCTATCGTCTGCTCGATAAGGCCACCATGCAGCTGGAACATGAGCCTGAGCGTGGCATCGTCGTTGGTTATTACCTGCACGTCATCTATGGTCTGTTTGAAAGTTTGCTGCGCCGTGTTGCCTTTCTTTTTGAAAATGAGATCGGCGATGGGGCGCGGTGGCATGCCGAATTACTACACCGAATGACGCTGGAGATAAAAGAAATCCGACCTCCGGTGATCAGTCGGCGAACCTATGAGTGTTTGAATGAACTCCGAAAATTCCGCCATCTGTTTCGCAATGCTTATCTGTTCCAGTTTGATCCTCGCCGGTTGGATATCGTGATCGAAAAGGCACGGACTCTCCAACCACTCTACCAAGACGACTTGAGACGTTTTCTTGCCTTTCTGGACGCGCTGGCGTCACTGCCTGAGGAAGGCGAGAAAAGCATCTGACTTCCACCCTTGCTGATTTCGAAAGCGTCAATTTGATTGATCACATTCATTTCATGCAGAATCAGGAGCCTTGTCTGTGGTGCATCTTGACATCTGATCACCACAGCGTGCCGCAGCCGTGATCACCCTCGACCTCGATGCGCTGGCCCAACACTGCCTTACCCTGCTACACGACCCGAAGCGACGTCGCGTCATGGGTGAATGCGGGCGCGGCTTCGCCACCCGTGAGTTCGATGTCCAAGAGATGGTAGCGCGGATCGACCGCCTCTACCAGACGATGCTGGCCCAAAAACAATCCCCAAACGGACGAGTTGTGGTATACTAAATCTGAGCCTGAATCTAAATTCAAAGGACGGGATCCATGATGGGCACTCAAATCGAAATGCCGGAGGTATTGCGGAAACGGCTGGGGGAAGACGGCGCCGCCGCCCTTTCAGAGGCCATGCAGACGTTCTGGCAAGTACACTATCAAGAGCTGGAAGAGGCAGCCTGGCATCGGGTCGAAGGACGGCTCGATAGGATTGAAGCCGTCATTGAGCGGCTGAGCGAGGCTCAAGATCGCGCTGGAGCACGATTAGATCGCGTAGAAGCTGCCATTGAGCGACTGACCGAGGCACAAGCTCGCACCGAAGCACGCGTGGAGAGCCTGGAAGAGGGACAGCGGTCCATGCAAGCTGCCATTGAGCGATTGGCTGAGGCCCAGGCTCGCACCGAAGCACGCGTGGAGAGCCTGGAAGAGGGGCAGCGGTCCATGCAATCTGCCATCGAGCGATTGGCTGAGGCACAAGCTCGCACCGATCGCGCTGTTGAGAAATTGACCACAGGCATGACAGCACTACGTCAAGAGGTGGGCGCTCTCTCTGAAAACGTCGGGTTTGGGCTGGAAGGCATCGCCCGTATCACTCTCCCCGGTTACTTGGAACGGCACCTGGAGATCGAAGTGCTCGGCCCGCTGGGAGAGGAGCTCAACCCGCGCCAGTTCGGGCCGGAGGGTCAGGAAGAGGAGTTCGATCTCTACGGTGTGGGCGTTCGGGCCGGCAAGGATCTCACAATTGTGGGTGAGGTGAAGAGTCGTATCTATAGCGACGATGTCCGCCGTTTCCTTGAACGCATCGAACGTGTCCGCCCCTCCCTGCCCGACAACCACTTGCCGGTGCTCTTTGGTTACAACATCCATCCCCGGGCTAGAGAAGAGGCTGAAAAGGTTGGCTTGCTGTTAGTCGCGGCCTATCAGCGGTAGGTTCTTCACCGTCCAAACTCTCCCGCCCCTATGATCACCCTCGATCTCTCCGCCGCCGTCCACCGTCGCGCCGGCCTGGGCCGTTACGCTGCCAGCCTCGCTCGCGCGCTGCAACCGCTGATCCCTGACGAGCTGGCGTTCTTCTACAACGCCGAACGCGGCGTCGATCCGCTGCCCGATCTGGCGCAGATCCCCACGTCCACGGTAGCGTTGGGCTATAAGCCCTGGCGGATGGCTGTATGGGCCGGACAGCTGGGACACATTCCTTTCAACCGTCTGGTGCCCGGCGCGACGCTTTTCCACGCCACCGAGCATCTGCTGCCGCCCTTGCGCGGCGTGCCGACGGTGCTCACGGTGCACGACCTGATCTTCCGCCGCCTGCCGGAGCACCACAAGCCGCTCAACCGCTGGTACCTCAACGCAACTATGCCGCTCTACTGCCGCCGGGCCGACCAGATCATCGCCGTCTCCCAGGCGACGCGGCGCGATCTCACCGCTGCCTACGCTGTGCCGGCGGAGAAGATCACCGTGGTGCCGGAGGCGGCGGCCCCGCGATTCCGCCCGCAGCCGCCGGAGATCGTGGCGCGCGTCCGGGCAGAGTACCGGCTGCCGGAGGATTTTGTGCTCTACGTGGGAACTATCGAGCCGCGCAAGAACCTGATCGGGCTGTTGGATACGTGGGCCGAACTCTATGTCGCGCACGAGGCACCGCCGCTGGTCATCGTCGGCAAGCACGGCTGGCTATCTGACGATTTCTACGCGGCGCTGACTGAGAACCCCTGTCGCGACGCCGTGCGCTTCACGGGCTACGTGGAGGATGTGGATCTACCGGCGATCTTCGCGGCGGCAACACTCTTCACCTTCCCCAGTCTCTACGAGGGCTTCGGGCTCCCGCCGCTGGAGGCTATGGCCTGTGGCACGCCCGTGGTCTGCTCCAACACGTCATCCCTGCCCGAAGTGGTGGGTGACGCGGCCCTGACCGTCGATCCGACCGACACGGACGCGCTCCGTGCGGCGCTCCATCGCGTGCTCAGCGACATCGAATTTCAAGCCGAATTACGCGCGCGCGGCCTACGTCAGGCGGCACGCTTCTCCTGGGAGCGCGCCGCCCGCGAAACCCTGGCTGTCTATCAAACGTTGGTGACATAATCAGGGGGCACGGCGGGACGCCGGCCCCAGCTCTGGTAGAGGGGCACGGTGAGACGCCGGCCCCAGCTGTTGGGGACGCGGTGGGACACCGGCCCAGCTGTTGGGAACACGGTGGGGACACCGGCCCCAGCTCTGGTAGAGGGACACGGTGAGACGCCGGCCCAGCTGTTGGGAACACGGCGGGACGCCGGCCCCAGCTCTGGTAGAGGGGCACGGTGAGACACCGGCCCAGCTGTTGGGAACACGGCGGGACGCCGGCCCCAGCTCTGGTAGAGGGGCACGGTGAGACGCCGGCCCAGCTGTTAGGAACACGGTGGGGACACCGGCCCAGCTGTTGGGAACACGGTGAGACGCCGGCCCCAGCTCTGGTAGAGGGGCACGGTGAGACGCCGGCCCAGCTGTTGGGAACACGGCGGGACGCCGGCCCCAGCTCTGGTAGAGGGGCACGGTGAGACGCCGGCCCAGCTGTTAGGAACACGGTGGGGACACCGGCCCCAGCTGTTGGGGACGCGGTGAGACGCCGGCCCCAGCTCTGGTAGAGGGGCACGGTGAGACGCCGGCCCAGCTGTTGGGGACGCGGTGGGACACCGGCCCCAGCTGTAACGCATGCCCCCTGCCCCGTGCCCCCTGCCCCGTGCCCCCTGCCCCCTGCCCCCTGCCGTTCACTGATCCGACGCGATCGTAATCTCCTCAATCACATCTCCCACTTCGATGGACTCGACCACGTCCATGCCCTGGGTTACCTGCCCGAAGACCGTATAGGCGCCGTCCAGTTGCGGCGTCGCTTGCAGGGTGATGTAGAACTGGCTGCCGCTGGACATCCGCCGGGGATTGCCTTGATCGGGCAGGCGCGCCATGGCGATAGCGCCCTCGACGTGCTCCAGGCCGATCTCGGCGGGCAGCACGTAGCCCGACCCACCCTGACCGGTGCCGGTGGGATCACCGCCTTGGATGACGAAGTCAGACTCTACGCGGTGGAAGGTCAGGCCATCGTAAAAGCCCTGTTGCGCCAGCGTGACAAAGTTATTCACCGTCTGGGGCGCAGCTTCAGCATCCAGCGTGACCACAATGTCGCCCTTGGCCGTGGTGATGGTGGCTTCGTACGTCGCCTCCGGGTCGATCCGCATCTCTGGTGGTTGCGTATAGAGCGCGTTACGCTGCACAGGGTCGTCGGGGACGGAGACCTCGTCGTGAGCGGGGAGGCTCGATTCCGACGGCGTGTCGCGCGCCTCAATAGTGACGGTCTCCAGCGTATCGCCAGGCGTGGTGGCGGATTCTGGATCTCGCGGGCTGAGGGCACGCAGCACGTCCAGGCCATCGATGACGCGCCCGAAGACGGTGTGCCGGTCGTCCAGCCACATCGTCGGCGCGAAGGTGATGAAGAACTGGCTCCCGTTAGTGTTGGGCCCTGAGTTCGCCATGGAGAGCGCGCCGACGCGGTCGTGGCTCAGCGTCGGATCGAACTCATCCTCGAAGGTGTAGCCTGGCCCGCCGCTGCCCGTGCCGGTGGGATCGCCGCCCTGCGCCATAAATTCGGGGATCACGCGATGAAACGCGGTCTCGTCATAGAATCCCTCGCGCGCCAGAAAGACAAAGTTGTTGACCGTCGTGGGCACGCGCTCGGCAAAGAGCTCCACGACGATGTCACCGTGCTCTGTTTCCAGCGTGGCGACGTAATATTTCTCTGGATCAATCTTCATCTCCGGCGGAGCATCGTACATGCCATCGCGTGACGCCGGCCCTTCTGCCGGCTGTTCACCCGGCACCTCCTCGGCTGCCGGCGCCTCCGTGGCAGTCTCCTCCGGCATCTCCGGTTCCTCTGTCGGCGTGGGCGCCACCGTCGACGTCTCTGTTGCGCACCCGGCTATCAGTAACAGTGCCAATCCTACAAACACCCACGACTTCCCCATTTTCCAGTTCTTCATTGAAAACTCCTTTTCGTTACAACATGACTTTTAACTTGTGACGCATCTATGCTACGCCAACACCTCGCTCAACACATCCACCTCAACACCCCGCTCCCGCAGCGCCTTGATGTACGGTGCGATCCCCACCGCGTCGCCCATCAAATGCCCGGTGACGATCAGCTGACCGTCCGGGTGCTCGCGCAGCCGCTTCAAATCCGACACAGCGATGTGAATGTAGACGACGGTGTCCACGCCGTGATCGAAGTACGCGCGGGCGATCTCGTAGCCGCCGTTGGTCAGCGCGCCGTGCGCAACCACGACCTTGCCTACCCGCGCCTCCGGGTCACCCAATAGCGCCTCGACGTCGGTCGCGGCGCGCTGTGCGGCGGGGAGCGCCGCCAGCGCCGCCACCACGTCCCCCACCGTCGCCGCCGGCTCTCTCTCCAGCACGGCGTTGACCGCGCGCTGCATCGTCCGACGTCCCAGCTCGTCCAGCGGGCAATGGATGTTCATAAACGGCAGCTTCAGCCGCTTGGCCGCCTGGGGCACCTGCTCGTAGTTCGCCACCATGCCCCGGAGCCGCAATTGTTCCATCTTGGGCGCGACGGCTGCGCGCGCCGCCGCTTCCAGCACGCCCGCGCCGACAAGCAAGCCCACGTGCCGCTCGAAGACACGCCAGGCCTGATACGTCGTGCCCACCGGATGATGCGCGATGACAGCATCGTAGCCCAACTCCCGCGCCATCAACAGCTCGCCCGCCCCGATATCCAGGCCGAACAGCACGCGCTCAATCTCGTCGCCGGGCACGTAGACGGCGCTGTCCTCGGGAACCTCATCGAATTCCACCAAAGCCAACGCAATATCCATCAACTCCTGCGTATCCATACTTACCTCCTTGAGTGTCCTCATCCTCAGAAAGCTACATCGAACCGCCCAATCTGGCAAGGTCGTGCCCCTATCCCTGATAACTTCTCTCCAGATCGGAACAAATCCCCCTCACGCTGACGTCTTAAAGGTAAGGCGTGTTCACCAAATACGCAACACGCAATACGAAATACGCAATACGAAATACGCAATTCTTTTCCAGGAGGACTTATGGCCACGCGCGCAATCGCAAAAACAGAGAAACCACCGGATCACAGCCTACGCGGCGTCCTGATTGTAGGACTTGCCGTGCTGGTATTGCTGGCGTTACTGCCGGTGGGCCTGTTCTATGGATGGGACGCTTTCCAGCGGGAACGCCACCGCTACTGGAACCGCATGCCGCCCAACGTCTCCGTAGCAGGCCTCGAAGTGGGCGGCAAGGCGCTGGATGAGGCGGCCGCGATGTTGAGCGAGGTGTCGGACACGTATACCGACCGCTCGCTGATCCTCACCGACAGCCAACGCCGCTGGTCCGTCGCCTACGGAGAGATCGGCGCGGGCATCGATATTGCAGCCACCGTCGAGGCCGCCTACGACGTGGGCCGCACGGGCGACGTCTGGCAGCAGCTGACCGACTGGCTGACCTACCACGAGCTGGAACCGGTGGTGTCCGTGGACGTGACGCAGGCCCGCGCCTTCCTCGAAGCGCTGGCACCGGAAGTCGACGTCCCGCCCATTGCAGCGTCCGTACGCCTGGAGAACGGCGTGGTTACAGTGGTGCCGGGTGAGCCGGGGCGTAGGCTCGATATCGAGGCGACGCTGGCGGCGCTCACGACGCTGCCCACCGACCAGGAGAACGTGGAGGTCTCCCTCATCTTCGAGACCGTGGCGCCGGTCACGCCGGACGTGGCGACCGTCGAGGCCGAAGTCGAGGCGCTGCTGGCGCGACCGCTGACGCTCACGGCCTACGACGTGCTCATCGGCGAGACGCTGCGCTGGGACCTGCACCGCGAGGAGATCGCGCCGTGGCTGCGGCTGGAGGAGAACGACGCAGGCGAGGCGACGGTCGACGTCGCGCCGGAGGCCGTGCGGGCGATGCTCGTCGAGCTGGCGACCCAGCTTGGCGACGGGCGCGGCTTCCGCTTCGAAGAGGCGACCGAGCAGGTGCTGGCAACCTTCAACGCGGGTGGCGGTGACGTGGCGCTCTATCTCACACACCCGGAGCGGACCTACACCGTGCAGTCAGACGATACGCTCTCGATCATCGGCGCGCGTTTCGGTATGCCGCCGGGCCTCATCGCCGAGACCAATCCCGACATCGACCCCAACGTGCTGCGGCCCGGCCAGCGGATCATCATCCCGTCACAAGACGTACTCACACCCTATCTGCCGGTGCCGGGCAAGAAAATCGTCATCGATCTTGATGCGCAGCAGATGCGTGTCTACGAGCAGGGCCGGCTCCTACACGAGTGGGCGACGTCCACCGGCATGGCAGAGTCGCCCACCCATCGCGGCGTCTTCCAGATCCTCAGCAAAGAGGAGCGGGCTTACGGCAGCCAGTGGGAGCTCTGGATGCCCTACTTTATGGCTATCTACCGGGCCGGCGGCGACGTCTACAACGGCATTCACGAGTTGCCCATCCTGGCCAACGGGCAACGGCTCTGGGCCGGCGCATTGGGACGCCCTGCGTCGTACGGCTGCGTCATCCTGGGCATTCCGCAAGCCGAGACGCTCTATCACTGGGCCGAGGTGGGCGTACTCGTCGTCATCGAATGAGCATCAGCCAGCTGGAGCCTGTTTCCCGCAGCAATTACTTTACTTGCCAGGCACCGTGCCCCCCAGTAGATTTATTTAGAAACGCTATTACAATGGAAATATAACGTCACAAACGAACCACCTTTTGAGTCACCCCGGAGGGCAACAACATGAAGCGTTGGGTCGAAAGAAGCCTTATCCTCGCGTGCATGCTTGCTCTTGTGTTCGTGACGCCGGCCTTCGCAGAGAGTGGCGGCTCCTACGTTGTGCAGCGCGGCGACACCCTCTTCAGCATCTCCCGCCGCTATGGCGTCAGTGTCCACGATCTGGCGGCGACCAACGGGTTGGCCTGGAACTCGTGGATCTACACGGGCCAGCGCCTGACCATTCCCGGCACGTCCTCGCCATCACCCGTGGCTGCGCCGGCCGCGACCGGCAGTACCTACGTCGTCCGGGCCGGTGATACCCTGCTCAGCGTCGCGCTCAGGCACGGGATCAGCGCCAGCCAGCTGGCCTCGGCCAACGGCCGGGCCTGGAACGCTTGGGTCTATGCGGGCCAACGTCTGGTCATCCCCGGTGACACGGCAGCGCCCTCCCCCGGCGGAACGCACACCGTTCGGCGGGGCGACACGCTCTTCAGCATCGCCCGGCGGTACGGCACCACCGTCGCGTCGCTGCGGGCGACCAACGGATTGCGTTCCAATACCATCTACGTGGGGCAACGTCTCACCATCCCGGGAGGCAGCACGCCTCCGCAGGACGAACCGGCGCAACCAGCGCCCTCGCAGCCCGCACCCGGCCACGGCGCGAGCGGCGAAAAGTGGATCGACATCAACCTTTCCGCGCAGACCGTGACCGCTTATGAGGGGCGTACGCCCGTCTACACCGCCATCGCTTCGACCGGCACATGGCGCACGCCGACGGTCGTCGGCACCTATCGCATCTACGCCAAATACCGCTACAAGCACATGAGCGGCCCCGGTTACAGCATGCCCAACGTCCCCTTCACGATGTTTTTCTACAAAGGATACTCCATCCACGGCACGTACTGGCACGACAACTTCGGCACGCCCATGAGCCACGGCTGCGTCAACCTGACCATTCCAGATGCAGAATGGTTCTACAACTGGGCACCCATGGGCACCAAAGTGGTATCGCACCATTGAACCGGTGTCGTAAATCTCGGCATCGTTTCAAAAGCAGCCATTTTGGGAAAAAGATCAGTTTACACTTTCTGACGAAATTACCTCAACACAGAACGCGAAAACATCAAAAAGTGGCTCTTATAGGCTCAAAACGACCCCTTGAGTCGAACTCAAGCCGCACTTTGCTCAGAAATTGTAAAGCGAACACCTGTACGGGTTGAAACGACGCCGAATTTCCTTTGCGTTCTTGGCGTCTTTGCGTGAGATCTTAGTTTTTTCACCGCAGTCAACGGATACCAGTAGCAGAAATCCGGTCAATCCGTTTAATCCGTTGATTTTTTCGGGAGACACCACCCATGAATGAACAAGCAAATATATACAAAGAAGCCGCCGGTTTTTTCCAATGCCTCTGCCATCTGGAGGCGGTGTTGGAGCGCTCGCAGGCGTATATCTCGCAGCAGGTCGCCGTGCCGCACGAGGCGGGCGTCGTCGAGGGAGAGCAGGATGGGCTCAACGTCTTCTATCACGTTAGCGATCCGCGCGTGCGCCCCCTGCTCAAAGAACTGCTGGGAACGGAGAGACCGCCACGCTGTCTGCCTGGCTGCGTGTGCCCCAAATGCATTGAGGAGAATGACTGTGGCTGCTAACGAACGCAAACATGGATGTTGGATCGGTGTCGCGTTGGGCGCACTGGTCGGCGCGGTAATCGTGTGGATACTGCGTCGCCACGTGGACCGCGAAACGCTCCAGCACCGCTTCTGGGACCCGCTTTATGACAAACTAGCACCGCTGTATGATCTCTTCGTGGAAGAGCTGACCGGCTTCACCACGCACCGCTACCGACGGCGTGCGCTGCCATATTTACCACCGGAGGGCGCCCGTGTGCTGGAGATCGGCTTTGGTAACGGGCGGCTACACGCCGAGCTCGCCGGGCGGTACGAGACCGCCGGACTTGATCGCGCCGGCGGCATGGTGCGGCTGACACGCCGGCACCTCGCCAAACACAATCTGCACTCAGACCTGTATCAGGGCGACGCCACGGCACTCCCCTGGCCCGACGCGACCTTCGACGCCGTCGTCAGCACCTTCACGTTCAGCGCCATCCCTAATGCCGACACCGCGCTCAACGAGATGGTGCGTGTGCTGCGCCCCGGTGGGCGGGTCGTCATCGTGGACGCGGGCGAGTCCGCCAACGGGACCTGGTTTGCCTGGCTACTGGCCCGCCTCTGGGAGACCCTCGGCGACTACATGCGCGATGAGGTACCGTTGCTGCAAGCGCGCGGTCTGAAGGTGCAGCGCGAGGAATTCGGCCCGGGTGGTTGCGTGCACATCGTCGTTGCAACAAAGCGACAGTAATGTGCTCTGCAAAACGCCCATCAAACTTGAAACATCCAGGTCGATTCGTAGTGAGTCTCGGAGCCCTTGGGCACTCGCCCTGGGGCACTCGCCCTGGGGCCCAATGCCCCGGAATTGTTCCTCAAGAGGAAAACTTGACTCACCTGAAAAAAGGTCGAAAACTCCGAGTTTTAGTTGATACCCCCCTATATCTAGTGATTTCGGTCGCGAAGAATCTACATATAGTGTCAAGTTCTGGAAAACTCCGAGTTTTAATAGTTATTTCAGTGAAGTCAAA
>DAOTUH010000245.1:0-4329 GCA_034437255.1 Anaerolineae bacterium
TGGGCTTCCACGTATTGCAGAATCATCTGTTCCATCTGCGGACGTTCGAAGCCACGCCGCTGCCCCGGCGGGCGCCCGTACTGCTCCAGCACGCGCCGGCGCGCCTCTTTCACGGCGGCACTGTTGCCATTCTTGATCGCCTCCCAGGGCGTGATGCGCTTGAGCAATTCCTGTAACTCGGCGCGCTCCTGCGGATGCTCCTCGCCGGGCTCGTCAATGAGGGCGGCGAAGGCCGTGGCGCGAGACGAGGCCAATGGGCGCCGCGCCCACCAGATGTGCAGTGTCGAGGGGTGTCCGTGGCGGATGGACTTCTCGCGCGCCGAAGCCTCGGAGATCTCGGCGAGGGGGATATCGTGTTCGATGAGTTTTCGTTTCAAGGTCAAACTGACTCCGTATCGAGCGTATCGAAATCCTTGACAAATATCAACGACTATTATATTATTAAATTGAAAGATGGATCGGGAGTGCCCGGTCGCGAAGGGAGAGGCGAAACAAGCTCTCCCTTCGTTTTGTTTTAGCCCCCATCCATGTAGAAAGCGTGATCAAACGTCGCTTGCGGGAAGATCTTAATGCCATATCCAAGAAGTCTATTCACCTCACCTGGCTTATGGCGGATCTTGGCTCGAATGACATCGAAGGAAAGGTTCTGGCGTTCTGGATCGAGAACTTTGCGGGCAATAGGATAAGCAACCAGATCAGCAATCTGAAGGCCAGCGATATTCTCCTCTTTCTTCTCCGTCCATAGCGTCGTGATCGTCTCAAAAATCTGGTAGGAAGACCCTCGTCTTTTCAAGCGGAAGAACTCTTTTTTAGTAAGCGATCCTCCGCCTCGCCACGCGATTCAGCAATAATATGTCCGTCACTGCTTGCTCCACCATCCCCAATCATAAACGCAAAACGTTCCAACATAAGCTCCAGTGTCAGATGATAGGGATGTTTGGCGTTATACCCATATTGCGAGAGATGCTCGCGCTTCATAATGGCAACCGCGATAATCGTGAAGTCCAGTTGTCCCACCAGGTTGTTGATCGCTTCATAGAACGCCGCACGCCTCTCAGGATTCCATAGAAATCGGAAGTCCTTCTGCTGCTTGCGAATATCCCGCGAGTGTAAGACGACGTCAGTTGTACCGCAAAAGCGCACTTTCAGATCGTCCACCAGTGGTCGGGCTACCTGATGGTAATAAGACTTCTCAAAAACGCAGCCGCATAAACAGAATATGGGAAAATGGGCAGTAGCGCAAAAGTAACCCCGTTGGGGCTCGGGCGGGAAATCTGGTGCTCTGGTGGGAGGTGCTTACTTAAGGTAGTATCACCACTCAGGCTAACTTGCCAAAGCCCCGGCTGCGTGCGCTCGTTGGTCACGGGGTTACTTTAGCAAAACTGCGTTAAAACGTTTGGACGTTCTAACGTTTGGACGTTCTAACGTTTGGACGTTCCCACATTCCCATAAGCGCGTATCTGCTTAATCTGCTGACTATTTGAGCGCCACGTCGATGGCCTCTTTTGCGGAGCGCACCGGCACGACGTCGACGCCTTTGGGGTGGGGCAGCTTGCGCTTCATGGTGCGCGGCACGACGACGGTGCCGAAGCCCAGCCGCGCCGCTTCTTTGACCCGTTCTTCCAGCTGGCTGACGGAACGCAGTTCGCCCGACAGGCCGATCTCACCGATGAGCGCCAGATCCGCGGGAATGGGCCGGTCCCGTACCGTGGAGGCCAACGCCACCGCCACTGCCAAATCCACCGCCGGCTCCTCGATCTGCAGACCGCCGACGACGTTGGCGAAGAGATCCAACTCGCTCAGCTGCAGGCCCACGCGCCGCGTCAGCACGGCGGTGACCAGCAGCAGCCGGTTGAAGTCGATGCCGTTGACGGTGCGGCGCGGATTGCCGAAGCTGGTGTAGCTTCCCAACGCCTGGATCTCGACGAGCAGCGGGCGCGTGCCCTCCATGGTCACGGCGATGGCGGAGCCGGGCACGTTGACCATGCGCTCCGCCAGAAACGCCTCCGAGGGATTGGCGACCTCAACCATCCCCTCTTCGCGCATCTCGAAGACGCCGATCTCCGACGTCGCGCCGAAGCGGTTCTTGACGCTGCGCAGCAGCCGGTAGGTGTGGAACGGATCGCCCTCCAGATAGAGCACGGTATCGACGATGTGCTCCAGCACCTTGGGGCCGGCGATGGACCCAGCCTTGGTCACGTGACCCACCAAGAAGACGGGCACGCCCATGCCCTTGGCCCAGCGTTGCAATCGCGAGGCGCACTCGCGCACCTGGCTGACGTTGCCGGCGGCGGAGTCCAGGTCCTCCGTCCGCGCGGTCTGAATGGAGTCGACGATGAGCGCCTGGACGTTGTCCAGGTCGTCCGCTTCGCGCAGCACGTAGTCGATGTCGGTCTCCGGCAGGACGTGAACGCTGTCATCCGCGAGCCCCAGGCGGTCCGCCCGCAGTTTGATCTGGCGCGGCGACTCCTCGCCGGAGACGTAGAGCACGGGATGTTCTGCATCACCCAGCTGAGTGGCGACCTGCAGCAGCAGCGTCGACTTGCCAATGCCCGGTTCCCCGCCGATGAGTACCACGGAGCCGGGCACCAGCCCGCCGCCCAGCACGCGCGAGAACTCGCCGATGGCGACGGGGATGCGCGCGTGCCCTTCCATCTCCACCTGGCTGAGGGGCTGCGGGTGGGGGCGCCCCGGCGCGCCCGGTCGCCGGGCACGCGCCCCGGCTTTCTTGGGCTCGACGATAGTCTCCTGCATGGAGTCCCACGCGCCGCAGTTGGGGCACTTGCCCATCTGCTTGACGAAACTCCAGCCACACTGCTGACAGAGCCAGCGAACGTCGGATTTGGCCATCTCACACCTCCAACTTTATTATACCAGAACATCTGTTCGATGCGACGAAGCCCTTCTTGTACATTGCTCTCCACGACCAGCGAGGTCGCGTCTCAACGGCTGAACCCCGTACGGCATGGATGAAGTTGACACGTTGAGTTGCAAAGGCTCACAGTCCTCGTCCCCGAGGGCGGCTCAAACGGGATAGTTTGGATTAAGATGCTCCGAGGAGTGCAAGGTCTACTCGAAGGAATATGGATCTTGGAGCACAATCAGGCCGACTGCCTCTCCGTGTCGTGCGCGGCACTCCGCTAACGCTGCGGCGTGCCTTACGACCAACGGTCTTCAAAGCACCTCGATGTCTTCTAGAAATCTCCTAACCACAGCCTTATACGCTTCCGGATCCGCCTGGTACGACTGCGCGTGATCGGCGCCGGGCGCGAGGTAGAGCCGTTTGACGCCGCGCTTGGCATCGTGTAGGGCCACGCTGTCTTCTGGCGGGATGTAGGCATCCTTCGCGCCGTGGACGAAGAGCAGGGGCGTCTCGACCTCGGCGATGTGCGCAATGGGCGCAGCGTCCCCAAAGAACCAGCCGTCGCGCGCTCTGGTGATCAGGCTGGCGAGGGGAATGACTGGGAAGCCGGGCAGCCCGTACTCCTCCTTGAGCCGATAGGCGAACTCGTCACGGGCGTTGGCGAAGGCACAGTCGGCGACGACGAAGGCCAGCCGGTCGTCGATGGCTGCGTGCTGCAGCGCCGTCGCCGCGCCCAGCGACTCGCCGTGGGTGCCGATGGCGCAGTCCGGGCAGCGTGTCAGCGCCCAATCGACCCAGGCCTTGAGGTCGTCCTTCTCATAGACGCCGTAGCTGGTGGTCGTCCCGCCGCTTCGCCCGTGGTTGCGATGCTCAATGAGCAGCAGGTTGAAGCCGAAATCACGGAACATCGTGGCGTAGCGCATACTGCTGTAAACCGTGCCGGTCAGTCCGTGAGCGAGGATGATCGTGCGCGTGGCTCCGTCCAGTGGAAGATAGACGCCGTAGAGCGTGGTGCCATGCGGCGATTCGATCCACAGCTCTTCCTGAAGCCAGCTGAGGAAGCCATCGGACGTGATGCGCTCCTGCTCGACCTCGTGATTGTAGCACGCCGCCGCCGAGTACGTCTTGGGATGAAGCACGACGCTTGAGAAGTACCACCCGCCGGCGAAAAGCGCGATCAGAAGGAGACCGGCAACCAGCACGACCAGGAACAAACCGACGAGCACGAGCGACAGGAGCACGCCGCGTTCCTACGGCTGGTAGACGAAGTCGTTATCCGCGTCGCGCAATCGAGGCTGAGCCGCGTCTTTCGGGGAGAGCAGCGGCGCGTCGATGGGCCATTCGATGCCGATGTCGGGATCGTTCCAGAGAATGCCCCGGTCGAGATCGTGGGCGTACTCCGCCGTGACCTGGTAGATGACGTCAGCCACGTCGCTGAGCACGCAGAAGCCGTGCGCGAAGCCGGG
>DAOTUH010000246.1:0-2214 GCA_034437255.1 Anaerolineae bacterium
TTCGTCGGCGATGCGCTGGATGGCGTCTCGCAGAGCGCACGATTGGCGGCGGCGTTGGTGGATGCCTGTGGCGCGCATTGCCCATTTTGCCAAGACGCAGGAGAATGCCAGCGCCCCAATGATTGTGCCGTCTCTCTTTTCCGAGCCGCGCAACTCTACGAGGGGCATACCAATCGACAGGCGCTGGTCGATTTTGTTTGTCGTCACGTCACTAGCACCCGTCCGGGCACCCCCCTTCATCGGGCACTGTTGGAACTGCCCGTGCGGGTGATCATCACCACGGCCTATGACGACCGGTTGGAGGCGGCCTTGCGTGCCGCCGGTGGATTGGATCCGCGCAAAGTAGCGCTCAATCCGCAACCTGGATTCCTTGCAGCGTCTCGGCCTTCTCGCGCAGGCGTGCCAGCATGTGGACTTCGCCCAGCCACTCGTCGAAGGCTAGCGTCTCCGGCAGTTCATCGTGTTCATAGCGGCGGACGAATTCCGCTGAAGTGAACTCATATTCCGCTTCGAACGCCTGCACTCGCGCTTCCGTCCGTGCGATGCCCGCTTGCAGCAATCTCAGCTCATTTTCTAGCGCGGCTTCGACCAGTGGGCGCAGCGGACGTTCTTTGGTTGAAGATAAGGTCAACGTGCTCATTGTGGCCTCCTTGCCCTAACTATACTGTAGATTGTGCTCAAACACAACCCTGGATTCGTGGCGATTGTTCCTTCGTGCTTGGAGGAGAGCTGAATGGGAGACAGATAACGAAAGCGTTCAGTTTCGTGAGCAGCCAAGGTGCAACGCACGTTCGATCTGAAAGATATGGATTTGCAAGGACCTCCCGAAGCATGTATTCAAATCTTGCGACCTTACATCGTAAGTGCGTTGTGGTCTTTACAGATAAACGGATACCAGATAACCACGGATACATTGGAAAAATCTGTGAGCCAATTTCCAACGTCTCGTTGTAAAATTTGTGATCCGCTCGAAACGTTGGAAGAGGGAACGCGGATGTGGTAGAATAACCTTCGACCTTCGACCTTCGACGTTCAACCTGTTTCTCAAGGAGATGTTAGATGACGTCCGATCCTCAACTGATAGAGGTATTGCATAACCATACGTTGGTTCCGTTTGTCGGCGCGGATCTGCCCGAGGCCGTCACCGGGCTGCCCTCGCGCGCTGACCTGGCGCGCGGGCTGGCGCAGCGCCACAACCTCGATGTCTCGTTGTCCCTGGCGCAAGTGGCCCAACGGGTGAGCCGGGCGGGCAATCGCTTCGACTTCACCGACTATCTCCGCCGGGAACTGGACACCGCCGGCGCGCCGATCCCGGTCTTCTACCAGAACCTGGCGGCCTTCGCCCAGGCGCACGACGTGCCAGCTATCATCACCACCGCCTATCACGATCAGCTGGAGCGCGCCTTGCGCAACGCGGACGTGCCCTTCGACCGCATCGTGCGCGGCAGCGACGTGGCCTTCGCCCGTCCTGATCGCCTGGCACTGATCAAGCTCTACGGCGACGTCCAGATGCCAGATACCCTCGTCGTCACCGAGGACGATCACTTCGGGCTGGGGCGCGACCGCGACAAAGAGGACGTGCTCGACGAGGTGCGCGGGCTGCTCAAGAAGCAGACGGTGCTCTTCCTGGGCTACAACCTCGGCGATCCCGACTTCAACCTGCTCTGGCGCGAGGTGCTCGACCGCATGGGGCGCTTCGCCCGCACCGCCTACGCCGTCTGGCCCGATCTGCCGGAGGAGGAACGGCGCGTCTGGCGCGACCGCAGCATCCGGGTATTGGAGACGGATCCCTGGGGGGGTGTTGGGTTCAAAGGAGCCGATGTTCGCACCGATTCAACGTGAGGACGCGGTGCTCCCTGTCCCGCAACAAGAGCCGCGTGCCTCTGTCAGGCCGGATACTGTGGCTGACACATCCCCGTCGCTCAGGTGCTTTGATCTGGAAATCCGTATCCATGTCCGTGATGTCGATGACGGCATGTATGCAGTGGAGGCGAGTCTGGGCAACGGCGGGCACTTCACGGGGGGCGCACTCAAATTGGATCCCGAGTCGCTGCGAGAAGCAGCGCTGGACTCGCAGGCGGTTGGGCAACACCTCTCCGATGCGCTATTCGCCGGTCCGATACGCGACGCCTATCTGAAAGCCGCTACGTACGTGGAGGCGAAGGAGGCGTGGAACTGTTTACGCTTGCGCCTCTGGATTGATCGGGATGCCGC
>DAOTUH010000247.1:0-1646 GCA_034437255.1 Anaerolineae bacterium
GCGTGGCGAAGTACAACCAGCTGCTGCGCATCGAGGAGGCGCTGGACGAGCGCGGCGTCTACGCCGGCATGGACGCCTTCCCCAATCTCAAACTGTAATCCTAACACAACGAGATCAATCCCCCGCCGATTTGTGTCGGCGGGGGATTTTGCTATGGTGTAACTACGCGCGGAAAGATATGGAATCTATAACTTCACGCCCTGTCCGCGTCTTGGTAAAATACGTGGTAGCCTACACGAGTACCGATCAACCAAAAACTCTGGCTGAATTTGATAACAGAGGGAGCGTAGATAATGAAAGTACTTAAATTCTACCCAGAGCGCTGCGAGGGCATTCGCGAGTGTGAGGTCACCTGCGCGCAGACCTGGTTCAAGGTCGACGACAGAGAGAAATCGCGCATTCGGATCTACGCCAATGAGGGCTACCAGGCCCGTTTTTGCATCCAGTGTGGCGAGTGCATCGCCGTCTGTCCGACCAACGCGCTCTTTTACGATAAACAGGGCATCGTGCGCGTCAGAAATCGAGAGTGCGTCGGCTGCCTCTCCTGCGTCGGTTTCTGCCCTTACGACGTGATGTACTTCGATACCGATGACGCCGTCGCGTTCAAGTGCATCGCCTGCGGGCAGTGCGTCGACGCCTGTCCCACCAACGCGCTGGAAATTGTGGATGTAGACGAAGTTTCGACAGATCTGTGGAATGCAGTCAGGTAGTCAGGTAGTCACATAGTCGGATAGTCCAATAGTCAAGTGGTCATATAGTCAGCTACCTAAAAAGGAATTGAATCGCCGAACTACCTGATCAACGGAACAACGGACTAATCGACGATCAGACCACCCGACCAACCAAGGAGGTATCATGAGTGGAGACCAACTGAAGACCTTAGCGGAATTCGAGTACGAGCGTCCAACTATTGAGCGCGGTTACACCAACCAGACGCTGTACGTCAATGTGGGCAGCGGCGAGATCAAGGGCAAGCCCGTCACCGAGGAGATGAAGGAGAAGTTCACCGGCGGACGGGGCTTCGACCTCTGGCTGCTCTGGCACGGCGTCAACGACGACACCAGGTGGGACGATCCCGAAAACGAGATCACCATCGCCTCGGGGCCCTGCGGTGGGATCACCCAGTACCCCGGATCTGGAAAATCCATCGCGTCCAGCATCTCCCCGCTGACCGAGATTGTCATCGACAGCAACGCGGGCGGACATTACGGCCCTTACCTCAAGTTTGCCGGCTGGGACGCCATCGAGGTGCAGGGCAAGGCTGACCAGGACGTCTTCGTCTACGTCGACGGACCGGCAGGCAAGGTCAGCGTGATCGAAGCGCCGGAGGACGTGCCCACCAACACCCACGAGCTGGGCCATTGGATCATCGAGCACTTTGCCGAGAGCGAGCGGGAGAAGCGCTTCTTCTCCTTCGTCAGCGCGGGACAGGGCTCCGAGCACTCGCGCATGGGCTGCCTGAACTTCAGCCTGTGGGACCGCAAGCGCAAGGATCTCCGCTACAAGCAGGCCGGGCGCGGCGGCATCGGCACCGTGCTGCGCGATAAGAAGATCAAGGCGCTCATCGTGCGCACGCCGCCCTTCAAAGGCGACACCAATCATCCCGACGACCTGGAGCTTGTTGTCCAGGTTGGCGCCGAGATGCA
>DAOTUH010000248.1:0-34625 GCA_034437255.1 Anaerolineae bacterium
TTCGTCGCCCTATTTCTCGCATTTGTCCTCCTGATCACAACGTTGAACTGGAAGACTATATTAAACACTATCTTTGTAAAAGTGTCCAGTACAAATCGCTAGCACAATCGTTCGATTTGAACACTACCACATTGTCAAGCTATGAAGTCTGTGGTTAATAACTCACTGCGTCCCGGTGAAATCCTGAAGACCCCAAAAGTGAAAAAATAAGCGCGGTTTAGCCGATTGGGACACGCTTTTGGCCCTTTTTGAGCACCGGGTAGCGCTTTTGGGGTGGCATCTGGGTACCGGGAACCCGCCTCGACAAATCTCCTCGCGGTTTGGGCGCTTTCGCAGGTGTCCCAATCACTGACAAAATTCGCCCGGCGCCCTGTTGAGTCTGGCTAGGTGTCGCCTTCTCAGCAGGTGGATGAAACTCCCAGGAAGTAGGCAACTCGTATCCCTTTAGTATACGTAAGAGAGGTGCGACGCACCTAGGGATGCAAACGCTACCGAATCCCCATGAACGTCGTAAGAAGTCGGTGGATATCATGGACTTGAGTTCAAAAGTGCGTCGCACCTGTCGTCTGCTCACAACTAAACGATTATGGCAAGTCGAGGAGTAATGGGATGCACTAACCCTAGCTCAGTGTAGGCCACTTATACCAGTTGCATACGTCTCTTCATGGTCTATGTCTGGAATCTGGTAAGCTGTCAAGAGCAGCCGTTGTTTGCCGAACTGGGAGAAGTGCTCAGCCCTCTATGCTTTCGCGCAACGTTTCTACGGTGACATTAACCTGTTGACTTTACGGAATATAGGTCCAGCAAAGCCACGACTTCCCCTTTGAAGCACAAAAGCCCGGCACAAAGGCCGGGCCGCAATGTGACCGGTATGCGACCCGGAAGGCCGCCTCCGACATCAAGGCTCCTCGGGGAGGATTCGAACCTCCAACCAACCGGTTAACAGCCGGTCGCTCTTCCGTTGAGCTACCGAGGATCAACGTTCCTATTATACGCAAAAGCGGAATCTCGTCAAGTAAAATCTCCGCCGGCTCAGCGCCAGAAACGGTGAGAGATCTCCTCGTCCAGCCGGTCGCGAATGCAGGCCAGGGGCATGCGGCTGATGATGGAACGCAAGAATCCGCGGACAATCAGGTGCTCGGCCTGGGCGCGGGGGATACCCCGGGCGCGCAGATAGAAGAGTTGCTCGTCGTCCAGCCGGGAGACCGTCGCGCCGTGACTGCAGACCACATCGTTGGCGATGATCTCCAGACCGGGAATGGCATGCGCACGGGCGTCGTCCAGCAACAGGTTATTGTTGGCCTGGTAGCCTTCGGTGCCTTGGGCGTCAGGCTCGACGCGGATCATGCCGTAGAAGACGGTGCGCGCCTGATCGCGGAGCACGTTGCGATAGAGCAAGTCGCTGTACGCCTGCTCCACCTGGTGGTGCTGGTAGGTGCTCTGATCCACATACTGATCCCCGGCGGCAAACGTGAAGCCCAACATCTCAGCGTGGGCATCCGGCGCGGTGAGATCGGTGCGCAGGAACTCTTTGGTCGCGCGCCCACCCAGCGAGCCCCCCGCCCAGATCAAGCGCGTGTCGCGGGCCAGTTCGACGTTCTGCACGCTGACAGTGTACCGCTGTTCGCCCCAATGCTGGAGACTGGCGTAGCGCACCCAGGCGCCCTCCTCGGCGTAGATCTCGACGATCTCAGCGTTGAGTTGGGGCACGGATTCGTAAGAGCGCCGATCTTGCAGTAACGTAACGCGCGAACCGCGCTCGGCGATGACCAGCGTGTGGTGCAGGCCGATCCCACCTTCGTCGTCGTAGCCGATGAGCGACTGCAGCGGCTGAGCTAATCGCACGCTGGCCGGCACGTGAACGAAGGTCCCGCCATGCCAGAGCGCACCGTTCAGCGCCGCGAAGCGGTTGAAATCGGGCCGCGCCGTGCGTCCCTGCATCCAGTAGCGGCGGATCAGTTCGCCGTGCGTGTGCAGGGCCTGGTGCAAGTCGGTGAAGGTGACGTCCTGAAAGGCGGCGTCCGCTTTTGTCTTGTTGTAGGAGACTGCGCCATTACGGTGGACGAGCAACCCGCCGACGTGAGATTCGGGCGCCAGCGGATCCACCCAGCAGGGAGGCAGCTCGTCGAGTTGGTGCACCGGCTGCGGCGCGATCCGCACCTTGCGATCTTCCAGCGGATACCGGCGCAACGGAACACGCCGCCACGCCTCGGCCTTGGGATGCGGCCAATCCATCTCCGCATAGAGCGCCCAGGCGTCGTGGCGCGCATCTCGCATCCACCGCGGTTCATCGTAATAATCAGCCAACGCATCGACGGCCTCACCGCCAACGGGCAAGGATAAGGCTTTTTCGACTTGAGCGCTTGCTATCGAGTGATCGGCCATTACCCCACCGATCCTTCCATCTGCAGCTCGACCAGGCGGTTGAGTTCGACCGCGTATTCCATGGGTAACTCCTTGATGAAGGGCTCCAGGAAGCCGTTGACGATCATGACGGCGGCATCTTCCTCGCTCAGTCCGCGACTCGTCAGGTAGAAGAGCTGATCCTCGTTGATCTTGCTGACAGAAGCCTCGTGCTCGACCTGAACGTCGTCCTCCTGGACGTCAATGTAAGGGTAGGTATCAGAGCGTGATTGGGGGTCCAGCAGGAGCGCGTCGCATTCCACTTTGGATTTGACGCCTGTCGCGCCGCGCGTCACTTTCACCAGCCCGCGATAGCCGGAGCGCCCGTTGCCTTTGCTGATGGACTTGGACGTGATCACCGACGTCGTGTCGGGAGCCAGATGAATGGCCTTGCCACCGGCGTCGTAATGCTGTCCGTCACCGGCAAAGGCGATGGAGAGGATCTCACCGCGCGCCCGGGGTCCCCGGAGCACCACAGCCGGATACTTCATGGTGATGCCACTGCCCAGATTGCCATCCACCCACTCCATGGACCCCTCGGCCTCGACGACGGCGCGCTGCGTCACCAGATTGTAGACGTTGCGCGACCAGTTCTGGATCGTCGTGTAGCGCGTGTGGGCGCCCGATTTGACGAAGATCTCAATGACGCCCGTGTGGAGCGCCGCCGCCGAGTACTGGGGCGCGGTGCAGCCTTCGATGTAGTGCACGTCGCTGCCCTCCTCGGCGATGATGATGGTGCGCTCAAACTGGCCCAGGCTCTGCGCGTTGATGCGGAAATAGGCCTGCAGCGGGATATCAACGTGCACGCCCTTGGGCACGTAGACAAAACTGCCACCCGACCAGAAGGCGCTGTTGAGCGCGGCGAACTTGTTATCGGCGATGGGCACGGCCGTGCTGATGTGCTCGCGCACCAGATCGGGGTACTCCTGCACGGCGGTGTCCATATCCACAAAGACGATGCCCTGGCTCTCCCACTCCTCCTTGAGCGAGCCGTAGACAGCCTCGGAGTCCATCTGCGTCTCGACGCCCGCCAGGAATTTGCGCTCGGCCTCGGGGATACCAAGGCGCTCGAAGGTGTCTTTGATGCCCTCCGGCACCTCGTCCCAGTGGCGCGCCTTGATGGGCATGGGCCGCATGTAGTAGTAGAACTCCTCGAAGTTTAACGCACCCAGATCGGCGCCCCATTCCGGCATGGACATGCTGAAGAACGTCTCCAATGCCTTGAGGCGGAAATCCAGCATCCACTGGGGTTCCCCCTTGATGTCGGAGATCTCGCGGACGATGTCCTCGCCGATGCCCTTGCGCGCGCGATGGGCATAGTCCATGGTGGTGGTGAAATTATACTGCGACTGATCTTTCAGTTGCCGCAGATCATCGTGTTCAACGGTTGTCATGGATATGTCTCTCCTCAATTGCGCGATACCGGACTACGAGACAGCCTCGAGCTCGGCTTTCACCCAGTCGTAGCCTTTCTCTTCCAGCTTATCGGCCAGTTCCGCCCCATCCGATTTGGCGATGCGTCCGCCGTAGAAGACATGGACGAACTGCGGATGAATATAATTAAGGATACGCTGGTAATGGGTGATGATCAGCAGACCCATGTCGTGCGCCTGCTGCAGCCGGTTGATGTTGTCGGAGACAATGCGCAGCGCGTCGATGTCCAGGCCTGAATCCGTCTCGTCCAAGACAGCGAAGGTGGGCTTGAGCAACGCCATTTGCAGAATTTCGGCGCGCTTCTTCTCCCCGCCGGAGAATCCCTCGTTGAGATAGCGGCGCAGGAAGCTGCGGTCCACCTGGAGGTTCTCCAGCTCTTCTTCAAGCTCCTGGCGGAACTCGCGGATAGGGATCAGGTGTGCCTGCCGGCGGCCCTCGCCTGATGCGCGCGCTTCGTCACCGTAACCACGCACCGCGCTGATGGCGGAACGCAAGAACGAGTAGAGCGTCACACCGGGCACAGCCACGGGATATTGCATCGCCAAGAAAAGACCGTGACGGGCACGCTCGTCCGGCGTCATCGCCAATAGGTCGTCGCCGTCGAGCAGCACGTCGCCTTCCGTAATCTCGTACTTGGGATGGCCCATCAGGGCATAAGAGAGCGTGCTCTTCCCCGATCCATTGGGGCCCATGAGCGCGTGGATTTCGCCACGCTTTACCGTAAGGTCCACCCCCTTGAGGATATCCTCATCCTCAACTTGGACGTGGAGGTTGCGGATTTCCAGAGTGCTTTGTGTCATGTATTTTCTCCCGATTTGGTCTGGTGCCAGTATAATCCAGGTGGTAATTTTGTCAAGAGTTATCTTGTAAATTATAAGGGTTCCTCATCCTAAAGAGCCGCCATAAGAAAAGACCGGTGCTCGTTGAGCACCGGTCCAGTGGAATCGTGGAACACAGTGACTACTGGAACAGAGATGTCAGCGCGCCCGCGCCAATCGCACCGCCCAAGCCCAGCGCGCTCAAAATAGCGCCGATGATAACGGTGATCAGCCAGCCGATGACGACGGTGGCGATGGTCTTGCCGTCATCGAGATCGAGGCCCTCTTTGATAGCAAAGTAGCTCGCAATCAAAGACCAGATGGCGCCAACAAACCCGCCGATGCAGGGGATAATGCCAAGCATCCGGGGGGCGTAGGCGAATCCGATGACGCGCAGCATCTCGTTCAAGTCGGCTTGACCGTCAAAGAGCTGCGTCCCGACGAAGTACGTCACCACCGACCAGATCAGCCAGTTGACGAACGTCAAAAGGAACGTAACCACAATGTTGATGACCAGTGCGCCTATCTTCAAATCGCCGCCGATCACCACAGTGAGCAGCGTACTCAGGATGCTGCCGACGACAGAGAGTGCGGCGACGATGGCGACGATGATGGCGGCCTGGCTGGTCGCCGTCGTGTCGTGCTCAATCTCCGCGAAAACTTTCCGGTCTAACTTGAATACTCCAATGATGCGATTAAACATGACGTTGCCTCCTTTGCGCTTGGCTTGAATGTGATTACATTGTACAACATCAACGAGCAATAGAAAGTCTATTTCCTAATGCTGACTCTACTGAAAAAAGGTCCAAAACTCGGAGTTTTAGTAGTTTACCCCCTGCATCTAGTGGTTTTGGCTGCAAAAAGTCTACATGTAGTATCAAGTTACGGGAAACTCCGAATTTTACCAGTTATTTCAGTGCAGTCAATGCTAGATCTTTCTTCTCCGTTTTACTACTTAACCGGCTGGGCGTTTTATCTCTGGGCTCCTACGGATGCAGAAGTAGACGCTTGTTGCCGTGAAGATCAGAGCGATGGCAAGGGCCACGATGATGGCTATGTTGTATCGCGGCAAGAGGTCTAGCGCCCATCCGACGTAGGGGATGATAAAAAGCAGCCCTGCAGCGATCATCAACACGACGTTCCACCATTGGATGATGCGTTTTCCGCGGAAGAGTTGGACGATGTGAAAGATGCTCAATGGTGCAACGAGGAGGCCGGTGCCGATATCCAGAAAGACGGTGATGAATCCGTCGTATCCGCTCTTCAATGCAGGCTTCCACAGCGCGGTCAGGAGCCAGAGCACCCATCCGATGATCAACACGGGGATGAGCCAGCGGCTTGTGCCGCGCGCGCACCAGGTGTTGAACATCAGAGCTATTAGCAGCAGACCCAGCCATAGTTCGCTCAATAGCAGCGTGGCAATTTGATCCAGATGGGTCGGCGGCTCGAGGCGGTAGCTGCCGACGGCTATCCAGCGCCAGCCCTCTTGCGGCGTGCGCACCAGGACGCCTTCGTGTCCCATCGCCGCGATAACGTGACGGCTCTCCGGGTCCCAGATTGCGTCCGCGGGATACGTCGTCTTTGTGGAGACGGAGGCGCGTTTCTTGCGGTAGTAGGCCATCCGCGCTTGGTTGCTCTCTAGCTCGATCTCCACCTGCCAGGTCTGACCGCCATCGGTAGAGCGGGCGATACGTTTACCGCGCACGAAGCGATAGTGCGCGTCGGGAGTCTCCAGAATCCAGGCCGTCGGGGGGTGACTCTCGCAACCGTTCAAATCGGGCGGGGTTGTTTCGACGTCTGTGACCTGCCACGTCAGCCCACCGTCTCGACTTACAAAGATCTCATAATAGCTGTAAATGTTATAGGCCTCGATGCGACCGTCTTGCACATCCAGACACGTGATACCGGGGTCTGGTGCGGCACTGTTGGCGATGGTGGCAAGCGTCGCCAGGGAGATCATGATCCCAGCACGCCGTGGGCGCGATCTTTCTTGCCGGCGGAGGCGCGGGCGCGTCCAAACCCACGCGGCGATGAGGAGCGCGGGCAACGTCAGCAAGTCCGTCGGATCACGGCGCAACATCGAATCCCAGGGCAGCAGCCCATTGTAAACGCGCTGGAAGATAGCGTGGGCTACCGGGAGCGTCTTGACCAGCGCGAAAATCACCCCGGTCGATACTATGGCAAATCCGCCTATATGCTTGGGGCGCTGACGTAAGGAGCGTGGCGCCAGCCAGCTCAATAGCAGCGCGAGCGCGAATGGCGCAAAGATAAGCCAAGCCACATCGCCAATCTTTCCTGTCCACCAGGAGGGCCAACGCCACCGCAGAAGATGATCGTTGATCAGCAAGGTCACGATGGCGGCGATGGAGACGGGATGGGTCAGGGCCCACCGGGCACGTTCAAGAGTCGGATTTCGCATCTTTCCTCCTGTCTGCTGATGTGTCTGGGTCACAGTGCGCGGCGGTAAACTCGGTGTTTCTGATAGGGCTTGGCGCCAACGTTGTTGAGATCACTGCGCATCTGTTCAGCCGTCTCCGCGACCTGTACCAGGATCGCTTCCTCAAAATCATAATCGTTGATCGTATGGTACATCTCGGCGTAGAGCAGGGCATTGCCGCCGATACCGTGGTATTCTGGCAGAATCCCGGCGCCGTTCAGCGCCAGCACGTTGGTGCGTCGCATCTCCAGCAGCAGATCCACGATGTTCCAGGGCCGGAGGCGACCGTTAGCCCGCTGTAACGCCGCCGAGACGTCGGGGAATCCAAAGAGAAACCCGACGATATCCTCGTCGCGGGCGATGACTTTGATGAGGCGCGGATCGGCCACGGTGATAATATTATCGACGACGAAGTCGATCTCTTTTTGCGTCAGGGGATAATATTCCCAGTTGTCGACGAAGGCCGAGTTATACGCATCGCCGAGGCGACCAGCCCACTGACGCAGTTCGCGCTTGTTGTTGAAATTCCGTACGCTGAAGGAGCGGCGCTCCTTGACACGCTCCGCGATCCGGTGCACACGTTCTGGCAGCCGGAACGCCTGGGCATCAAGGTGGCGCGAGACGAAATCGACCTCTTTCTCGAAGCTCATCTCGGTAAGCAGCTTTGGATAGTAAGGAAGGTTGTACTTCGACATCGACATCACGCGGCGGTTCTCGAAGCCTTCGATGAGAATGCCGTAGCCATCCAGCGGGCCAAAGCCCTTGGGGCCCACCATGCTGTCGAGTCCTCGATCCCTGGCCCACTCGAAGGCGCGGTTGAGCAGCACGTGCGCGGTCTCGGCGTCATGCTCACATTCAAAGAGATAGAACTGCGCGGTCTTGGTGCCGTGGTAGGCATTGAAAGGCTTATTTTCCATCACCGCGATGCGTCCTACGGCACGGTTGCCACGTTGAACCAGAAAGAAATCGGCATCTGAGTGCTCGTAGAAGGGATGCTTGTCGCGGTCCAACATCGTTTTGACGTCCACGCGAGGGGTTGGCACCCAGTGACGGGCATGTTCATAGAGACGATAGGGAAGCTCTAGAAACCGTTTCACGTGGATTTTGTTGGCGGTATCAATCTGTTCAATTTTTAGCATACGTCCCTCCGAACCACGCATTTGGATTCAGGTGGGTGAATGATACTCTCTGTTGTAGACGGTTTTCTGGGATTGTCAATTTCACATACGTGGCTTCGGCAATCCATCTCAAGTAAGAGTCGACGTGTAGCGAGAATAAGAAAGCCCTGGCCCGCTCACGCAACTTATTGCCCCACAAAGGGAGTATGCTATAATGAGAAGCAGCTGGCACTGGTCAAGAAGTAGTATAAAACGTGACCGTATGGCGTTTAAGCCACTCGGTAGAATCCTCGCTTAGGCAAACAAGCTAGCGTGGAGGGAAGAAGATGCCTAACCAACAAGTTATACAGCTGCGAGACCGTATCCTAGGAATCTTGATTCATAACGCACGTAAGCGTAGCCGCGCGTCCCTCAGGGTATGTGCGGACGTCTTGGGCGTGTCTGAGGACAAATACAAGGCTTACGAAGAGGGAGAGGAAGCTATCTCACTACCTGAACTGGAGTTATTGGGCCGGTTCCTGGGTGTGCCGGTGCACGTACTGCGTGATGAGGAAGCGCACGGCGGTGATGACGACGTACAACTGCCAAATCCCGAAGCCTATCGATCGCTGCGGGATCGCATGATTGGGGTACGGCTTCGACAGGCACGCTTGGAGGCCGATTATACGCAAGAGGAGACCGGCGAGATTATCGGTCACTCCTCTTCATCCATTTCTGCCTACGAATACGGGAAGCGTTCCATTTCCCTGTCTGAATTGGAGATATTGGCACGCGAGCTCGGCGTCTCCATGCAAGAGTTTCTGAACACCGATGGTAAAATTGGGCAGTGGCATACGTTACAGAAGCAGTTTGAGCAATTCGTGGAATTACCCGAGGAGATGCGCGAATTCGTGCTGCGCCCCATCAATCAGAGCTATCTTGAGTTAGCCATGAAGTTAGCAGCCATGCCAGCCGGTTCGCTACGACAAATTGCTGAGGGCTTATTAGAGATCACGTACTAATGAGAGGATATTGATGAGCATCACAAAAGCTGAGGAACTACAAAAAGAGGGGTTGCGTCTTTTTCAAGAAGGCCTATACGACGAAGCGGCACGTCGCTTCAACGAGGCTTTAGAACACTTTGCTGAGGAGGGGCACGAAGCGGAGTCCGGTGAGATGCTGAACAACATCGGCATCATCCGCCGCAAACAAGGACGCTGGGAAGAGGCCGAGGACGTGATTCAGGAGGCGAAACGCATTTTCGTGCGGTTGGACGACACATCACGTGAAGCGCAGGCACTGGGCAACCTCGGTGGGATCTACGCCTCTCAGGGACAGCGCAAGAAAGCGATTCAGGCCTGGCGCAAGGCCGTCACGCTCTTTGATGAACTCGGGGACCATCAGCGACAGGGGGAAACGCTGTTGTCCTTGGGCGTATCCCTTTTCAAATCCGGGGAGCGGCAGGCCGGTCTGGCGACATACCAGGCAGGCCTCGAGCTGTTGGAATCCCCCAACCCCATGCAGCGTTTCACTAAAATCCTATTGACACTTCAGATGCGTCTCCTCGGAGGGGGCGCCTGATATCAGGTGATGTTTCACGTGAAACATAGCATGACCTGAATAAAGATTACGTGCCCACTCCTCTGAGCTGCACCCGTCTCCTGCAAAGCAAGGGTCCCAAATCTAGCTTACCCAAGCCCTTGACGGTCAACCAAGTGATTGCAAGAGATCGGTCTGAGCAACGGAGGTCGTTGAAGACACACTTAAAACTGATGAAAGTGGAGGTCATTTGTCATGAAGATAATATTGAAGGAAGACGTACCCAACCTGGGTAAAGCCAACGAAATTCACGACGTCGCCGCTGGCTACGCGCGTAACTATCTTTATCCGCGAGGCATGGCAGTACCCGCGACGGAGGGCGCGCTGCGCGCGCTCCAGGACATCAAAAAAGACCAGGCTGCGCACGAAGCGCGGTTGGAAGAGCACGGTGCGCAGCTTGCACAAGAAATCAAGGGCGAGCCCTTGCGTTTCACCGTCAAGGCCGGCGAGACCGGCCGGCTCTACGGCTCTATCACGTCGCAGAACATTGCGGATGCCATCGAAAAAATTATCAGAGAGCCTTTCGATAAGCGAAATGTGCTGCTGGACGAGCCCCTACGCGAGCTCGGGGTGCACATCGTTAAGCTGGATCTACCCGGCGGATTGGAAGGTCAGGCCCGGGTGGTCATCGAACCGGAGGCGTGATGCCGGCAGGATTAGGCCCCTGGCTGCGCCGCACGCGCGAGGCGCGTGATCTCTCGCTGAACGAGGTCGAGGAAGCGCTTCGCATTCGCAAGCGCTATCTGCAAGCCTTGGAAGTGGGAGATTACGCCGCGCTGCCAGGGCCGATCCAGGCGCGCGGTTTCATCCGAAACTACGCGCGTTTCTTGCAGTTATCGGTTGAAGAGGCGCTGGCCCGCTATGAAGCGGAGGTTGTGGGGCGCCCGTTCCAGCCTCGGATGCAATCTATCGATCTGCGCCCTAATCAGATGGGGCTTGATCGTCCCACGGTATTTGCACCGCCCCCCTCCGCGGAGGAAGAGTCCAGTGGCTTCTCAACCTCGCTCCCTCCCATCACCTGGGTGTTGCTCGGCGCCATGGTGCTCTTCGGCCTGGTCGCTCTGATCTCGCTGCTATATCTCCAGTTTGGTGACGCGCTCTCGCAACCTGAAGTCGCGCCCACGGCGACGGCTGAGGCGACACCCCTCGCGGTCAGCACCACAGAGGCAGAAACGGGGCCGGAGTTTTCGCCCGCCGCGGACGGCACCCTCGCCGTGCGCCTGATCCCCCGCGCGCACGCCTGGATTCGGGTGATCGCGGATGACAACGTCGTCTTCCAGGGCGTCGCAACACCGGAAGAACCAATTGACGCGGTAGCCTCGAATCGTTGCATCGTCGAGACCGGAAACGGCGGCGCTTTTCAGCTCCTCCTCAACGGCGAAGACTTTGGGCTGTTAGGAGAGCAGGGGCAGGTGGTCCGTCGCGCCTGGTCCCCCTCGGGAGAGATAGCGCCAGGAGGATAACAGAGATGTCCAACGATCTGAACAGTCCGGGGGCCGAACAGCGGCCCCGTTTTTATATCGAGTCCCTGGGCTGTCCCAAGAACACCGTCGATTCTACCGGGATCGCACTTCTCTTGCAGCAGCGGGGATACCGCGCCACCTCGTCCCCGGAGGACGCCGATGTCCTGATTGTCAACACCTGCGGTTTCATCGCTCTGGCCCGAGGGGAATCCCTTGAGGCCCTGGAGACGTTGGCCGAGCAGCGTCGCCCCGATCAGAAGCTCGTGGCGGCAGGCTGCTGGGCCCAGCGTGAGCCGGAGCAGCTGCTAAGCTGGGTGCCCGAGATTGACGGTGTCATCGGCACCCGCACCTGGTCTGCACTGCCCAACTTTTTGGAGCTGTTGGATCAACGCCCCGACGACCGCCTTATCTACACGGAAGACCGTGATATGGCCATGCCCGAGGAAGCGGGCGCGCCCGGTTACGCGGTCACCGGCGCCAGCGCCTTTCTCAAAATTGCCGATGGTTGCAGCCGGCAGTGTGCGTTCTGCGCGATTCCGCTCATCAAGGGACCGACGGTCAGCCGTTCGATGGACGCCATCCTTGCGGACGCGCAAGCCCTGCAGGCCCAAGGAGTCCAGGAGGTCAACTTGATCGCCCAGGACACCACGCACTATGGCTATGACCTGGGAATGAAGGACGCGCTGGCAACGCTGCTGGAGCGATTGGTGGCTGAGGCGCCCGAGGTGCCGTGGATTCGCGTGCTCTACACGTTCCCCGGATACGTGACACCTCATTTGATCGAGGTGTTTGCAGAGCAACCGCGCGTCTTGCCCTACGTCGATATGCCCCTGCAACATGCACATCCCGACGTGTTGCGACGCATGCGCCGGCCGGCCAATATGGACAGCGTCCGCCGCACCATCGCGCGCGTGCGAGCAGCGATGCCCGACGTCTGCTTGCGAACGACCTTCGTCGTAGGATTCCCCGGCGAGACAGAGGAAGAATTCGCCACATTGCTGGATTTTGTCGAGGAGATCCGCTTCGACCGCGTCGGTGTCTTCACGTACTCACACGAGCCGGGAACGCCAGCCGCCGCTCTCGCCGATGATGTGCCGGAACCGGTCAAAGCGGCACGCCTGGATACGCTGATGACGGCGCAACAGCCAATCTCGTTGGCAAAGAACAAGGCGCTGGTTGGGCGTCAGATGACCGTCCTATTGGAAGGAGCCGGTGAGGGACTCACCATCGGCCGCAGCTATCGGGACGCGCCGGAGATCGATGGATGGGTCTTAATTGAAGATGACAATCTGCCCTTGCAGCGTTTCGTTCAAGTCGAGGTCACCGAGGCGATGGTCTATGATATCAAGGGACGAGTGATCGAAGCCAGCTAAGATATATCCAGACGACACATAGCACGTCGTTCCTGCGTGCTTGGAGGTCGGAAAAGAAAAACGTCAATGCAACATCACGTTGGAGGGATCCAATGTACGTCTTGCGGCTTCCAGAACCTTGTCCACCAAGAAAGAGGATTTCGAGGTGACCTCCCAACGCCAATTCAACTCGTTCGCCACAGCCTGAATGGCTTCGAGCTGCTCTATCTTATCGCCAAGCTCCCCGGACACTTGATGCCCTAAAAGCAGCGTGTCCAGCTGCGCATGACGCTTCAATGCGTGGATCGTGGTGAGAGGCAAACCGGGGACATCACTTGTTGAGAGCAAGATGCTGCTCAGCGCATCCTCCCAGGCGACGAGAAAGCGAGGCAAAATATGCCAGGGTACGGTCGTGGTCAACCGGTGTACGATCAAACCACGCTGCCACAACTCACGCCACAAGGGTCGATGATGACCCCACAGCCCATCCTTGAGATGTGCAATTCGCCCATTGCTCTCAATAGATGCATCATGCTGCCGCAAAACCTCCTCGATCCGGCGACGTGTTCTCGATACCGCTTCACGAGATCCGGCTATTTCCGCGAGCAGTCGAGTCTTCCAAGGCCCAGACCCATTGAGTAGTGAGCGGGGTGTGAAAGTGCGTTGACTATCATGTTGGCTACCGAAAAAATCGATAGCATCGACGTCCATCAGTCGCGCAGCAACGAGATGATGTTGATGGCGCGAAATTGCTTCCAGGGCAGCGATGGCCGTTTCACGCGTAGTGAAGTTCGCTAGCACGTACACGCGCTTCACCGGCTTTGGATGCAGTTGAAACGTAACCTCGGTGATGATCCCACAGGTCCCGCGACTACTCAAGAAAAGATCAAGAATGTTCTTCGTAGGCGATGAAGGCCCGCGCAGGTTGACGGGACCGGACGGCGTGATGATGCGAACTGTCACAATATCATCGGCCAGCGTTCCATAGCCCGGAGATCGACAGTTGATGGCATCGATGGCGAGACTTCCACCCAACGTGCTGGGGGTATGGAGGCATGCTTTACCTGAGACAAAATCGTGCTGCCGAGCGATCTTTTCAACCGCTTCCCACGTGGCGCCGGCCTGCATCGTGATAGTGTGACTGCGCATATCAAGGGACAAATGGCGATTCACAAGCGTGAGTTTGATCACAATAAACGGGGCCTCTTCTACGTCCTTGTTGTCGTACGGAACTGTACCATAGCCCCAGGGCAAGATCTTGATGTCACGTTGCGCTGCCCACAACATGATGGCCGCAATTTCCTGTTCGTTCGTTGGGTTGATAATAGCGCGAGGAGCGGCCCCAGGTAGCTGCCGTCGGAGATAACCGGCGTATGTGGCGCCTCCTGCGTGGGCCTGCAAAGCCTGCGGTTCCTCAACCACGTGCTTCGCGTCGACCAGACGCTTCAGTGATAAAGAAACCGGGTGTTCCAGGGGAATGCCCTTCACCGTCTCACGGTCTGAAGACAAAGGCAGTGGGGGTGTTTCCGATAGCTGGAGTCGCCGACTCAAGTTTTGCCAATAACGGGCCAAGGCAAACTCGTCGTAATCAGGTACCTCAATCACATGACTAGTCATAAAGGGCTGGGCTCTCCAGTATGCTACGACTTAGCACTAGAAACTCATTGAGCATCATGGCGGTGGCCCCCCAGATCGGCCAGTCCTCAATTTCATAGAAGGGCACGATCATCGACCGATTTTCCCAGGTCCAGCGCTCCCGTCGGACCATTGCCGGATCCAGCAGATGGGCGAGAGGCACGGTCAGAATCCGTGCCACCTCGTTGTCATTAGGATGCAAAGGGGGAACATCCGGGATCCAGCCAACGAGGGGGTGCACACAGTAATGCGTTGGCGGGATATAGAGCGGCGTCAGCTCGCCAAGCACCTCTACGTAGCATGGTGGGAGATCAATCTCCTCCTCAGCTTCGCGCAGGGCCGTATCGGCGCAACTCTTATCTTCATCTTCCACAGCACCGCCGGGAAAGCTCACTTCTCCCCCGTGATTGTTCAGGTCTGCTCGTCTTACGGTGAACAAAATTGCGAGGTCGCCTTCCGTTCTGGCGAGAGGAATCAGTACGGCTGACAGGCGGGGCGGGGACGTATTGGAGTTTGGGTCCAACCGGCGTCCCTCGGGCGCCATTTGGGACTGTGCCTCTTCTCCGGGTAACGCCTGATCTAGATGCTTCTTGAGTGCAGCGATATAAAGTTCGGGCTGATTCAATGTAATCCTCACACTCCTATTCTACGTGCTTATCGTTTGAAATGCAATGGGAAAAAGGTCACAGCAAGCGAATCCGAAGGTGGATTCCTTGACGAACGTCACGAGAGGCCATCTACTGTATCTGAGCGCCCTTGGAATCGCTTCGTTTGCCCCGCAAAGGCATCTATTGGCTTTCTTACGCTGGACGTTATAATATCTCATGACGTGCAGCATCCGTGTGATTGCGTATTTATCAGATAAGGGGAAGATATGCAGAAGGTGTTCCCGGCCAAGAGGTTGGAAGATCAGTGGCAAGAAAAAGGACGTAAATTGCTGCGTGGCCTGACGTGGCTGCTTCTGCCGCTTACGCTACTGTGGCTCATCCAACCTCCCGGCATTCTGGTGGTGATGGGCGCGCCTCAAAACGTGAAGACCACAAACCCGAAAATCGGCGTCCATACCCGGCTCTCGGACGAGGTCGAAGAGTGGAAGATTCAGCGCACGCTCGGCATGGCCCGGGAGATGGGCGCCTCATGGATCGTGGAATACGTTCCGTGGGCCTATGTCGAGAGCGACGAGGATGCCTACAATTGGTCACACATCGACATGATCGTCGCCCACGCCCAGCACCAGGGGCTCAACGTGATCGCACGCCTGGGCATGGTACCTGACTGGGCCCGCCCTGATCCCGACGTCCGGAAGACGACGTTTACGTACTTGGATGAAGCGCATTATCAGGATTTCGCCGAGTTCGTCGCGGCCTTCGCGGCACGTTACCGAGACGAAGTAGAACACATCATCATCTGGAACGAACCGAATCTGCGTTTCGAGTGGGGCTATCGCCCTGTTGATCCCGCAGGCTACGCGAAGCTGTTGCAAGCCGTCCATCCGGCGGCCCACGCGGCGAACCCAGAGATCATTGTGCTGGGCGGGGCCCTGGCGCCGACGTTGGAACCGGAAGGCGGTCATGCCGGGCTCAATGACCTCGTCTATCTTGAGCAGATGTACCAGGCAGGCGCGGCTCCTTACTTCGATGCATTGGCTGCACACGCCTACGGGCTTGCATTCCCGCCGGAGGCCGCGCCGGACGCCGATCTGTTGAACTTCCGTCGCGTTGAGCTGCTGCGAGAGATCATGGTACGCTACGGTGATGCCGACAAGCAAATCTTCGTCACAGAATCCGGCTGGAACGATCACCCGCGCTGGATCTGGGCCGTCAAGCCCTCGCAGCGCGTGCAATACACGGTGGATGCGTACACCTGGGCGGAGGAACATTGGCCGTGGTGTCCTATAATCTCGATGTGGGTTTTTCGAACACCTGGCTTTTCGCACAACTACCAGGACTACTTTGCGTTCGTGACGCCCGATTTTCAGCCCCGCCCGGTCTATGAATATGTGCAGGATGCTTTTGTGCCAGAAAAATAGCGCTTCTCTCCATATCAGGAGCATGAATCTATGAAGAAAAATGTTAGATGGACCGTGGTAGTTCTGTTCGCCCTTGTCGTGCTGGCGGGCTGCGAGCTTGCATCCGCCCCAGTCACACCGACAGCATCACCGACGATAACGGTGCCGGCTTCGCCTCTGAACACGCCCTCACACACGCAGGAGAACACCGCCACGCCGACGCCCGTCCCCTTCACCGGACTGACCACGCTCACACTCTGGGTGCCGGATTTCATGCCACTCTACGATGAGGCGGGCAACGCCACCAACGTGATGCAACAAATCGACGCTTTCAACCGGGCAAATCGTGCCATCCAGGTGGATGTGTTGGTGAAGAAAGCGACCGGATCGGGAGGACTCTACCATCTGCTGGACACAGGATCGCAAGCCGCGCCTGAGATTCTGCCGGATCTTCTGATGCTCAACGAATCCGATCTACACAAAGCCATCAATGCCTCACTGATTCAGCCAATACCGGCGCCGATTTCCATGCCCACCTCGACATATCCCATCGCGCTCGAAGCCACGCAGCCACTGACAACAAATTTCGCCGTTCCACTGTTGTTAGATGTAGAACAAACGGTCTATAATCCCCGTCTCGCCTTGAGGGCACCGCTCTCCTGGACCACCGTGCTGAGCGGCGGATACTCCCTGCTTTTCCCCGCTGTCCCCCCTGACAATCTTGTTGGTGATGCGGTATTGACAGCCTATCTAGGATCGGGCGGAACCATCGTGGACGAAACGGGAGAGCCCTTCTTGGACCGCGTCGTCTTGGAGGATCTCTATGGCTTCATCAGCGATTTGCGTGCCCAAGAGCTGCTCAACGTCCAACTCGTCTCTGAGCTCCCGGACGCCGCTGCCTGTTGGGAGATTTACCAGGAACGTCGCGCCACGCTAAGCGTCGTACCGGCAGGGGAATATTGGACCGCCGAGACCCGAATGGACACCCCCGGCTGGATACCTACAGACGACGGGACCCCCTATGGGCTGGCCCATATCTGGTCCATAGCGCTGGTGACGTCTGATCCGGTGCGACAGGAGGCGGCGCTGGAACTCATCGCCTGGCTCACCAAGCCAGAGCACACGGCCGAGGTGGCCCAGCAGGTGGTGATGCTGCCGACCAACCGCGAGACACTGGCGCGCTGGGGGCTGATGCCCGATGAGTTGGAGTTTATCGACACGCTGCTCACGGCAACGATCCTGCCGCCACTCGCGGAGGAGATCGACCGCCCGGTGCGTCGCGCGCTCCAGGCAGGATTGAAGATGATGCTGGAAGAGCCCTCCGCCACACCCGAGCAAGCTGCGACGCAGGCGCTGACGGTGCTTAGAAAATAGGAGGAGAAACGAAGCTCAGATGAGTTTACATGAAGACTTGCAAAGTATTTGCGAGGCTGCCCTGGAAGCCGTCGATCCCGGGGCTGCTGTTCGTCGGTTTCTGCATTGTGATGGAGAGACGCTGCACGCCGGCGACGCATCGTGGGGGCTCTCAGCCCTGGGGCGCATCCTGGTGATCGGCTTTGGAAAAGCAGCCATGCCCATGACCGCGGCTGCCGTGGACATTCTGGAACAGTGGATCGCCCAGGGGCTGGTGATTACAAAGTATGATCATGCGAAGGGCTATGATCTGCCCCAGCAGATCAAAATCATCGAAGCGGGCCATCCCATCCCGGACGCGACGGGACAGCAGGGCGCCGAAAAAGTCATGTCGCTGCTGGAGGCTACCGACGAGCGAGACCTCGTCATCGTTTTGATCTCCGGCGGTGGATCGGCCCTTCTGCCGCTGCCCGTCGAGGGCGTGACTCTGCCGGAGTTACAACAAATCACCGAGCTGCTCCTCCGCTCCGGCGCGACCATCGACAAGCTCAACGCGGTGCGAAAACATCTCTCGCGCGTGAAAGGCGGGCAGTTAGCGCGATTGGCCATGCCGGCGACGGTGGTCACGTTGATACTCTCAGACGTCGTGGGGGATCCCCTCGACGTCATCGCGTCGGGGCCCACCGTGCCGGATACCACCACATACGCGGATGCCTGGGCCGTGTTAGAACGCTACGACGTTCAATCGCAGGCTCCCATCTCCGTTCTCACCCACCTGGAACGAGGCATAGCCAGACAGCGGGACGAGACGCCCAAGCCGGGAGACGCTTGCTTCGAGAACGTGCACCATCACGTCGTGGGCTCGAACCGCCAGGCCGCGCGGGCTGCAGTCAAGGAGGCCGAAGCACTGGGCTACCGGGCGCTGCTCCTGACCACCTTCGTCGAGGGCGAAGCGCGGGAAGTGGCGAAAGTGGCTTCAGCGTTGACGAAGGGCGTGCACGTTCACGGGGATCCGTTGGCGGCACCGGCTTGTCTCGTCTGGGGCGGAGAGACGACGGTTACCGTGACGGGGGGCGGAAAGGGCGGGCGCAACCAGGAACTGGCCCTGGCCGCAGCCCTGGAGTTAGAAGGAATGGATGATTTTGCACTCATGGCCCTGGCCACGGACGGCACCGATGGTCCCACCGACGCGGGTGGCGCGATCATCGATGGCACCACGATAAGGCGAGCTCGCTCGCTTGGCCTGGAGCCAGAGAAAGCCTTGATGAATAACGACGCCTATCCTTTCCTGGACGCCGTGGATAGCCTACTGATGACGGGACCGACGGGAACCAACGTCAACGATCTGCTTGTCGTCGTGATAGCTGAAGCGTTGCCCGATTTTTCTGAAGCTTGAGCCTGGAATACCGTGGGGCCGTATAAACAATCCAGTCTGCTGATTTCTGCCAAGATCCCATCTACGTTTTTCTTGAGTTTTCCCTTGGCTACGGTATGATACGCTCGTTAGATAAAAGACCTGATGGTATACGCTTTTGAGACACGCCGCTCTCTTATCTCAGAAGGCGGCACAAGTGCAAAACACTTTTGAATTGCATAATTGAGGGGTTAGAATTATGAAATCATTCGCTTCCAAGCTGAGCCTCTTCTGCGACCGGGCCCTGGAAGCCGGGTGGCTCATCGGTGTGATGATCACGCCCGTCTTTTTCAACGTCTATTCCAGCCGTGTCTTCGAGCCTGACAAACTGACGTCCTTGCGTTCGTTGGCTACGGTGATGGCGATTCTGTGGCTGATCCGGTTCCTGGAGGAAATTCTGCAGCAGGAACGACCGGTGCGCTTCACGTTTAAAAGCCCCCTGGTTTTACCGGCCCTGGTCACCATGGCGGTCTACGTCGTCAGCTCGCTTTTCTCCCTGGTCCCCTACACCAGTTTTGTTGGATCGTACCAACGGCTCCAGGGGACGTTTACCCTCTTTGGTTACCTGACGATCTTCTTCGCTATCCTCACCAGCCTGCGCACGCGAGCCCAACTCAGCCGGCTGATCACGGTGCTTATTTTAGGCAGCCTACCGGTGGCGCTCTACGGCATCATCCAGCACAACGGCCTGGATCCTCTGCCCTGGGCCGGCAACGTTCAGACCCGTGTTGCATCGAACATGGGAAACGCTATCTTTGTTGCGGCTTACCTGATTATGATCGTGCCGCTCGTGGTGTTCAGGATCGTCGAGAGCTTCCAGGACATTCTGGAACGAGAGGAGGCGCGGATCAGTGATATTCTACGCGCTTCGAGCTACATCTTCATTCTTGCGGTGCAGCTGCTGACCATCTGGTATTCTCGCAGCCGTGGTCCCTGGTTGGGCACGGGGACGTTGTTCTTTCTGTTTCCTTTCTTGGCCTTGCTCCTACTGCAACGACGCGCTGTGACCGAAAAACACGAATCCGAGCCATGGTACAAGGACGTGCTGCGGGGACTGGGCTTCGGGATCAGCACCGTCGCGATTGTCGGGCTCCTTATCACATTGGGCTGGCTGGCGCTTCCCGGGCGCATTGGCCTCTACGTAGGCGGTGGCCTAGCCGTGCTGGTCTTCGGCGGCATCTGGCTTTACTACATCGTCGAACGTAAGGGCTGGCGGTGGCTCTGGATTGGATGGTTCACCATAGGGTTAGTACTTGCGCTCGCCTTGCTGTCCATCAACCTGGTTGAGCCGCTAAATCAATGGGCACGAGGAACACAACTGAGCCGCATGGCGCGCATCCTGGAATGGGAAAGTGGTACCGGCAAGGTCCGTATCCTGATCTGGGAGGGTGCACTCGACATGATCTCGATCCACGAACCTATCGAATACCCTGATGGGAGCAAAGATAGATGGAACGGGTTGCGCCCTCTCATCGGCTATGGCCCAGAGTCCATGTACGTGGGCTACAACAGCTTCTATCCACCCGAGCTGGGTCATTACGAATCGCGCACGGCCTCACCCGACCGTTCGCACAACGAGACACTGGATTCCGTCGTCATTACCGGCGTCCTGGGCCTGATGGTCTATCTGCTTACCTTCGGTAGCGTCTTCTACTGGGGCTTTCGCTGGCTGGGATTATTGGAGAGCCGTCGTCAGCTTTGGATCTATCTGGGCCTTATGGCGGTGATCAGTGTGGCGCTGTTTATTCTGTTTGTGGCCCAAGGACACCTTTACTTCTTTGCGGTGGCCATCCCGCTGGGCTTCGTGATCGGCACGGGCCTTTACCTGACCTGGCAAGGGCTCCGGGTTACGCTGCGGGGAGCTGACGCCATCTCCGTTTCCTCGGTCATATCGCCGCATGCGCTACTCATCATCGCGCTCCTGGCTGCAGTTTTGAGCCATTTCGTCGAGATCAACTTCGGCATCGCCATCGCGGCCACTCGTACCGTCTTTTGGGCCATGGCCGGTGTGTTGGTTGTGCTGGGAAAACAATGGGTGCCTGATGTTGAAGAAGACGAAGAATTGGTGCGTTCCTATCAGAATCGACGCAAGCGTTCCTCCCGACGCCGCACGAACGGGAACAGCCGTTGGCTTTGGTCCGTGGTAGGGCTCAGTCTTACCGCCGTCTTCTTGCTGGGCACGTTGACCTTCGACTTTATCACCAATCCCGACCGCCTAACTAACGGTGGAGAGGTATTCTGGCGCTCGCTGACCGTGCTATACTCCGAAGGGCGCACCTCCTATGGAGCACTGATGATCTTCATCTTCACCTGGATACTTTTCGGCGTGGTAGGACTCAGTGAGTATGATCGCGAAGGCCTGTTTAAGGAAAACCGGGGGCGCCAGGGCGGCTTGGCCATCCTTATCTACAGCGGCGTCTCGCTGCTGGGGCTTTTAATTTCTGGCAGTAATCTGGCCGGGTTCCACGCCAGCCTCCCACTTATCCAAGTACAGACCATCGATGACGTAGTCAACGTCGCCATGACGCTGGGCGGCGTGCTGGGCCATTACTATGGCCTGATCTTCGTGACCTTGGTAACGCTGGCATTGATTTTACTGAGCGAAGCCAAAGCCGTCCCCAAACGTTGGGCGGAACCCGTGAGCCTGGTCGTGTTACCCATTTTACTTCTGGTCGGTATCCTGGTCATGCGCAGCTACAGCTACGACCTCATCCGGGCCGACATCGTCTTTAAGCAAGGCAGCACATTTGCCAACAGTCGAGACGCCAACCAAAAGCAGATTGGCATCGCGCACTACGAGAAAGCTATCGAACTGGCCCCTCTTGAGGATTACTACCGGCTTTTTCAGGGGAAAGCCTACCTTGAATTGGCACAATCCCTCCCCGCGGATACGGAGCCGGCCCAACGCGAACAAATCTTCAATCTCACAGAAGGCGTACTCAAAGAAGCGCGGGAGATCAATCCCCTAAATACTGATCATAGTGCGAATTTGGCGCGCTTCTACCGAAGTTGGGGAAGCAGTGTCTCCAACGCGGAGCGACGTGGAGAGCTCCTCTCAAAATCACGAGAGAATTATCATAAGGCGCTGATCTTGAGTCCTCACAATCCGATTCTTTGGAACGAGCTGGCGATTCTCAACGCGTTCGAGCGGAAAGATCCTATCGCTTTTCAAGAAGCGATCTCGCAGTCCTTGAAGTTGGATCCCGAGTTCGAGCAAACGTGGATGACGCTTGGCGATGTGCGCGCCAACGTCCAGAAAGATATCCCCGGGGCGATCGAAGCGTACGAAGAAGCGATTGTGCTCAGTCCTAAGAACTGCCGCGTCCGCCATACGCTAGCCTCCCTCCAAATCCAGGAGAGCCGGTGGCAGCCGGCCGTGGAGTCGCTGGAGCCAATTTTTGAACATTGCGCGAACGCATCTTACCTGTGGGACGTCTACCGGCTGATGGCCGTCTCCTACTATTACCAGGAACAACCCACTCAAGCTTTGCAGTTAGCCAATGAGGCGCTACGCCTGGCCCCGGACGAGCAGAAACAAGTCGTCGAACAGTTGATCGCGGCCATTCAGCAGCCCGCCACGGTCGAACCCTAGGGACAATCAAACAATGGAAACGTATCTCGTCGTATTTGCCGGTGTGCTGGTGCTGGCGGTCTTAGGCACGCCCCTGGCCCGGAAGCTGGGGCTGCGGGTCAATGCCATCGATGAACCCGATGTCACCCGCAAAGTTCACGAGATCCCCACGCCTCGCCTGGGCGGCGTGGCGATCCTCTTGAGCACCCTTATCGTAACGTTGTTACTGCGAGGTCGTTACAAGCTGGATCAGCTGACGGGCATTCTGGTTGGGGCCTTCCTGGTCTCCATGCTGGGACTCTGGGACGACCGCTTCGGCCTTGGCCCCTGGATCAAACTGCTGGGTCAGATCGTCGCCGTCGGCCTGCTTATCGTCACGGGGGTGCACATTAGCTCGCTCCGCAATCTCGTCTTGAACTACGGAGCAACACTGGTTTGGGTGGTGGGCATCACCAACGCGCTGAATCTCCTGGACAACATGGACGGCGCGTCCGGGGGCATCGCCGCCATCGCCGCCGGATATTTCGCGCTGATGTGCAGTTTCACCGGCCAATACCTGGTCGGGGCCCTTTCCGTCGCCGTCATGGCGGCCTGCATCGGCTTTCTCATCTACAATTGGACCCCCGCGACTATCTTTATGGGAGATTCTGGCAGCCTCTTTTTGGGATTCACGCTGGCCTCTATCGGTATCAAGTTGCGCTTTCCCGAGAACGTCGCTTTCGTCACGTGGATGATTCCCCTGCTGGTCCTGGGCGTGCCTATCTTCGATACCACGCTGGTGGTGATCTCGCGTCTGAGGCGCCGGCTCAATCCTATGACCACGCCCGGCACCGATCACACCTCACATCGCCTGACCTATGCAGGACTTACGCGACGGGAAGCTGTACTGGTGCTCTATGTCGCCGCTTTTATCTTCGGATTATTGGCGCTGTTTGTCACCGAGGCTACCGTGTTGCCCAGCTACCTGGTGGGCGCCACCGTGGCGATCGCCGGACTCTACACACTCTGGCGCCTGGAGCGACCGCCGTTCTGGCCGCCGGATGTTCCTGCACGCGATGGTTGACAAATCGATGGAGTTGTGTATACTAACCGTTGCCGGTGGAGGAAGTCCACCGAACCTTGACCAGAAGGCGTGGTGTGCTATAATTTTCGCTGCGCCGACGTAGCTCAACGGCTGAGCATCCGCCTTGTAAGCGGAGGGTTGTGGGTTCGATTCCCACCGTCGGCTATCGTGGGCAGATACCCAAGTGGACAAAGGGGGCTGACTGTAAATCAGCTGGCTCAGCCTTCGGTGGTTCGAATCCGCCTCTGCCCATATTTTTTGTGCCCATGTAGCTCAGTCGGTAGAGCACATTCTTGGTAAGAATGGGGTCCTCGGTTCAAATCCGAGCATGGGCTTTGGGGGGCATAACGGCCTTCACAGACGGACAAAAGAAAAAGAGGAATTATGGCTAGAAAACGTAAACCCGTTCGTTCTCATATCACGTTGGCATGTACGGAGTGTAAAGAGCAGAATTATCTGACCGAGAAGAATAGGCGTAACGATCCAGGTCGGTTGGAGCTCAGACGATATTGTTCTCGGTGCCGAGAACACACGTTGCACCGTGAGACGAAGTAGTTGTAACGTAGGCGAGTAGCTCAATCAGGGAGAGCAACGGTCTCCAAAACCGTAGGTTGCGGGTTCGATTCCTGCCTCGCCTGCCTCTTTGTTTATTAGACACCGTCGTTGCTTGGCGGTGTCTTTAATCTGTAAAGATGACTGTCATACGACGGAGGTAAGATGGCGGGCCGAACCCGAAAAAAGAGAGGGCGCAAACAGGAAAATGCCCTACTGCGCTATTTCCGAGATACGCGAATCGAACTGCGGAAAGTTCATTGGCCTAGCCGTGAAGAAGCACTGGCGCTGACCCGGATTGTAGGACTAGTAACGCTGGGTATGGCCATTTTTCTGGGAGCGCTAGACCTGTTCTTTGGTTGGGTACTGAGAGGCATTATCAGTGAGAATCTCTTATTTGTGATTTTGGGTGTCGTCATCCTTGCCGGTGTGGCAGCGGCAGCCGTCTTGATTGGACAAGGGGAAGAGGCATAGCAGTTTATGATGGTGGAAGAAGAAAATCTTCTTCAGAATAACGATGCTGAGGACGCAGAAGAGGCCTCAACGCCAGCGGAGTTCACACCAAACGCTCTGCTGCAACGGTTTGGTGTGGAGGAAGCACCTCCTGAGCCTCAGGTAACCGAAGAGGAAGAGGCCGAAGAGGCAACGCCTGAAGTACTACCCGACGAGGAGATCGTCGAACCGGAAGCGGTTCCCGACGATCTGCGCGTCGGACCGATGGCTCCTGTCAGTCCCAGTGAAGCGGAGGAGGAGGAGGAGGAGGAGGAGGAGGAGGAGGGAGAAGCACCGCTGTCTCTCGAGGAGATGTCCACGAGTGAGGAGCTGCTCCCCGATCCCTTCGCTGGTGACGAGCTATTTGGAGAGCAGGATCAACGAGCGTGGTTTGTCATCCACTGCTATTCTGGCTCTGAACAGAAGGTGAAACACAACCTGGAGCAGCGCATCGAATCCATGGGTATGCACGACTATATCTTTCAGGTGGTTGTGCCTACGGTCGAGGAGATCGAAATCAAGGACGGGGAACGATACAATGTCGAACGATGCCTCTATCCGGGCTATATCCTCGTCCAAATGATTCAGACCGATGACTCCTGGTACGTGGTGCGAAATACGCCCGGCGTGACCGGCTTCGTCGGCATGGGGAATCGGCCCGTGCCGCTGCGCTCCGATCAGGTCAAGGGCATTCTGCACCGCATGGAAGCCGAAGCGCCCCAGATCCGGGCGACCTTTAAGCCCGGCCAGAAAGTGCGTATTATTGAAGGACCCTTTGCAGATTTCATCGGAGTGGTCGAAGATATCGACGAGGAACGTGCCCAGCTGCACGTCCTGGTCTCGTTTTTCGGTCGTGAGACTCCGGTAGAGTTAGACTTTTTACAGGTAGAGAAGACGTAATCCAAAATATCTGGATTGTTGTGAGGACGTGAGGAGTACAAGTATATGGCAAAGAAAAAAATAAAAGCAGTTGTGAAACTACAAATTCCGGCCGGCAAGGCGAACCCAGCGCCGCCCATCGGCCCTGCCCTGGCACAGCATGGGATCAACTTGATGGGCTTCTGCAAGCAGTACAACGCAAAGACCTCGCACCTGGCCCCGGACATTATCCCGGCCGAGATCACGATTTATCAAGACTCATCCTTCGATTTTATTCTCAAGACGCCCCCGACGGCGGATCTGCTGCGCAAGGCAGCCGGTGTTGAGAAGGGATCGTCGGAACCGAATCGCGACAAGGTCGGCAACGTCACGCCCCAACAACTGCGCGAGATTGCCGAGAAAAAGATGAAGGATCTGAACGCCCACGACGTCGAAGCCGCTGAGCGCATGGTGGCGGGCACGGCTCGCAGCATGGGCATCCTGATCAAAGAGTAATCCCTTTTAGATCTGGTGGGAGGGCGACCGAGCCCGTTTGCACCACGAGGAGCTATCAGACAATGTTACGACGAGGCAGAAAGTACATAGATGCGTTTCAAAAAGTTGATCGTAAGCGGACCTACCCACCGGACGAAGCCGTGGATCTGGTAAAAGAGGTCAGTTACGCCAATTTTGACGCCACGGTTGAGTTGCACATTCGGACGGGCCTGGATCCCCGCCGTGCCGATCAGCAAATCCGGGGCATGATCCAACTGCCCAACGGCCTCGGCAAGAAGATCGAAGTCTTGGTCTTTGCTACCCCCGAGGTAGCGTCCATTGCGGAAGAAGCCGGCGCCGACTACGTCATCACCGACGACGAGGGCATTCAGAAAATCATGGATGGGTGGACGGAGTTCGACGTCGCCATCGCCGTTCCGCAGATGATGCCCAAAGTGGGCCGTCTGGGCCGCGTTTTGGGCCCGCGCGGGCTGATGCCCAATCCGAAAACCGGGACGATGGTGCCGCCAGATGACCTGGAACGCGCTATCAAGGATTCCAAAGCCGGTCAGGTTGAGTACCGCCTTGACCGAGGCGGAAATCTGCACTTCCCCATCGGCAAAGTTAACTTTTCTTCGGAGGATCTGCTGGAAAATCTGGCAGCGATTATGTCGACTATCCGAAGGGCTCGCCCGCCTGCCATCAACCGCACGCAGTACGTGCAGCGCGTCACGCTGGCGCCAACGATGGGACCAGGCGTCAAGGTCGATCCTATGGAAGCGTACGCTATGGAGGTTCCCGCGTAGACGTTTCTTTCACATTTTGAATACGCTGTTTTCTCTGTCGAAGACAGCAGGAGCGCGTCAGCGCTTAATTCCCTGCCGAGACGAGGTGTAAACAGGAGACGTATTCCGTCAGGAATAACATCCCTTGGTCCTTGTGTCGGTAGGCACAAGGACCAATTTTTTAGCGTTATGAAGGAGGTGAGGGAGATTGGCTATTTCACGCAAACGTAAGGAGCAGTTGCTCAACGAATACACGGACCAGCTGGATGAAAGCCAGGGTGTCGTCTTTGCCCACTATCTGGGACTCACCGTATCTCAGATAGAAGATCTGCGCAATCAAGTGCGCGACAATGAAGGCCACGTTTACGTCATCAAGAACACGCTTTTCCAGCGCGTCGTGGAGAATAAGGAGTTGGACGTCCCCAATGAGCTGTTGACCGGCCCCACGCTGGTAGCATTCTGTCACGAGGACGTTCCGCCTCTGGCCAAGATTTTCAAAGAGTTCGCCGGCGATCTCGACGAGGGAGAGTTTGGTATCCGTGGTGCCATCGTCGAAGAACGGTACTACGACGCCGCACAAACCTCGACCCTGGCAGAATTACCGACCCGCGATGAGCTGTTTGCCCAGGTGCTGGGCACGATCAACGCGCCTGGAACGCAGTTGGCAGGTGTGGTGGCAGGTGGCGTCCGGCAGGTACTCAACGTCGTGCAGGCTTACGTCGACAAATTGGAAGAGAACGGTGCGCCCGCTGAGGCGGCGGCCTAGCATAAACGCATTTTGATTAGACAAAAGGTATTAACCTAAAAGAGGTGGATTTACAATGGCAGATATTGAGAATCTGGTAGAGGAAATTAGCAAGCTTACGTTGATGGAAGCCAGCGAGCTGGTAGAGGCCCTGGAAGAGAAATTGGGCGTCAGCGCTTCGGCGCCGATGGCCATGGCCGCGATGCCCGCCGCAGGTGCAGCTGCTGAACCGGAAGAGGAACAGACCGAATTCGACGTGATGCTTCAGGATTTCGGTCCCAAGAAGATCAACGTTATCAAGGTCGTGCGCCAGCTGACCCCCCTGGGCCTCAAAGAGGCGAAGGATCTGGTCGAGAGCGCGCCCGCTCCTGTTCTGGAAGCTGTCTCCAAAGAGGCCGCCGAGGACGCCAAGGCGAAGCTCGAGGACGCCGGCGCGACCATCGAGCTGCAATAGTTACGTCGGTCTCCGGCCAAAGCCCTCTCCATCATTGGAGGGGGCTTTGTTGTTCCGTGGACGCCGTGTTATACTTGAAGCCATCATGCAGATCGGTCCCTGGCGAATTTGGCCTTACACAGTGCGTCTGGTCGCGGGCGTGGTCGCTGCGCTTCTCTGGCTCTGGTTTATGGCGCCGAGACGCCCCGGGGATCGACGGCGCTTGACAAGTCTGATCTGGATCCTCGCGGCCGGTGCGTTACTGGGGGCACGTCTGGGATATGTAGCCGAACACGCACAATATTTTATCGCGCGTCCCGCCGACATCCTGGCTCTGCGAGACGTCGGAGGTTTGCACGGAACCGGCGCCTGGCTCGGAGGCCTGATCGCCCTGGGGCTCTGGATACGTTCGACGGGAGAGACCGCAACGCCACCCGTACAATTGTTGATACCGGCCACGTTGCTCGTTGCAGCGGGCGCCTGGTGGGGCTGCGCGGACGCTGGCTGTGCCTGGGGCAAGAACGCGCTGACGGCGCCCTCGGCATGGCATGGGTTGGTCGCAGACGCGCCCGATCTCTATCATACAGTCAGACCGCGCTATGCTGTGCAATGGATCGCCGCGGTGCTGGCTCTGGGAATGGGCGTTCTCTCGATGCTACTCCCGCGATTTGGCTTTCTGTTTGGCGCCGGTTACATGCTGGGCATCGCGGGGCTCAGCATCTTGCGCGCCGATCCGGCGATAATGGTAGGTGAATATCGGTTGGATGGTTGGTTACACGTGGCACTCGCGTCGATATTGCTTTGGTTCCAAATCAGAGGACTTAAGCTCGCCACGTCCGATACGCGCGAGTGAACGAAAGGAGGCGTGACGATGGAAAACAGAGTTCGTGAATCGGTTTCTGAAACCTCGACCGTACGAAGGTTGGAGGAGACCCTCCAGAAGGTGGTGGGCGTCGTATCAATTCGCATCATGCGAGAGCATAATGGGCGTCCGGCCGTGGAGTTCGTGATTGATCTTCAGGGGCGTGAAAGTGGCACTGTCTTCGCAGAAATTAGCCGTCGTTTCGAAACATTGGGCTATACGCCAACGCTCCGTGAGCGGGACGGCCAACAGGTTCTCCAGGCACTGCCCGTCGTCCTGGATAAAAAAACCGGCAACCCCTGGGTTAACGTCGTGCTTTTCGTCCTCACGCTGCTCTCGGTAGTCTTCATCGGATCGATGAACGAAGGCGGGCAACCTCTGAACAATCCTACGGATCTTGTGCTGGGATTGCCCTTCGCGGGCACACTCCTGGGCATTCTGACCGCGCACGAACTGAGTCACTACTTCGTGGGGCGCCGCTATGGCTCACCCGTCAGTCTTCCCTATTTCATTCCATTGCCCCTCAACATTCTGGGGACAATGGGCGCCGTCATCACCCAGAAAGGCCCGATGCGCAGCCGTAAGGCGCTCTTCGATATCGGCATCGCCGGACCCATCGGCGGGCTGATCGTAGCCATTCCGCTCCTCTTTCTGGGCCTGTTCCTATCCGAAGTGCAACCCTTACCGCAGAATCAAGCCTATTTCCTGGAAGGCAACTCACTTCTCTATTTCCTGGCCAAATTCATCGTCTTCGGTCGCGCCCTCCCCTCGAGCGGGATCGACGTCATGCTCCATCCGGTGGCCTTTGCCGCCTGGGCCGGCCTGATGGTGACGGCGCTCAATCTCTTTCCCGTCGGGCAGTTCGACGGTGGCCACGTCACTTACGCCATGTTCGGCAAGGCCGCCTGGACCATCGCGCGCGTATTCGTCGGCATGATGATCACCTGGGGCATCGTGCTGAACCTCAGGGGCAACGAAGCCGGCTGGACCTGGGCAGTCTGGGGCTTACTGGGCATGTTGATGGGCCCCAAACATCCGGCGCCCCTGGATAATCTGACTCCTCTTGATGCTACCCGCCGGTGGATCGGCTGGGGCATGATACTACTGTTCATCCTGATCCTGGTGCCGGTGCCCTTGACCATCGTAACGCCGTGACGTGATCGAGACCGCGAAAAAGCGCATAGGCATCGACGCCAGCCGCGCCATCAGCGTGACGCCGACGGGCACGGAAGGATACTCCTATCATCTGATCCGCGCGCTGCTGCCGTGCCTGCTACCGGAGCATGGGGTGCGGCTTTACGTTCGCCAGCCGCCGCCGACCGAGGCCTTTCCGGGCGCCGAGCTCCGGGCCATCTCGCTTCCCCGGCTCTGGACCCACGTGGGACTCTCCTGGGAGATGGTGCACGAGCCGCCGGATCTGCTCTTCATTCCCGCCCACGTTCTGCCGGTGGTGCGACCGCGTCGCACGCTGGTCACCGTGCACGATCTGGGCTACCGATATTTCCCCACAACACATCCGTTGAGCCAGCGACTCTATCTGGGTCTTAGCACCCGCTGGAACGCCACTGTGGCCTCGCACGTGCTCGTCGATTCCAGGGCCACGCGAGACGCGCTTGTGGAGACCTACAACATCACGCGCGACCAGATCACCGTGGTCTATCCCGGTTACGACGCCGCGTTGCGCCCGGTGCGTAACCCCCAAGCGCTGCACAATGTGCGTGCACGTTACGGCATCGGGCAGGGTCCGTATGTGCTCTCGTTGGGGCGTATTCAGCCTCGCAAGAACTTGATACGCCTGATCAGCGCCTTCGACCGGGTCAGCGCCCAACACCCGACGCTCCGGCTGGTGTTGGCAGGACCCACGGGCTGGCTCGTTGATCCTATTCGTGAACACGTCGCAAGATTGGGCTTGCAGGAGCGGGTACACTTTCCCGGCTACGTCGCTGAGGCCGACAAGGCCACCCTGCTCTCCGATGCGGTGCTCTTCGCCTTCCCCTCTCTCTACGAGGGATTTGGCTTCCCCGTGCTGGAAGCCCAGGCATGCGGCGTGCCGGTGCTGACCAGCACAACCTCCAGCCTGCCAGAGGTCGCAGGTGAAGGTGCCCTGCTCGTCGATCCAGAGGATACGCAAGCCATCGGCAGGGGCTTGGCGCGCCTGCTCACCGATGCGACGTTGCGCCAGACCCTGATCGCTCAAGGACGCGCGAACCTACGCCGTTTCTCTTGGCAAGAGGCTGCCGACCGCGTCAGCATGATCATGCGACGCTTACTGACCTGAACTCGCCCGTTATCGTGAGAGACGAGAAATCTCACGCAAAGTCGCCAAGAACGCTAAGAAAATTCTGAAATTACGGCATAGGGTGCAAGCCTTTGCGTCTTAGCGTGAGGCTCATGCTTTTTTTCGGCAGAGCCATGTTTGTGCTTGATTTCGCAAGTTATCCCAAAATATCCCAAATCAATTTGGGATAACAGAGGACCGCTCCAAAAAAGGGGAGGAACCAGAGAAAATCATGTGGGTATGTTGTCGTACGCAGGCACACAATCGCAATCTGTCACAGACAAGAATCGATCAGGTGAGAAGATGAACGTCAGTGTAATCATCACCGCGTTTCGTGAACCTAAGACCGTGGGCCGCGCCATTGAAGCTGTCTTGAACCAGGTACCAGAGCGGGGGAAAATCCTCGTTGTCTGTCCCGACCCCGAGACCATGGCCGTCGTCGACGGCTACGCGGCCCATTATCCACAGGTGCGCCACGTGGCCGATCCGCAACGAGGTAAGCCGGCAGCGTTGAATTACGGGCTGAGGGCTGCCCAGGGCGATATCGTCGTGCTGAGCGACGGCGACGTAGCAATTGAGGACGGCGCTCTGGCGCCACTGTTGGCACCCTTCGAGGATGAGCAGGTCGGCGCCGTGACCGGACGGCCCGTCAGCACCAACGCCCGCGATACCGCTCTAGACTACTGGTCACATTTTCTCACGGACAGTGCGCACCGCGTCCGCCTGAGACGCGACCGCGCAGGGAAGTTCCTGCTCTGTTCGGGCTACCTCTTCGCCTTTCGCCGCGAGCTGGTGGAGCGTGTGCCGGAAGACGCGCTGGCCGAGGACGCCGTCATCTCACACCAAATCGCCCGGCAGGGCTACCGCATTCGCTACGCGCCTCAGGCGCGCGTCTGGGTGAACTATCCCACCACCTACGACGACTGGCTGCGCCAGAAAGTGCGCTCCGCCGGTGGATACGTCCAGGACTACGTGCGAAAATCCCCGGTACACATGCGCTCCGCCTTCCTGGAAGCGTGGCAGGGTCTGAGCCTGCTCCTGCGGTATCCTCAGAATCTACGCGAGCTCCTCTGGACGGGCCTGCTGTTCGCCGCCCGGCTGCATCTCTGGATCTTGGTCTTTCTCAAGGTGCGCGTGCTGCGCCGTCCCCTCTCCAAACTCTGGCAGCGCGTGGAGACCACGAAGTAAGAAGCGCGTCCCGCCACGGGGCACAATATGACGATTGGTGACGCTCAGGCGCTGTCCGAGGGGACACATTCTTCGTTGACCGAGAACAGCAAAACCAGACCGACCACCAGGAAGACGATCACCGGCAGAATTGCCACGCGCTGTCCCAGCTGCTCCGCCAGCGCGGCCCCGCGTTCGTGGGCTTCAAACCAAAGGAAAGAGGCCGCGTCCCCCTGAGCCTGAAACCAGAAAGCGGCTTCGGTCGCCACCAGGCCGTAGATGGTGGGGCCGATGAAGGAGGAGGTCCGCCCGGCGACGGCGAAGAAGCCATAGAACTCCGCACTCCGTCCCGGCGGGCTGAGGACCGCGATCATGCCTCGACTGACCGACTGCACGGCGGACAGCGCACACCCTGCCACACCGCCGATGATGAAGAATCCTGTCACAGACTCGTTCAAGAACAAGCCCACGACGGCGCCCAACATCATGATGATGAACAGGATAAGTGTCCGCTTATTGCCGATGCGCTCGGTGAGGATGCCGGAGACGTAAGCTCCCCCGACACTCGTCACCTGGATGATAATCATAAACACGATAAGCCTCTGCTGCTCCAGGCCGAACATCACGGCGCCGAAGATGGCGGCAAAGTTGATGGTCATCAGCACGCCGTCGTTGTAGATCAAGAACGCGATCATGAACTTGATGAACTCGCGGTGTTCTTTGACAGTTCGGAAGGTATACTGCAGACGCGTGAGCGCGACCGTGAGATAAGACTCTCCCGGCGGTAGAGGCTGCGGTTGGGCGCGTTCCCGCAGCCAGAGGAAGAGGGGCGTGGCGAAAAACGCAAAGTAGAGGGCCGTAATGACCAGCGACAGCCGGACGATCCAGGTACCCTTGATCAGCGTGACCAGCGCCAGGACAAGCAACAGGCAGACGATCCCGCCCACCAGGCCGATGGCCCAACCGTTCCCGGAGACCCGGCCCGTCTCCTCCCGCGTTGCGACCTCCGGCAGGAGCGCGTTGTAGAAGACCTGCCCGCCGCGATAGCCGATCTCGGCTAAGATAAAGAGCACCATCCCCGCCAGCACATCTCCCTTGTGGACGAAGAAAAGCGTCGAGGTAGCAAAGCAGGCCATGGCGGTGAAGAAGAGCAGGAAGTCTTTCTTGCGGCCGGCGAAGTCGGCGATGACGCCGAGCACCGGAGATATGACGGCTACGATCAGCATGGCAATACCCACGGAGATCCCCCATAACCGAGAGCCCTCCGGCCCACCCACTACGTGCTCCTTGAAGTACGCCGCGTAGATCGCCAGTAGGACCACAGCCGCGTAGGCCGAGTTGCCAATGTCGTAGGCATACCAGGCGAGCCGCGAGCGGATGGACTGGCGATGTATCTGGGGAAAAAATGTCTTAAGTACCGTCTCCATATTCATCCCTCCACGCGTATCAAATCAGCAACCCCTCAATGAGACCCGCACAAGTGGGGGACCACCGAAGACCTAACAGATTCACTTCTTTCCTTAGCTAGGCGGCATTATAGAGCTAGGCGGCATTATAGCATGTTTCGAGACAGATTACAAAGGGCGGGGTAGCGGCGCTGTCTACATACAAAGGCAGCATACTTTTGGATCCACGTAATTACAATGGCTCTTGTCGGGAATTAGGTGAAGCCCTAAATCTGCTTCTATACGAGCTACGGAAAAATCCACAGATTAACGCAGATTTTCACAGATTATATCGTTTTTGTCCATGTTTATCCGTGCAAATTCGTGAGTAATTTCAAGCTGTCCAGGATACTTCACCTAAAACCTATAAGAGCCAATTACAATTACACTACACACGTAACGAGCATGTTAGGCAAACGAAGCCGCTCCAGAAAAGCCCGGTCGCATCAGATTCTGAACACGTTTGTATCAACTCCGCTTTCACTCACTCAAGGATGGCGGAATTCGTGATTGCAAGGAATTGAGGTAACATAGTGGCTAGGTGGTGGATGTCGTGCCGGTCGACATCTTCCGGGCGGACTGATGGTCGTATCAAAACGTAGGGATAATCTACTTATGAAAAAGTTGGGGCGACGTAACCGAAAGATCTGCGTGCTACTCGGACTTCTGACACTCCCCGCTCTTATCTTCGTCGTGCTGTTGATCGGGATTGCCTGGGAGATCGTCACCATCGCCTCCGCCTCTGACTACATCCTGCTTTCCGTCCCGATCAAGTCCTGGTTCGTCCTCAATCTTGGCGGTTTGTTCCTCTTTTTCGCCGTCACGGCTTTCTACGTCTGGCACCAGCTTCACAAGGTCACCCAGGA